>NZ_BRCX01000002.1:0-416376 GCF_023708025.1 Planococcus sp. NCCP-2050 | reverse complement strand
TCAAGATGAGATTTCCCATTGCGCAAGCAAGTAAGATCCCTCAAAGACGATGAGGTAGATAGGTTCGAGGTGGAAGCGTGGCGACACGTGCAGCTGACGAATACTAATCGATCGAGGACTTAACCAAATTGCTTTGTGAAGCGCGCGTTTCACCTGTTTCGATGTCGAATATCCAGTTTTGAGTGAACAAGTCACTCTGAAAAAAATAGTCCAGTGATGATGGCAAAGAGGCCACACCCGTTCCCATCCCGAACACGGAAGTTAAGCTCTTTTGCGCCGATGGTAGTTGGGGGTCTCCCCCTGTGAGAGTAGGACGTCGCTGGGCTATTCTATGTTTTTTTACCGCAACGAATCTTTTACCTTGCTTCCATAGCTCAGCAGGTAGAGTGCTTCCATGGTAAGGAAGAGGTCACCGGTTCGAACCCGGTTGGAAGCTTTTTGATTTCCATAAGGTTTTGTAGATTGGTGAGAGACTGTTATACTATTTATATTGGCCCCTTGGTCAAGCGGTTAAGACACCGCCCTTTCACGGCGGTAACACGGGTTCGAATCCCGTAGGGGTCACCAAATTGTTTTTTAAAAACAATTTATAGAAATAAATTTTGATTTTCGTGGAGGATTAGCTCAGCTGGGAGAGCATCTGCCTTACAAGCAGAGGGTCGGCGGTTCGATCCCGTCATCCTCCACCATTCTTCTCGGTGGGGTAGCGAAGTGGCTAAACGCGGCGGACTGTAAATCCGCTCCTTCGGGTTCGGCAGTTCGAATCTGCCCCCCACCACCAGTTTTATCTTTGGGGTATAGCCAAGCGGTAAGGCAACGGGTTTTGATCCCGTCATGCCCTGGTTCGAATCCAGGTACCCCAGCCATTTTTTTCGAGCCATTAGCTCAGTTGGTAGAGCATCTGACTTTTAATCAGAGGGTCGAAGGTTCGAATCCTTCATGGCTCATTTTTATTTTTTTCCTGCGCCTGTTCAGCGCGGGGCCTTAGCTCAGCTGGGAGAGCGCGACGCTGGCAGTGTCGAGGTCAGGGGTTCGAGCCCCCTAGGCTCCATTGTTCCATGTGTATTTGTACTATCCATGTGTAAAAACCCGTTTCCATTAACTTGGAGACGGGTTTTTTTTAGTTAGTTTCCAATGTATTCGGATTGCGGCCGGAAAATGACATTGTCCCGCTGCTGTTCGAGTACGTGAGCAGTCCAGCCGACTATGCGAGCGACTCTGAAAGTGGGTGTGAATAAAGCCGGCGGCATATCGATCGAGCGCATAATGGCAGCTGCATAAAATTCAACATTTGTGTAAAGGGCGCGCCCCGGTTTTCGTTCATTCAGCAAGCGGATGATTTCCTGTTCTGCAGATACGGCTAAATCGAGCCAAGGGTCTTCGCCTGCGAGTGCCAAACAAGTTTCACGCAATAAAATGGAACGCGGATCTTCTGTCCGGTAAATGCGATGGCCGAACCCCATGATTTTCTCTCCTTCATCAAGTTTATGGGCAATGACGGGTTCAATTCGTTCGGGAGATTGGATTTCTTCCAACAGATCGATGACACCAGAAGGAGCGCCGCCATGCAAGGGGCCTTTCATCGTTCCGATCGCTGATGTGATGGCTGACACCATATCCGATTCGGTAGAAACCGTCACCCGTGCGGCGAAAGTGGAGGCGTTCATGCCGTGCTCCATGGTCAATTTTAAATAAGTTTCCAATGCCTCAATTTGGGCAGCTGTCGGCTCTGTACCTTTTAACATCCATAAATAATTGGCCGTGTGGTTCAAAGCTTCCCGAGCATCGATGGGTGGGAGTCCTTGCTGTAAGCGGTAGAGTAAAGCCGTTAAAACCGGAAAGACTGAAACGAGAGATAACGCTTGTTGCTCAGGAGTTGTACGTGAAAATTCTTGTTGGCTATAAGCTGAAAGTAAAGTACGCAGCCCGTCTATGATAGGGGCTTCTTTTGGCAGCAATTTCGCGATTTCCAAGATGTGTTCCGGTACTTTCCGGTATTTAATGAAAGAAGCTTCCCAGTCTTCAAGTTCTGCAGCGCTTGCGCTATGCCCATGCCATAAGAAATAAGCCGTTTCTTCAAATGATTTTCCTTTGATCACTTCATGCACTAATTTTCCGCGATAGCGTAATTCCCCTTTATCCCCGTCGACAGATGCAATGCCTGTCTGGACCGCTACTACACCTTTTAGGCCTTTTTGGAACATGTTCCTTCTCCTCCTTTTCTTTTATCATACCTCGCTGTATTGATTATAAAAATTAAAGATATATAATTAAAACAATTCAAATTATTAATTAAGAAAGGAGGCAGTTATGGAACTTTCTTGGTTAAAAACTTTTGTGGATGCGGCAGAGACCTTGAACTTCAGAAAGACATCCGAACGTTTGTTGATGTCACAGCCAAATGTGACCGTACACATCCGTTTATTAGAAGAGAGTTTAGGAATACTTCTATTTAAGCGGGAAAGGAATCGGGTAGAACTTACCGATGAAGGGCGCCATTTTCTCGGTGAAGCAAGAAAAATTTTAGCGCAAGTGGAGGTGAGCATTGACGGACTGCATGCCTTTGCACAAGGATATCGTCAGAAATGGCGATTGGCTATTTCTCCGTTAATGGCTGAGACGGTTCTCCCGTATATCTTAAAATCCTTCACATTGAATCATCCGGATATTGAACTGGTCATACAGGTCGAAGAATCCGAGAAAATCGAGGACTTGGTAGAAAACGGAGAAGTTTCAGCGGGAATTTCTGCCTTGCCGCCGGTGCGAAGGAATATTCTTCATGAAATTGTCTACGACGATCCGCTCTTATTCATTTTGCCGAGAGACGCCTATGACGATGAAAGTGGACCGACTGTTTCGGCCGAAGCGATGCTTCAATCTTCGTTTTTGTTTACTCATCACCATCCGGTATTTTGGGAAGAATTGCTGCTGAAATTGCACTTGCAAGTGACGGGAATCCGGACGATGAAAGTGACACAGGCACATATCGTAAAAAGGTTTATCCAGGAAGGGCTCGGCGTATCGTTTCTGCCGAGATCCATGGTGCGGCGGGAATTGATTGAAGGGCGCTTGATGGATGCCCATTTTGACTTGTTTCCGTTGCCTAAAGTATCGACCTATTTTTTAGCGAAAGAAATGGGCGAGCTCGAACAGGAATTTTTGCAGCGGATCCAATCCGTCTATTTTAGTTAGGAGGAAAAGAAATGATAATCGAAGAGCCAGGCATTCGTTTGCGTTTATTGAAGAGAGAGGATTTTGAAGCACTTTGGGGCTTGTATACCCCAGGTATTTTCGAACACATGCTGACAAAAGTGGAAACTTTTGAGCAGTTGGAAGCGTGGCTTGCATCCGGGCTGAACCAGTCCAACGTGTTGATCTTTGCCGTCGAGAACCCGGAAACGTCGGAAATTATCGGGACAACCCGCATCTATGCAATCGATGAAACGAATAAAAGCTGTGAAATCGGATCGACGTTCTATGCAGAATCGGCACAGCGCACACATGTGAATACCCGAGTGAAATTGGCGCTTCTCCACTATTGTTTTGAAGAACGCGGCATGATTCGTGTGCAATTCAAGACAGATGCGGAAAATATCCGTTCACAGAAAGCATTGGAACGCATCGGCGCAGTAAAAGAAGGGGTGCTGCGCAATGAGCGGATCCGGTCTACGGGCAAACCGAGAGATGCTGTGGTCTATTCCATCATCGATCGGGAATGGCCGGAAGTGGAAAAAGAATTGTTGGAAAAGTTGAATAAATATACGTGATTTTGTGCGGTTGAGCCAAGTCCCCTTTAGCAGTTACAATGAATGCATCTTGTTAAGGGGGAATAAAATCATGAATAAAAAGAATGTATCGATTATCGGTGTACCAATGGACCACGGGCAAAATCGCCGCGGCGTCGACATGGGACCAAGTGCCATTCGTTACGCAGGAGTGGTCGAACGCATCGAGGAACTTGGCTATACGGTGAAGGATGAAGGGGACATCCAAATCGGGCAAGCAGACGGTTCAGTGGAAGAAAACACGAATCTGCGCAATTTGAAAGTGATTACAGAAGCAACGGAAGCGCTGGGCGCAAAAGTTTTTGAAGTGGCGGAAGCTGGAAACTTTCCATTAGTTTTAGGCGGCGACCACAGCATTGCCATCGGGACGCTTGCAGGAATTTCAGAACGCCATGAAAATCTCGGCGTCATTTGGTACGATGCGCATGCAGATATGAATACGAGCGACACGTCGCCATCCGGCAATATCCACGGCATGCCGCTTGCTGCAAGCTTCGGGCTTGGGCATGAGCAATTGACGCATATCCGCGGCTATTCACCAAAGGTGAAACCGGAAAACATTGTCATCATCGGAGCGCGTTCAGTCGACCCGGGAGAGCGGGAATTGATCAAAGAGCGCGGCATCCGTGTATATAGCATGCACGAAACCGATAAAATGGGCATGAATGAAGTGATTGCAGATGCCATTCAGTACTTGAAAGAAGAGCGCCGGACAGACGCAGTGCATTTATCGCTTGACCTTGATGGCATCGATCCTTTGTACACGCCAGGTGTCGGCACGCCGGTTCCAGGAGGAATCACTTACCGTGAAAGCCACTTGGCAATGGAATTATTATTTGACGCCGGCATCATCACTTCTGCTGAGTTTGTTGAAGTCAATCCGATTTTAGACGAAAAGAACCGGACGGCGGATGTAGCGGTCGCATTGATCGGTTCGCTGTTTGGTGAAAAATTAGTATAAACGAGCGAAAAGCAGGCGAAAGCCTGTTTTTTTATGGGCAGAAATGAGTCTTTTATTGCCAAAAGCTTTTATATCGGAAAGAGTCGCAAAATTTCATGGATTTAAATGGGTAAACTTTGATACGATAGAAAGAGATTTGTAAAAAAGAAAATTTAATTTGAAACCTTTTGGAATCTAGTCCGTATATAAAAGACAGCCGCATAGGCGGAGGGAAATGAGATTATGGATGCGTTAGTCAATAAACGAATAAAAAAAGTGTTAAAAGGCGATCAGAACGCATTCGCCGAAATCGTTGAGCTGTATCAGCACCAGCTTTATCAAATCTGCTACCGTATGCTGAACAACAAGCATGAAGCGGAAGACATTGCGCAAGAAGCGTTTATGCGTGCTTACGTCAATCTTCATACGTTCGATCAGCAGCGTAAATTTTCGACATGGCTTTACCGCATTGCGACAAATTTATGCATTGACCGGATCCGCAAGAAAAAGCCGGATTACCATCTGGATGCGGAGGTGCGCGGAACGGAAGGGTTGGATATGTACTCCTCTATTGCCAACGATGATCAGCTGCCTGAAGAAGAGCTGATGCGGATGGAAGTCCAGGAACGTGTGCAATATGAGATCAGCCGCTTGCCAGATAAGTACCGTGCCGCTATTGTATTAAAGTACATTGAAGAATTGCCGCTGGCGGAAATCAGCGAGATTTTGGATTTGCCGCTTGGGACCGTGAAAACGCGGATACACCGGGGACGAGAAGCTCTTCGGAAGCAATTGAGCAATTTGTAGGAGGCGAGCACGATGAATACGTGTCCGGAGAACATCATTCAGTATATGGATGATTATTTAGATGGGGATATAAATGCTGCCGATGAAGCTGTCTTGAAGGCGCATTTAGAGAGCTGCATCGATTGTCGAAAGCAATACCACGAACTGACCAAAACGATTGCATTTGTCCAAAGTGCATCTCATATACAGGCACCTGCTGATTTTGTCCAAAAGACGATGCAGCGTCTGCCGAAACAAAGCCAACGGGGCGGCGTCCAACGCTGGTTCCGCAAAAATCCGATTTTGACGGCGGCAGCGCTGTTCTGTATTTTGATGAGCGCGGCCTTGTTCACAAACTTCAATGATGACCAGCAGTTTGCGTTCACGAAGCAGGAAAACCTGGTAGTGGAAGGTGAAACGGTGGTCGTGCCGGAAGGACAAGTCGTGACGGGGGATATCACCGTCCGGAACGGTGACATCCGGGTCGAAGGTGAACTTCGCGGAAACGTGACACTCGTTAACGGAAAGTATATGGCGTCAAGCGGTGTCATCACCGGGGAAATTGAAGAAATCGACCGTGCTTTCGAATGGCTTTGGTATCAGATCAAGTCAGGCGTAAAAGAAGCGGCCTCCATTTTTGGCGGCAGCGAAGATACGGAAGAATAAAAAGACAACCCTGTAAGCCAGTGAAATCGGCTTATGGAGTTGTTTTTTAAATGGGAAAATAAATAAGGAGAAAGTAGTTGAGGGCAGGTCCCGGGAGAAAAGTTTGGCTGTTTGGCAAGGCAACGGAAATAGCGTGGGCCAAATTATTCGGAAATGGGACGTATCGTACGCCTTGTAAAAATTTTGAAGAGAGTTTATACGTTTTAGAACCCCTCCAAGCGAGGCAGGCGCGATTTGATTATGCTATACTATTAGATATGCAGATGTTGAAAAGTGAGGGTTGCAGATGCCGTTTTTGGAGAATTTAACCGACCAAACACCACTCGAACTTTTAGTGAATGTCATTGATATTTTATTGGTATGGTTCGTTGTATATAAATTGATCACGATTATTAAAGGGACGAAAGCCGTCCAATTGTTAAAAGGAATCTTCTTTATCATTATTGCGTATCTGATTACCCAAGCACTCAATTTGGAAACGCTCGGATGGATTATGCAACAAGTATTGAATTGGGGATTCTTGGCCATTATCATCATATTCCAGCCCGAAATGCGCCGTGCCTTGGAGCAATTGGGGCGCGGCAAGCTGTTTTCAAGCAGCCAGTTGAATGAGGAATCGGAGCGGGGCCGTTTAATTGAAGCGATGTCGAAATCGGTCAGTTATATGGCGAAACGCCGCATCGGTGCGCTCATTTCGATTGAACGTGAAACGGGATTGAGTGAATATATCGAAACTGGAATCCCGATGAACTCAGACATTACGTCAGAGTTGCTCATTAACTTATTTATCCCGAATACGCCTTTGCATGACGGAGCTGTGATCATCCAGAAAAACCGGATAGCGGCAGCTGCCTGCTACCTGCCTTTGTCGGAAAGCCCGTTCATTTCAAAAGAACTGGGGACGCGGCACCGGGCAGCGCTTGGAATCAGTGAAGTGACGGATGCGATTACGGTCATTGTGTCGGAAGAAACCGGAGCGATCAGCTTAACGGCGAACGGCGATTTGCACCGCAATCTGTCATTGGAAGATTTCGAAGTGAAACTGCGCCGCATCTGGTTTGGCGCAGAACAGCAGGCAGCCGACTCTTCCCGTTGGAATTGGAGGGGGAAAAAGAATGGATAAAATGATGGACAACCCTTGGTTTTTGCGGATTATGGCCCTTCTATTAGCCTTTCTACTGTTTTTCACGGTGAAGTCCGGCGATGAGGCAGTCGATTCGGCTGGCAGCGGAACCGTAACGGAAGAGATAGAAGATGTGGCATTGGAAGTTTTCTATGATGATACGAATTTAATGGTCAGCGGATTGCCTGAGACCGTCGATTTGACGATTTCAGGTCCTACAAGCATTGTTCAGACAACACGTCAGCTGAAGGATTTCACGCTGTTCGTGGATTTGCGCAATTTGACGCTTGGTGAGCACCAAGTGCCGATCCAGACAGAAAATTTATCGGAAGAACTGCGTGTGCAGATTTCTCCAGCTTTTATTGATATTACGATTGAAGAGCGGGTGACACAGGAATTCCGAATCGATCCGGAAATCAACGAGCGCTTGCTGGCGGAAGGATTTGTGCTGAAAGGCATAACTGCTGAGCCGAAGACGGTGGCAGTTACCGGTCCAAAGAGTGTCATTGATGCCATCAGTTTTGTGAAAGCGACCGTAACGGGTGAAGTAGGACTGGACGATTCCTTTACCACGGAAGCGCGGGTCCGGGTTCTTGCCAATGATTTGACAAAGCTTGAAAACGTTACGATTGAACCGGAAGCGGTCGAAGTGGCCGTGGATATCAAAGAATACAGCAAAGAAGTGCCCGTCTCGATTGAAGAGAATGGTGAGCCGCAGACAGGTGTTACGATCGAGTCGTTGACGCCGTCCAGTGAAACCGTGAAGATTTCAGGTCCACCGACAGTGGTGGATGCGTTGACGGAATTTGTCGTCGAAGTCAATGCCGGTGTCATCACGCCGACCGATACGACGGTGGAAGCGGAACTGAAAAAGCCGAAAGGCACAAGCAGCGTTTCGCCTGGGAAACTGACGGTGGAAGCGGAAATCACCGTGGATGAATCGGTCCAGCTTCCGGAAGACGTGGAAAATCCGGTACTGGCAGAAGACAATCCGTCGTGAATGTCTTTAGCGCAATAAAACAAAATTGAGTATCATAAAACAATTCAAGCTTAAGAATTGAAGGAGAGAAAATAATGGGAAAATATTTTGGAACTGATGGTGTGCGGGGTGTAGCGAATACCGAACTAACACCGGAATTAGCATTTAAATTAGGCCGCTTCGGCGGATATATCTTAACAAAAAGCTCAAAAGGCAAACCGAAAGTGTTAATCGGCCGTGATACGCGTATTTCCGGGGAAATGTTGGAAGGCGCACTAGCAGCCGGCCTTTTATCCGTGGGTGCAGAAGTGATGCGCCTCGGCGTCATCAGCACACCAGGAGTTGCTTATTTAACCCGTGTCATGAGTGCAGAAGCCGGTGTCATGATTTCAGCTTCACACAACCCGGTTGAAGACAACGGCATCAAATTCTTCGGTTCGGATGGCTTTAAATTGTCGGATGACCAGGAATTTGAAATCGAAGCGTTGCTTGACGCAGAAGAAGATACATTGCCGCGCCCAACTGGCGGAGATCTTGGCAGCGTGACGGATTATTTTGAAGGCGGACAGAAATACATCCAGTATTTGAAACAGACGGTGGACGAAGAGTTCGCAGGCATTCATGTTGCGCTTGACTGTGCACACGGAGCCACTTCAACATTAGCTACACACGTATTTGCTGATTTGGATGCAGACATCTCAACGATGGGCGCTTCGCCAAATGGTTTGAACATCAACGACCATGTCGGTTCGACGCATCCTGAAAAACTGGCTGAACTAGTAGTAGCGAAAAAAGCGGATATCGGCCTTGCGTTTGATGGCGACGGCGACCGTTTGATCGCAGTGGATGAAAAAGGAACTATTGTAGATGGCGACCAGATTATGTACATAATCGCGAAACATTTGCATTCCGAAGGGCGATTGAAGAAAAACACGGTCGTTTCTACCGTGATGAGCAATATGGGCTTCTATAAAGCGTTGGAAGCACACAGCATGGAAAGCAAACAGACAGCTGTCGGTGACCGCTACGTAGTGGAAGAGATGAAGAAAAATGATTACAACTTGGGCGGCGAACAATCGGGCCACATCATTTTCCTTGATTACAACACAACCGGCGATGGTTTATTGACAGGCTTGCAGTTGGTCAACATCATGAAGATCACCGGCAAAAAATTGTCTGAGCTGGCAGAGGAGATGACGATCTTCCCGCAGAAGCTCGTCAATATCCGTGTGACGGACAAACACGCCGTGACGGACAATGCGAAAGTGGCACAGAAGATTGCCGAAGTGGAAAGCGAAATGAACGGCAACGGCCGCGTACTTGTGCGCCCGTCCGGAACAGAACCGCTTGTCCGCGTGATGGTGGAAGCAGCTTCAGTGGAAGACTGTGAAAACTACGTAGAGCGCATTGCTGAAGTAGTGCGAGCAGAAATGGGCATGAACTAAGTTTAATAAAGCGAGATGGACCGGAGGCAGCTGCTTCCGGTCTTTTTTTGTGGGGAGCAAATGGAGAGTGTGAAGGCGGCTAGCGCGCGTAAATTCAGTTGAACGCGCGCAAATCTCTGTGAGCGCGCACATTTTTCACTGAACGCGCACAAATCTTCTTGAACGCGCGTATTTTCCTATGAACGCACGTAAATTCATCCAAGCGCGCGCATTTTTTATTTCACATCCATCAGCCTTAAATAATTTCCAATTATCCGTGTGAAGAATACCCGATTTCATGTCCGAATTCTTTCCAGTCTTTCGCACCATCCGGTTCTCGCCTTAAGCCCTATTTCAATGGTGTATCGTTGACGCAGCGCAGGTTAGAGGTTATGATAAAGTTGCCTGTTTAGGGCCGCAGAAAAAGGGGGATAGTAATGCGTACGAGGAAACTAGTTAAAGCGCCTGTACTGGAAAAATTGGACGGACAAGTCACTTTCCAGTAGACGAGGAGGAGGAGTATCGAGATTTCGGCGGATACCTCCCGGCCGCGAAGCCCGGTCGTCATATCCAATACTTAAAGCAGCGGAGTAATCGGCTGTACAACGGTATGGATGGGCTCACTAAGGTGTTTGCGAACGCATGCAAATGCTTATTTTAACTTGCAGAAAACTGGAGGAATTGGATTATGTGTGGAATTGTTGGATATATTGGGGAAAACGACTCGAAAGAAATTTTGTTAAAAGGGCTTGAACGCCTGGAATACCGCGGCTACGATTCAGCGGGTATCGCTGTACGCAACGGAAAAGGCATCACCGTCTTTAAAGAGAAAGGCCGCATCGCTGACTTGCGTGCTGTCGTAGAAGATGAAGTGGTTGGAACGACTGGAATCGGCCATACGCGCTGGGCGACTCACGGAAAACCGAACCGCGTCAATGCGCACCCTCACCAAAACGAAAATGACCGTTTCACATTGGTGCATAACGGCGTCATCGAAAACTACCACCACATTCAGCGCGATTACTTGGCTGGCGTGGAAATGGAGTCTGACACAGATACGGAAATCGTCGTGCAATTGATCGGCAAATTTGTCGAAGAAGGCATGACAACTCAAGAAGCGTTCAGCAAAACTTTGACGTTATTGAAAGGTTCTTATGCTATCGCTTTGCTTGATGCAGAAGAAGAACAGACAATTTTTGTTGCGAAAAACAAGAGCCCATTGCTTGTCGGCCTTGGCGACGGCTTTAACGTCGTAGCAAGCGACGCTATGGCGATGCTGCAAATCACCGATCAATTCGTGGAATTGATGGATAAAGAAATCGTCATCGTCCGCAAAGACAGCGTCGAAATCTTAACATTGGATGGGGAAGCGGTCAGCCGCCAGCCATTCAAAGCGGAAATCGACATGAGCGATATCGAAAAAGGGACTTACCCTCACTATATGCTAAAAGAAATCGATGAGCAGCCAGCTGTGATGCGCAAAATCATCCAAGCTTACCAAGGCGCGGATGAAAAATTAACGATCCAGCCGGAAATCATCGAAGCGGTGAAACAAGCGGACCGCATCCACATCATTGCTGCGGGTACAAGCTATCATGCAGGATTGATCGGAAAAGAGTATTTGGAAAAAATGGCTGGCATTCCAGTAGAAGTGCACGTAGCAAGTGAATTTGGCTACAACATGCCGCTTCTTTCTGAAAAACCGCTATTCGTCTTTATTTCACAATCAGGCGAAACAGCAGACAGCCGCCAAGTATTGGTGAAAATCAAGAAACTCGGCCATCCGTCACTAACGATCACAAACGTAGCGGGCTCAACGCTTTCACGTGAAGCTGACCATACGTTATTGTTGTATGCAGGACCTGAAATTGCCGTTGCTTCGACAAAAGCCTACACAGCGCAAATCGCTGTCCTTTCAATCTTGGCTGCTGTAACAGCTAAATCTAAAGGAATCGACATCGGCTTTGATCTTGTGCAGGAACTTGGAATCGTGGCGAACGCGATCCAGTCGCAAGTTGACATGAAAGAAGAAATGGAACAAATCGCACGCGATTTCCTTTCAACAACACGCAATTGCTTCTTTATCGGCCGCGTTATGGATTACTTCGTGGGCCTAGAAGGCGCATTGAAATTGAAAGAGATTTCGTACATCCAAGCAGAAGGCTTTGCCGGCGGCGAATTGAAGCACGGTACGATTGCCTTGATCGAAGAAGGCACACCGGTTATCGCTCTTGCGACGCAAGAAGCGGTTAACTTGAGCATCCGCGGCAACGTGAAAGAAGTAGCGGCGCGCGGTGCACACCCTTGCATTATTTCCATGGAAGGCTTGCAGGAAGACGGCGACAGCCTTGTGCTTCCGAAAGTGCATGAATTGTTGTCACCATTAGTATCGGTCATCCCGATGCAATTGATTTCTTACTATGCAGCGCTTCACCGCGACTGCGACGTAGACAAGCCGCGCAACTTGGCGAAATCCGTAACAGTCGAATAAAAATCATGAAATTACGCTCCTTCGGATATGCCATCCGAAAGGGCGTTTTTTTATCTTTTGAAATATGATACGGTTAACTCAATTAAAATTGGAGGAGATCTAATGGAGACATTTGAAGAGTTCTTATCGAAGATTGGTGAGCCCGATCACAAGGGAAGGCTCGAAGAAATTCTGGGATGGATCAAGGAGAAATTTCCGCAGCTCGAGACGGCGATCAAATGGAATCAGCCGATGTTCACGGACCACGGCACGTTCATCATCGCTTTCAGTGTAGCGAAAAAGCATTTATCGGTGGCGCCGGAGAAAGTGGCCATCGTCCAGTTTTCAGAACCGATTGATCAGGCAGGCTATAGCCAGACGCAGGAACTATTCCGCATCCCATGGAACAAGCCGGTGGATTTTGATTTACTTGAGAAAATAATCGCTTTTAACATCGAAGACAAAGCTGATTGCCAAAGCTTCTGGCGAAAATGAAAAAGGGATTAAATTGTCAAAATTCCGTTTATTGCATAATCATCTCACGTGAAATGGTATACTAGATGAAAAGCATGGAGGAGATTCGATGAACTGGGTTGTTTTGAATGACAAGAAGACGATGGCGGGCCTCATCTTATCGATTTTATTGAGCATTGCCGCCGTTTTCCTAGCTGTAAAGGATAATAGCTACTGGACAGTGCTTGTACTAGCTGTTTTCGTGCTCCTGTTTTTCAGTATTTCGCGAGCCGACCGGCTAACGAAACAATGAAAAAGGAGGGATGGCATGCTGAATTTTATCGACGATTTGACTGGAGCCGTTTACGATGTAGCGAGGATGCTGTTAAAGGGATTCGGTTATTTTGCAGCAGGAGTAGTGATTGTTGCAACACCTTTGTATCTCTTGGCTTTTTCGTTTGAATGGATTGCAAAAATTATGATTGCCTGGGATTTTTACAGGTAAGCTGGTGCCGAAGGGCATCGGCTTTTTTTGTGGAAAAAAATTCCGGTTAAGAGTAAGGTGGAAATTACCGATAAAGTAGATAAAGGCGTTTTACAGGAAAATGGGGGAGTTTAGTGGAGCAGATAGCGGAGTTAGAAGGAAAAGTGCAGGAGCTTTTAAGCTTATTGGATGCATCGAAGCAATTGAATTCCAATTTGGCGATTGAAGAGGTGTTTCAGAACATTCTTTTGCAGATGGTGGAAGTAGTCGGCGCGGAAGCGGGGACGCTTTGGGTAACGGATGATGATGAGAAAGAAGAAATCAAGGCGGTGGCGGCTTTCGGCCCCTCGTCTTCGACCATTTTAAATATCAAATTGAAAAAAGATGAAGGCATTGTGGGGAAAGTCATTTCGGAAGGCCAGGCACAGCTGATTGAAAACGCAGCGACCGATCCGAACTGGACAAACCGGGTCGACCATTCAAGCGGCTTTGTAACGAAATCGATGATTACCGTGCCGTTGATTGTGAAGGATACGGTACTTGGCGCCTTGCAATTGCTGAATAAAAAACACACCGCTTTCTTCACGGAACAAGACATGAGACTTGCCCAAGCGCTCGCGAACCAATCGGCACTTGCGCTGCAGAACAGCCAAATGTACGATGCACTCTACAAAATGTTCGTCAGCATGATCCGGACGCTCGCAAAAGTGCTGGATGCACGGGATCCGTATACAGCTGGGCATTCGGAACGGGTAGCGAAATATTCCGTCTGGATCGGAGAACGCCTGGGCTTGGGATTGACGATGCGGGAAGAACTTTATAAAGCGGCGCTGCTCCACGACATCGGCAAAATCGGCATTACCGACGAAGTGCTCAGAAAACCGGAGCGCCTGACATTCGAAGAATACGAATTGATCAAGCAGCACACCGTCATCGGAGCGGATATCTTATCGAATATGGAGCCGAAGTCTTCGATGGTCTATGCAATCGAGGCGACGCGCTCGCATCATGAACGCTTAGACGGCTCCGGCTATCCGGATGCTTTAAAAGAAGGGGACATTCCGCTATTTGCAAGAATCGTCGGCGTCGCAGATACCTTTGATGCGATGACGACAACCCGCTCTTACAGCGTCGGCTTGTCTTACCGGGAAAGTGCAGCGGAACTCCTCCGCTGCCGCGGCACGCTGTTCGATGCAGAAATTGTCGATGCGTTCATCAGCATCCTCGAAGAATGCAATTATGACTTTGATGACTGCGATATTGAACATGAAGATGAGTATAAACTATGAGCCAGTTTGATTGGCTGTTAATCGGGCATTTAATCGGTGATTTTCTATTGCAGACTTCTTGGATGGCGAAATACAAGGCGACGAAATGGCTGCCTTTATTGACCCATGTGTCGGTCTATACAATCATAGTGGGGAGTGTCGGCTGGTTATCCGGCGGCTTATCGCTAGAAGGAATTGCCATCATCTTCATCGGACATGTCATTTTAGACCGCAAAACTTTTGTCGCTTTCTGGGTACGCCGTGTCCAAACAGCTAAAGGGCCTGAAAAGGTCTGGCTGTCCATCATGGCTGACCAGATCTTCCATGTGATTTTATTAGCTGTCGCGATTGCGATATCTTAGGAGCGAAGCAGATGAATTATGCAGTAAAGAATTATACGATGGAGCGGGAATTTCCGCTTCGTAAAGAAACGATCTGGAAATTGTTGAGCGACAACAATCGCTTGAATTTATACATCGGCCTTTTTCCGGTCGCCTTCAGTGAAGCGAAAAAAGAAGGCAACGGTGTTTTTTTCCGGGAAGGCCGGGCGAAAATCGCCAACACGGTTCCGCTGCACTGGCGGGAGTATCCGTTCCAGTGGGAAGAGAACCGTGCGTATTCCGTGGAGCGCCGCTATATTGGCGGCCCGCTTCACTATTACCTGTGGGGTGTTGAACTATTCGAAGCAAAAGACGGTTCGCCGAATAAAACCGGCGTGCGCATCAAGGCTTCGTTCAAAGCGCGCAACGCTTTAGGTGCTGCGGCGATTCCGCTCATCGGTTTGCAGTCGATGAAAAACAGCATGAAGTACTTGGAAGAATATTTGGCATCGGGAGCGGATGATCCGTTCAACGCTCCGCAGAAATCGTCCAGCCATAAAGTGCAGCTCGATGAACTCGAGCGGCTGGAAACGGCATTGCGGAAGCGGCCGGTGAAAGAAAAGTATGTGGCACTGCTTCATGATTATTTGATCGAAAAAAGCAGCCAAGACGTCGCCCATATCGAACCCGCGCTGCTTGCGAACTTATGGCATGCGGACTTGGACGAAGTGCTCCGACTCTTATTGTATGCAACGAAAGAAGGCATGCTGAACTTGAGCTGGAATCTGATCTGCCCGAATTGCCGCATATCGAAGTCGGAACAGAATTCGTTGTCGGACATCACCGAACAATTCCACTGCGACCTGTGCGGCATCAACTACGATGCGAATTTCGACCAATACGTTGAATTGCAGTTTTCGGTGCATCCGTCTGTACGAAAAGCGTATGCGGAAGTGTATTGCGTCGGCGGTCCGATGATCACGCCGCATGTAAAGATGCAGAAAATCGTTGGGATGGGGGAAACCGTTTTACTCAACATTCCCGAAAGCTTGGAATCGTTGCGGGTACGGGTAGTCCAGGCGAATGATCAAGTGCGGTTCGAGACAGGCAAGGGGCAAAAAGGACGCGATTCTTTGGTTTATTCCGATGGAGGGTGGTCGTTTGCATCGATTGGAAATCCGTCAGAAGTCGAAATCACGAATTCCAGTTCGAACGACATCGTCATTGTGCTGGAACAGGATTCATGGAATGCCGAAAAAGTCACGGCGGCGAAAGTCACGGCGATGCAGGAATTCCACGATCTGTTTTCGTCGGAAGTGCTGTCGCCCGGCAAGAAAATCGGCATCGACCGGGTGACGATCCTGTTCACGGATTTGAAAGGCTCGACGTCGTTATACGAAACGGTCGGTGATGCCGCAGCTTACGGCCAGGTGCGACGGCATTTTGAATTCTTGACGCAGCACATCGCGAAAAACTCTGGCAGCGTCGTGAAAACCATCGGCGATGCGGTGATGGCGGTGTTCCATTTGCCGGAAGACGGCTTGAAAGCGGCACTTGAAATCCAACAGAATCTGGCTGCGTTCAATAACGGTGCGAATGAAGACATCGTTTTGAAAATCGGCTTATACAGCGGACCGGCAATTGCGGTGAATTCAAATGACCGGCTCGATTATTTCGGCCGCACCGTCAATATTGCAGCGCGCATTGAAGGACAAGCGGAAGGCGGCGACATCGTCTTCAGCAGCGACTATATGGAACAGGCGAATTTGCGGAAACTACTGGATGCAAAAGGCATGCAGCTTGAAGCCTTCATGGCGAACTTGAAAGGCATCGAAGGCAGTGTGGGATTGATGCGCTTGAAGACGGCTGCGCCAGCCATCAAAACAGTCGGATAAAAAATGGAGACAGTCCAGAGAGAGCCATCGTGCTTCTTTCTGGACTGTTTTATTTTTTCCTTCAGACCTTTGGCTGAAATGCATTGAATTCGAGACATTCTTCTAGATAGTTGCGGGAAAGACTGTTTATACTAGTACCATAGATGGAAAGGCGGAGGAATAGATGGAGAAGTATCGCATTGATGAAAGCAAAGGGATGGAATTCGGAATTTATACGTTGGGGGATCATTTGCCGAATCCGCTGACAGGTGAACGGATTTCCGCAAAAGAACGGGTCCATGAAATTATCGAATACGCCAAGCTCGCAGAACAAGCAGGCGTCGACTTTTTCAGCGTCGGCGAAAGCCATCAGGACTATTTCGCGACGCAAGCACATACAGTTGTATTGTCGGCAATTGCACAAGCGACAGAAAAGATTAAAATCGCGAGTTCGTCGACGATCATCAGCACTTCCGATCCGGTACGGGTCTATGAAGACTTCTCGACGATCGATTTGATTTCAGGCGGACGTGCAGAAATCGTTGCAGGGCGTGCGTCACGTGTCGGCTTGTTCGACTTGCTGGGCTACGATGTCCGCAATTACGAGGAATTATTCGAAGAGAAATTCGAATTGCTGTTGAATTTAAATGAAGAAGAAGTAGTCAATTGGAACGGCGAGTTCCGTGCGCCACTAAGAGATGCACGCGTGCTGCCGCGCCCTGTGACTGGTTCGATGCCGATTTGGCGCGCAGTTGGCGGAACACCTGCCAGTGCGATGAAAGCAGGATACGCCGGCGTGCCGATGTTTATGGCGCATCTCGGCGGTTCGACAGCGGTATTTAAACGCACAATCGATGCCTACCGACAAGCGGCAAGAGCAGGCGGACACGACCCAGCCCAGCTGCCGGTCGCAACAGCAGGCTTTTTCTATGCAGCCGATTCGATGCAGCAGGCCTTGAAAGACCTGTACCCGCATATCAACGAAGGCATGAAGCTGACAAACGGGCAAGGATTCCCGAAACAGCTATTCGCACAAGGCGCCGATCCACAAAACATCATGAACGTCGGCAGCCCGCAGCAAATCATCGAAAAGATCCTGCACCAGCACGAAGTCTTCGGCCACCAGCGCTATATCGCGCAAATCGATTTCGGCGGCATGCCGTTTGACAATATCCGCAAAAACCTGGAATTGATCGGTACGGAAATCTTGCCGGCCATCAAGAAATACACGGCGAAATAGGAGGCGATGAAAATGAAGATCGTAGGATTATCCGGTTCAAGAGTCGGGTCGAAAACCCGGATTGCGATGGATTATACACTTAGCGTTTTGGCGGCGAAATACCCGGACGCAGAAACCGTCTTGCTCGACCTTGCGGATTACGACGTCCAGTTCAGCGACGGCCGCAACTACTTGGAATATGAAGGCGACACAGGCTATGTCACGCGCACGCTCATGGAAGCGGACGCCATCATCATCGGCACGCCGATTTTCCAGGCGTCGATTCCGGCGACCTTAAAGAATATCTTCGACTTGCTTCCGGTGGACGCGCTTCGCGACAAAGTCGTCAGCCTGTTCATCACGGCAGGATCTTCGAAGCATTACTTGATTGCGGAACTTCAGCTCAAGCCGATTCTCGCATATATGAAAGCGCAGCTTGTCCAGACCTTCGTCTTTATTGAAGAACAGGATTTCTACCGGAAAGAAATCGTCAACGACGATGTCCGCCTTCGCCTCGAGCGGCTTGTGGAAGACACCGTAATGTTGACCGAGACGTTTACGCAGATCCGGGAAGCGAAAGAAGCGGAGTACGATTTTTAAGAAGTGATGAAATTTCAGAATAGATTGCCAATAAATGCCTTTTGAGATATGTTTATCTTAGAAGGTGTTTTTTGTGCGTTGATTTTCGTGTAGAAGCGTATTTAGCCGGTTACTGGGCGTATTTTTAGTGCTACTGAGCGTATTTCCCTTGTAATGGGGCGTATTTTTGAAACAATAGAGCGTATTTTATTTAAATAAAAAAACCATTAAAGGAGGCGGTCATTATGTCAAATAATTACATGAACATCAATACGATCAACAAGGGGATGGCGAAGGACTGACGAACAGCTCCGCATTTTCCCCGCAAATTGGAAGGGGAACCTAGATGAACGCAAGAAATGTAACGTTTACAGAAGTAAATGAAGAAAACTGGTATGCCTGCTGCGGGCTCGAAGTATCCGAGGAGCAAGCAGCCCATATTGAACCGAATGCGGTATCGATTGCACAACTGCATTTTGAGCCGACCTTAAAAGCGTATGTGATTTACGCAGATGACACGCTTGTGGGCTTCCTGATGTTCAACACGGTGCCGGAAGAACTGGACGGCTACTGGATTTACCGCATCATGATTGATAAGAAATTTCAAGGCTCAGGAATCGGAAAAGCGGCAACGCAGCTGATGATGAACGAAATGAAAACAAAATGGAACGCCGAGAAAATCGTTGTGGGCTACCATCCGGAAAATAAGGGAGCCCATCAGCTGTATAAAAGCTTAGGGTTTATTGATGAAGGCAATCGGTTCGGCAAGGAAATGGCGGTTATCCATTATTTTAACAAGTGAGGAAACTAACTATGACAGAGGAAGAATTAAAGCGGAAACTGCAAAGGGAACACGCGATAGACGATTTGCTTATCCAATCGATGGCCGACCATATCGGTTCTGTGGACAGTGAACTCCGGGACGAACTGATTTATGGAACCTTTTCGACGTGGATCATGGAAGGCCGGCTGAAGGGCGATCAATTGGCCGAGTTGCTCGACATCTCTTTGGAGCTGCTGTTTAAAGGAATCGGCGAGAGCGGAACGGATACGGTATTCACGCGTTCTTTCGCATCGCTTTGGATTGCGGCAATTCTTTACAGCGACAATAAGCATGATTTTTTACCGGAAGCGGCGATTGAAAAAACTCATGAAGCCCTTCTCGCATATATGCCGGCAGAACAGGATATCCGCGGCTACGTACCCGTAAAAGGCTGGGCGCATAGCGTCGCCCATGCGGCGGATGCGTTTGATGAACTTGTAAAAAATCCGAAACTGGATGCAGCGGCTTACCCGGAACTCGCAAAAGCGCTATGGAATAAAATCTTTATCTCCGAAAGCGTGTATGTCCATGCGGAAGAGGAGCGGCTATTGATGCCCCTTCTGGAAATGTTGGAACGCGGAATGGATCTGAAAGTTATAGAAGATTTATTAACGGAAATGCCGGAGAAAGTGCTGCTTCAAAAACAGCAGCTGCCTGAAGAAAACTATTGGTTTTTGGTGGCGAACTGCAAAGGGTTATTGAAGAGTTTCTATGTGGAAACCGGTAAGAAGCTGAATTTATCAATCTTGCAAAAGAATATTGGAGAGAGCTTAAAAGCGATGGAGTAAAGGTTTGCGGACGGGAGAGGAATTATGGGGGAGTTAAGGGCAGAAACCGATTATTTTCACTTATATGAAATGGCTGCAGGGATATTTGCGGCGGTCGCGAAACCCGGCACCGGCGCTTGGAGCAACGCGGGAGTAGTGGATTTAGGAGAAGAGCTGTTGGTCTTCGATTCGTTCAGTACGCCTTCTGCGGCACAGGAGCTGCGAAATCAAGCAGAGAAACTGACCGGAAAAAAAGTGAAGCATCTTATTAACAGCCATTATCACGGCGACCACGTTTTTGGCAATCAAGTATTTGAAGATGCTGCCATCATTTCAACTTCATTGACCCGGCAGTTATTTGAAGAACAAAACGTTCTAAAGGAAATTGCCGTTGAACAAGCGGAAATGGCGCATTATCTTCTCAGTTTGGAACATCAAATCAAAGCGGCCGAAAATCCGGTGATCCGGGCGAGCCTCATCAATCAATCGGAAGAGATGGCAAGAGTGAAAGAAGAACTGCCGCATATGAAAATGGTCTTGCCCACTGTTGCGTTTGAAGACAGCCGCATTTTCCAGGGCTCAAAACGGACGGTGGAACTGCATTGCCTGGGCGGAGCGCATACACCGAGCGATAGTTTTCTGTATCTCCCTGAAGAAAAAATCCTGTTTGCGGGCGACATCGTGACAGAAGCGTTGCATTTGCCTATCTACGACCCCGATGGCTTTTTGAAAACCTTAGAAGCATTAAAAACTTTCGAAATTGATGCGGTGCTGCCTGGCCATGGCGCGATCCACTCGGTGAAAATCATCGAAGCGATGCATGATTATCTCCTGCTGCTGAGTGATTCGGCGAAGCAAGCACACGATGAAAAAGTGGCTCTCGAGGAGTATGTAGCGGAATTTTTATTGCCGGAAGCTTACGCGAAATGGCGAGGGACGAATGGCATCCAGCGGAACTTGAAGACTGTCTATAATTTCTATGAGGCAAAAGAGAAGGAATGAATAGGATGGAAGAACAATTAAACCAAGCGATCCAGTTAAGAAATGAAGGCAAAACAAGGGAATCGAATAAGTTGCTGGTGGAATTAGCCGAGCAGTTTCCAAAAGATGCTTTGCTGAATTACCAGTGTGCCTGGAGCTTTGATGTATTGGGCGAAGAAGCGGAAGCTGTCCCTTATTACGAAAAGGCAATTGAATTGGGCTTGTCCGGAAAAGATCTGGAAGGGGCCATCATTGGCCTCGGAAGTACTTGGAGAACTTTAGGCGAGTATAAAAAATCGCAGAACGTCTTTTTGAATGGAATTGAACTTTTTCCGGAAAATCGAGCCATCCGTGTGTTTTATTCGATGACGCTCTATAATCTAAAACAGCATAGCCAAGCGATGGAAATCTTGCTTCGCTGTTTGGCTGAAACAACGAGTGACGAAGAAATTTCAAGCTATCAGAAAGCAATCGGCTTTTATGCAGGAGACTTGGACAAAGTGTGGAACTGAAATCCGAAATGATACAGGAGAAAACAAATGTACAGTCCAAAATGGAGCAAAGCGAAAAAGAAGTTGAAGAGCCTGACCTGTGAATCGCTCGCTGGCCGAGTAGATTTCCAAGTCATGAACTACCGGAAAGCACATGATGGGCTTGGGCGCGCGGTTATCACGGTAGACGGAAAAGAATTGCTCAGCATGTGCACGATCACGGCGGAGCGGGAAGAGTATGAAAAGGAATGGGCGCTGCGGCACTCGCAGGAATTCTATGAATTTGACGATGTCGATGAAAACATCCGCATCCAGGATACCGCCCATCAATTAATCAAACAAGAAGGCATCTACGCACAATACGATTTCTTCGATGCGCTCGAATCCTATTTCAATGCGCCGATCTCTGAATCGCTGGCGTCGAAAAACCACATCATCCAAATCCTTAGCTTAGTGGACCGGCGCGTCGGCAAGCGGACACTTTTGAAAATGGAAAAGAGAATCGTTCACGAACATGAATGGATCCAAAACGTTTACAAGCTCCGATGCGAAGCGGAAGGAATTTTGACAGTATAAAACAAAAAAGGCTCTCGAGACATTTCGTCTCAAGAGCCTTTTCCCATGTTACACCCCGGCAGGCGCCGGGTCTCCGTACAATCTCAAAATGTCTTCTGCAGGCAGCGGGCGGTTGAAGTAATAGCCCTGTGCCTGGTCGCATTGGCGTTCTTTCAGGAAATCCAGCTGCTCGTTCGTCTCCACACCTTCTGCAATCACGTTCAACTCGAGGTTATGCGCCATGCGGATAATCGTATCGACAAGCGCCGCGTCTTTCACATCGACATGGATATTGCGTGTGAAATACTGGTCGATTTTCAAAGTGTTGATCGGGAAAAGCTTCAAATAGCTCAGTGACGAATAGCCGGTTCCGAAATCATCGATCGACAAATGAATACCCATCGCTTTCAGTTCCATCATCGTCGCAACCGCGCTCGTCGATCCTTGAATGATGCTTTCGGTCAATTCCAGCTCCAAATACTTCGGCTCCAGGCCAGAATCGGTAAGGGCGCTGTGGACCAAGTCGCTAAGATTCGTCTGCGAGAACTGGCGCGACGAAATATTGATGGCCACACGGAATTTCGGAAGCCCCGCATCTTGCCAGGCTTTGTTCTGCAGGCAGGCATTTCGCATAACAAATTCGCCGAGTTGGATAATCGTGCCGGTTTCTTCCGCAATCGGGATGAATTCGCCCGGGGAAATCGGCCCCATATGCGGGTGCACCCACCGGACGAGCGCTTCCACGCCGATGATCTTACCGGTTTTGATGTCGATTTGCGGCTGATAGTTGATCGTAAATTCGCCGCGGTCCAAGCCTTTCCGGAGGCCGATGGCGATTTTCGAACGCCGCGATACTTCCTCGTTCATGTCTTTCGTGAAAAACTGGTAATTGTTCTTGCCTTCCTCTTTCACCCGGTACAAGGCAAGGTCCGCATTCTTGATCAAAGTTTCGGCGTCTCCCCCATCAGTCGGGTAAAGGCTGATGCCGATCGACGGTGTGATGAAAACTTCCTCGCCATTAAACTGGAACGGCTCGTTAAAGCAGTCGAGGACTTGCTGGGCAAACTCCGCCGCTTTGCTGGAATCGGTCTGCGGCAATAAAAGAATGAATTCGTCGCCGCCGAGGCGGGAAATGGTATCCCGCTCATCGGCATGCTTTTTCAGACGCTCCGTCACTTCAATCAGTAATTGATCTCCGGTCGCATGTCCAAAGGTATCGTTGACCAATTTAAAATGGTCGATATCCAAATACAGCAAGGAGAAACGCTGCTGGTTTTCAGCGGCACGGGACAACATGGAAGCAAGCCGGTCATTGAACAAGCGGCGGTTCGGCAAGCCGGTCAATGGATCCAAGTAGACAAGGCTGCTGATTTTCTCGTCCGTTTGTTTCCGTTCAGTGATGTCGCGAATGATGCTGCTGAAGAACACACCGTCTTCCGTTTCCCAAGTGCCAAGCGACATTTCGATCGGGAATACGGTTCCGTCTTTATGCAAACCTTCCAGTTCAATCGTTTTGCCGATGACTTGCGGCATGCGGGATTGATAGTAGCGAAGCATGCCGTCTTCATGCGGTTTGCGATGATGTTCCGGAATGATCATTTGCAGGTTTTCGCCGATCATTTCTTTTTTGGCATGGCCGAAAATACGCTCGGCTCCTTGGTTCCATTGGGTGATTAGGCCAGTATGGTCTGCGACGATGATGGCATCATTCGCCGATTCGATGACCGACTGGAATTTCAGCTCTGATTCATCCGACTGGGCGGCAATCCGGCGGTCGATGCGGACGCTGTTGTAAGCAAGGCTCAAAATCAGCATCGCACCAAGCCCGACCGCGTAGCCGAGCAGCGTGCCGTTCATCGATGAAGCGCTGCCGTGCACATGGCCTTCCACCGGCGTAAACGTCGCCGCGGCCATCCCGGTATAATGCATGCCCGCTACAGCAAAGCCCATTAATATCGCACTGCCGAATTTGCCCCAGTGGAAATTGGACAACCCGCGCAAACGGAATAATAAATAAAGCGCCGCAAGAGACGTAGCGAAAGCAATCAAGGCAGACAAAGCGAAAAGAAACGGATCATACTGAATATCCGCGCCCATCTGCATCGCTTCCATGCCGATATAATGCATTGAAATGATGCCAAGTCCGATAAAGAACGCCCCGACAAGCAGCCGTTTCCACGAATTCGACGGGCGGCTGATGATGCGGAAAGCCACCCAGCAGGAAGCGAGCGCCGGCAAAATCGACAGGATGACAATCGGTACACTGTAGCTGACTTCCATCGACATATGGAAAGCGAGCATGGCGATGAAATGCATCGCCCAAATGCCGAGCCCCATGACGATGGCGCCAGACAAGATCCAGCGCTTCTTCAAACCTTGCTTTGAAATGGCGAGGCGGCTGCTGATGTCGAGGGCCACGAATGCAGAAAACATTGCGACAAAGATGGAAAGGATGACGAGCGGCCAATTATAAGTGAATGAAATAGGTTCCATGATTACACAACTCTTTCTCGGTTAATGATAAGGGATTCTCGAAAAGGCGATTTATGGTAAAATTACGAGAATAACCAAAGAATACTTTATTGGAATAAAGCGAATTTCCTACTGTCTTAGGAGATAGCTCTATTAAGATAGCACATGACTAGTCTTTTTTCACTAGTTTAGAGCAGGAAATTGTAAAGATTTTATAAATGTTTAAACATTTAGGGCATAAGATATGTCTTGAAGCTTCAAAAATATCGGTTAAGCTAATAAGAGAACCTACTCATTTTATGTAATGGAACAGACAGAAAGGGGCCCATCATGAAAATTCAAACAAGCCAATTCGGCGAAATTGAACTTGCGGACGACCGCGTCCTGACATTTACAAAAGGAATTCCAGGCTTTGAAGAAATGAAAAAGTATGTTTTACTGCCTGCAGATGAAAGCAGCGACTCGCCATTCTTTTTCCTCCAGTCAATTGAATCGGCAGAACTCAGCTTTTTCCTCGTTGATCCGTTTTCATTCTTCCCGGAATACGACATCAAACTTGCGGAGCAATTGGTGGAGCGGCTGGAACTGGAAGAACCGACAGACGCCATCGTCTTAACAACCGTTTCCGTTACCGGAGAAATGAAAGACGCGACGACCAACTTGAAAGCGCCGCTCGTCATTAACAATAGGAAGAAAATCGGCATGCAAATCGTCTTGGACAATAAAACCTACCAGATCAAACAGCGTTTATTCCAGACTGAACAAGGGCAGGTGTAAGCGATGCTCGTACTTGGCAGAAAAAAAGGCGAAACGATTGTCGTCGACGACAATATCGAAATCACGGTTACGGCCATTGAAGGGGACATGGTCCGGCTCGGCATCAACGCGCCGAAGCACATCACCATCCACCGGAAAGAAGTGTATTTGGAGATTCAGGAAGAAAACAAGCAAGCGACGTCGAATGTGATTAATATCAGTGATTTTTTGAAGATGAAGAAGTGAGGAGAGGCCTGCAGAGATGCAGGCTTTTTTGATGGAAGAAAAGAAAATGGAAAAACTTTATAAAAAACTTTTAAAAAAAGCTAAACATTTCGAAACGCCCTCCGATATAAATACTGTAAGGCAGTCCAAACGGATTTGGGCGCTTGCAAAAAACAAAAAACATTACACGGAGGTAATACAAAATGATTATCAATCACAATATCACAGCTTTAAACACGCACCGTCAAATGAGTTCAGCAACTAGTGCTCAAGCGAACAGCATGGAAAAACTTTCTTCTGGTCTTCGCATCAATAGCGCGAAAGACGATGCAGCAGGTCTTTCAATTTCTGAGAAAATGCGCGGACAGATTCGTGGTTTAGAACAAGCTTCTAAGAATGCTCAAGATGGAATTTCTTTACTTCAAACTGCTGAAGGTGCATTGAATGAAACACATTCTATTCTCCAACGAATGAACGAACTTGCTACACAAGCATCAAATGGCACTTTGAGCGAAAATGACCGTACAGCTGTACAAGATGAAGTTGATGCATTGAATACTGAAATTGATAGAATTGCTTCTGCAACTAAATTTAACGGTCAGACATTGATTGACGGTAAATTTGGAACGCAGTTAGATGCTACTTCTACAATGGCAGTAGGAAATAATGGTGTGACTTCAATTGATATTAGTGGGGCAGAAAGTGGTACAACTTATACTCTTGCTAGCACAGCTGATGGTATGGAATTATCAGATGGAAAGGGTAATGCCCAAACAGTTAAAAATACTGAAGGTGATGCTGGAGTATTAGATTTTAGTCAATTAGGAGTTAAAATTGGGGTTAACGCTAACTGGACAGAAGCGGCTACTGCAGGCACAATTGTTACGAACTCCAATGATAAAGTTACTCTTCAAATTGGATCTGAAAATTCTACTGACCAACAATTAGGACTTTCTATTGACAAGATGAACAGTGATGCAGATTCTTTAA
The DNA here is from genome assembly GCF_023708025.1 of Planococcus sp. NCCP-2050. Lineage (NCBI taxonomy): Bacteria > Bacillati > Bacillota > Bacilli > Caryophanales > Caryophanaceae > Planococcus > Planococcus sp. NCCP-2050. The sequence continues at coordinate 389,946 of NZ_BRCX01000002.1, read as the reverse complement.
ATACTAAGTCTATTGATGTGAAAACTGCAACAGGTGCACAAGCTGCAATTACAGTCATTCAAAAAGCGATTGACACTGTTTCTTTGGAAAGATCTAAGATGGGTGCAGCTTCAAACAGACTTGAGCATACAATCAATAACTTATCTAGTACTTCTGAAAACTTAACAGCAGCGGAATCACGTATCCGCGACGTTGATTATGCCGAAGCCGCGTAAGCGAGCAGAGGTACAGTCGTCCTGGCCGGTAACAGCCAGAGATTACGACCGGGTGAATTGCTGGAAACCCCTTATAGCTTTTATTGCCACAACGCAGCTGGAAACGGCAGACGTGATGGTTCGAAAAAATAAAAGATTGGGCAATCAGCAGCCAAGCTCCTGTCTCGAAAGAGTGGAGAAGGTTCAACGACTAGGATAGACCATCTAATGCGCAAGCTATGGTGATGAAATCCGTAGGTGACACAGTGTACATCAGCACTGACAGATCCGAAGTGCCCGGCCCCTACTAAATTAGAGGGTGAAGATATAGTCTAGTCATTTATGAAAGTAAATGTTCGCACGATGGCGAAAGAAATGATGGAACAAACAAGAAATTCAATTCTTGCACAAGCATCACAAGCAATGTTGGCTCAATCCAATCAAATGCCTCAAGCAGTATTGCAACTGTTGAGATAATTGATCGAAGGGCGTCTAACCGGGTAACGGGTTAGATTATGACTGGGTGAATTGCTGGAACTTCCTAAAGCTTCATCAACCACAGCGTAGCTGGAAACGGCAGGCGTCACGGTTTGAAAATGATGAGGATGGACCAATGGATAATCAGCAGCCAAGCTCCTGTGAAGAAATTCTGGAGAAGGTTCAACGACTAGGATAGACCGTCTAAGGCGAATGCTATGACGATGAAATCCGTAGGGTGGCAAACGCCATTCGAAGTGCCCAGCCCCTTAAGTGTTAAGGGTGAAGATATAGTCTATTCTATGATCGAAAGACATAGCGGCAAAGCAAGCCAACCAACAGCCACAAGCTGTTCTTCAATTACTACGTTAATCTTAATGAAAACCGGGAGCCTAGAAATAGGCTCCTTTTTCTATAAGGAGGATTTCAAATGGATATCGCAGCTTTATCAATGGCATTGAGCCAGATGAATGTAAGACAGGAAGCGAGTATATCAGTTATGAAGAAGTCGATAGATCAAGCAGAAGTGAATGGTGACAGTGTTGTAAAGATGCTGGAGCAATCTGTTCAGCCGCACCTTGGCGGGTCGGTGGATTTGAAAGGATAAGTTTTTAATGAAATGAGCAGCTACAAAATATCTGTGACTGCTCATTTTAATTTTGTGAAAAGGAGAATGGGATAATGAAAGAACAAAAAGAAGTTCTGGAGTAGCAACTTCAATGGACAAAAGAGCAAATCAAGATTTTAGATGATATGGATGAAAAGCTGCAAGTAATGAAAATGATAGCAGAATATGCTTCTGGAAATGATCTTTCATATAGAAGAAGTAGAAAAGTTGAACGGCCAAATAAAGATTTACAAATTGAATACAACTTTCTTGAAGCTCAGCGGAACATTAATTTTCATTAGGAGGGAGTATAATATCTTTTGAATTTATAAACGGAAGCAATATGCGGTTATTTGGCTAATAGTTAATCCGGTCTTACACTTTAATCTTACTAGAAGATCTTTATAATCTTCTTTAATTTTTATCTGATACGGTCTAGTAGCAATTGTTTTATTTTGTGCCGAAATATTCTCTTTGAAAAATTCGGTATGATTTTCAGAAAGCGCCATTAAAAAGGGCAATTTTTTATAATGATTGTTTATTTCAACAGTAGGGTTTTTAACAATAAATTCGGTAGGCAAGTAAATAGTGGAGCGTTCTGCAATTACTTTAGATCCATTTAAACTTTGCCTTTTTCTGTTCATAGATTCGTGTATATAAGGACCGACTAACTTTAAGAAATAGAGGATTTGAAATTGGTCATACAAGATAAGCCGGTTTTGAGCATCGATTGAGAAGCTAAGATGATATTTCTTTTGAAGAAAGTCAATGAGGAATTGATTCTCTAAAGGTGTGAAGCTATCAGTTGAAAAGATAACTTTTTTCACAATGCCATTCTCTTGTTTTAAATGGCCGTCATCTTGATACCACCAAGCAAATGTTTTTTCGTTGAAATGTTTCTCAATATAAGAGAAAGGTAATTCTTTCTTTCCATGAGGGTACCAAATTTCGTATAGCTTACTAAATTCATCTGAAGTACGGGATTGGACAATATAACTTTCTGTGAATCCGGCTGTCATTCTTGTATCTACAATTTTTCTGTATTTGGGAAGGTTTAATGGAAGGGATTCTGAAAGTTGTTCATAACAATTTTCACTCCAACCTTTATCGTTTTTACAATGAGTAAATTGGAATCTCGGTTTTCTTGTTCCTTGTTTTGTCAAGCATCCGTCACCTAGTAACTTTCCGCAAAGTAAATCGTGCATTTCCGCCGCCTCCTAAAACACTCCGTTTTTTCTAGTATAAGAGGGTATCTTTCACTAAGTAAAATCTGGACAAGTTTAATTTCTCCTAACAATTTTTTATTATTGCCACAATTATCCTATTCTTTTTTCCTCCAATATCCTATACAATAAACGTGCATTCATTTAAGCAAAAAGGTGGGAACCCTCGAAATGACCGGTCCAGTTTCTTCAAATTGGTTTTATTACATGACTATGGCTTCTATGGCGCAAGCAGCGCCTTCGATAAATCAGACAAATGCGGCATCGCCGATGGGCGGCATGCCGAACGATAATTCGCTGTTCATGATGATCCTGAATGCAGCGATGCAGAATATGCAGCCGGCTTCTGAACAGACGATGCAAATGCCAACTCAATTACTTCCACAGACAAACGGTTCGTTTACACCGATTCAAGTGACGATCAAACCACTCGAATCGGAAACAGCATCGACTGCTAAGAATACGGCTTCGCCAATCGATACGAGAGCCGTTCCGACAAGTCCGCAAGATACGAGTGACTTCGGCTTTAAGCCAGTGCAGTTTATTAAGCTTGAGAATACGCTCGACGGAAAACTCAGCGGCGCGGCGAACCATTTCATCAATGCCGGGAAAAAATACGACATCAATCCTAACCTTCTTTCAGCAATCGCCATTCATGAAACCGGCAACGGCTCGTCAAACGCCGTCAACCAGAAGAACAATGTTGCCGGCATGATGGGCAAGAACGGCCTCCGCAGCTACGACTCGATCGAAGATAGCATTTTCGACATGGCACGGAACTTGCGGAAGAATTATTTGAATCAAGGAAAAGACACCATCGCAGCAATTGGCGCGAAATACGCTCCAGTTGGTGCAACGAACGATCCGACTGGACTCAACAACCACTGGACGCAAGGCGTCAGCAAGCAATTCAATAACCTAGCTTAAAGAAAGGCCGGTTCCTCCGTGAATCGGTTTTATTTTTTTGCGGAAATCCGTTAAAAAATGATTTCGTTTGCCGATAACTACTATAGATAGGTGACGGTTCGAGCTCGCTTTCGGGATTCAACCGACCCGCTAATTGAACGGTAAGGGAGAGTTAACCATGGAAGTGAAGCAGCCGCCTGTAGTTTATATTCCAGTCAAGACAGTTGAAGCAGCAATTGTACCTGCTGTTCAGCCGAAAGAAAAAACAGTGGAACTCGAAGCCGAAAAAACGGCGAACGTTACAAAAGAAAAGCTCATTGAAAAAGTGGAAGGCATGAACGATTTCCTTGAGCCGACGAATACATCGGTTAAATTCCAATTCCATGACGAACTGGGCGAATATTACGTCCAAGTCATCGATACGATCACCGACGAAGTGATCAAAGAAATCCCGAATAAGAAATTCCTCGATATGTATGCCTCTATGGCCGAATTCGCAGGATTGCTAGTAGACGAAAAACTGTAAGGAGTGAGCCTCATGCGTATTGGTGGATTAGCATCAGGAATCGACACAGATTCCTTAGTAAAAGAAATGATGGCGGCACAAAAATTGCCGCAGGATAAATTGACACAGCAAAAGACGTTCACGGAATGGCAGAAAGACGCTTACCGTGACGTAAACTTATCGCTATCAAACTTGCGGACACTCGCAAGTGATATGCGTCTTCAAAGTTCGTTCAATTCATACAGCTCGACCGCTACAGGAGGCAGTGTGACGCCGGAAACAACTGCGCTGTCGGTTAGCGGTTCTTATACGGTTAAAGTGAATAGCTTGGCAGCGGGTGCGAAAATCAACTCAGCGGCACCGATTAAAAGTTTTGCTAATCCGGCTGTTGCAGCAAAATCGACTGATGCAATCGGTACAGCTGGAAGCATCACCATTAAAGGGTCGGGCGCAACTGCAACCGACATTGTTGTACCGATCTTGGCTACTGACACGTACGAACAAGTAGCGAAAAAAGTCCAAGAAGCGACGGCTGCAAAAGTTCCTGAGCTGCGGATGAGTTTTGATAATACGACATCAAGCTTTTTCATCTCGACAAAAGGCATGGGTGGAGATCAGAACTTCACGATGAACTTCAGTACGCCGGAACTGGCAGGGCAAGTCATTAATGCTAAAGATGCGGCAAATGGAGATGCCGTTATTACAAACTTTTCAACAAGCGCTGCAACAGAAAATAGTTTCATGAAAGCCGCAACAAATGGCTCGGTAAAGTTTGACGGCATCACAGTTGATAACCTGACGTCCAATAAAACGACAATTAACGGTTTAACTTTAAATCTAGTTCAGGTCGGGGAATCAACTATCACCGTCCAAGCAGATCCAACAAAAACTTTCGATAAAATCAAAGGCTTTATTGATAAATACAATGAAACGATTGCGGACATTGAAAAACAATTAGTCGAAAAACGCTATCCGGATTTCCAGCCGCTTTCTGCAGAACAAAAGAAAGAAATGACAGACAACGAGATCGAATTATGGGAAGAAAAGGCGCGCAGCGGCTTGCTTCGAAACGATCCGATTTTAAGAAGCGCCATCCAGGAATTGCGCCAGTCGTTTACAAGTCCGGTTGCGGGCATGCCTGCAGGCAGCATCAATATGCTGTCGCAAATCGGCATCAATACCGGAACATGGTCGGAAGGCGGAAAGCTTTTCATTGATGAAGATAAATTGAAAAAAGCGTTGACGGACAAGCCGGATCAAGTAATGGCGCTCTTTACGAATCGGGTTGATGATAAAAACGTCGGTGTCGGCGGACGTGTTTATGATGCTTTGAATAATGTCGTGAAAAAACTAAGCGATAAAGCGGGCAGTCCAACAAGCCTGGTCGATAATAGCCAAATTACGAAATACATCAAACAGATGGACGAAGAGATCAGCCGCTGGCAGACACGTCTCGAAAAAATCGAAGACCGCTACTGGAAGCAGTTCACGGCGATGGAAAAAGCCATCAGCCAGATGAACTCGCAAAGTTCATGGATTTCACAAAGCTTAGGAATGATGTAAATGGACAAACAGCATGAAAATTTGCAGGAGCTTCTGGAATTGACGGAAGCGATCCTTGCAAAAGCAAAAACAATTGGTTCCAAAATGGACGATAACCAGACGGAAGACTTGGTGGAAATCCAGATTTTATTCGATAGGCGGCAAGGAGTGATTGACCGCATGGAAGCTTCGAAAAACGGAGCGGAGTTCAACTGGTCTGCTGAAGGCAAAGAAATGGTGAAGAGCTTACAGACAGCGGAGCTCGAATTGAATCCGCTCATGAACAGCCTGCACCAAGCATTCACGAACCAGATGAATCGCATCAACCAAACGAAACAAATGTCCAAGAAATACCGCGGCGCTTACCAAAGCACACCAGTGGACGGGACGTTTTTAGATATACGGAAGTAAGAGGGGGAACTACGATGGCAACGATTAATCCTTATCAGGCGTATCAGCAAAACTCGGTGATGACGGCATCTCCGCAGGAATTGACGCTAATGCTTTATAACGGCAGTTTGAAATTTATGAAGCTCGCAAAAAAGGCGATGGCGGATAACAATTTCCAAGAAAAGAACACCAATATCATTAAAGCGCAGAACATCACGCAGGAATTGCGCGTTACTTTGGATCCGGACGCTGAGATCTCAAAGAATATGGAACAATTATATGAATACATGTACACGCGCTTGATCGAAGCGAATACGAAAAACGACGTGACGATCTTGGAAGAAGTTGAAGGCTTGATGATAGAGCTTCGCGACACATGGAAACAGGTTATGGGGCTTGTGAAGAACAGCTGATTTAAGTAAATTGAATAAAAATAATCCTTTATAACCGCGCCGGTCGCTTTGGGCATGACTCCCGCAATAAGCCGAGAAGAACACTCGTCTTATTGCTTCGTCTAGCCCTTGGACGCGCCGGCGCTAAGAAATTCCTTGGTATGGAGCAAAACAGCGGAGACTCCCGTGGGATAGCGAAGTGCCGAACTAACTTGGGCGTTAGCCCAAGTTAGTTCGGCGCAAGCCAAGAGTTGACCGAAGCCTGCGAGGGCAAGTCTTTGCGACGAAGCTAGCGCAGCGATGCAGGAGCACAGGTTTTGAAAAGCGGAGCTGTTTTGCGGAATATCATCTAGTATAACTAGCTAGTTCTGACAGAAATAGAAAAACTCAAAAGCAGGCACAGCAGGGGTAGAAAACATACTTTTTAACGAGTGAAATGAGGTTTTTGGTGTGGATAAGACATCATGGATAGGCGTAATACTTGGTTTTGTCGTATTGGTCGGCGGGATGATCCTTAAGGGATCAGATCCGGTCGCTTTATATAATCCGGCGGCGCTGGTTATCATCTTCGGCGGAACGATTGCCGCAGTGATGGTTGCGTTCCCGATGGATGAATTGAAAAACGTTCCGGGCCTGTTCAAAGTGCTGTTCGGCGGTCCGAAAATCATTCCAATCAAGGAAATGATTCCGACGTTCACGGAATGGGCATTATTGGCACGAAAAGAAGGCTTACTAGCTTTGGAAGAGCGCGCAGAAGAAGTGGAAGATCCATTTTTGCAGCGCGGCTTGAAAATGGTCGTTGACGGCCAGCCGCAAGAATACATCCGCAGCTTGATGGAAGAAGAAATTGCGGCAATGGAAGAACGCCATGAAGTAGGCGCGAAGATTTTCTCGCAAGCGGGGACGTATGCACCGACGCTCGGAGTTTTGGGAGCGGTTATCGGACTCGTTTCGGCGCTTGGCCACTTGGACGATATCGCACTTCTTGGGAAATCGATTTCAGCGGCATTTATTGCGACGCTATTCGGGATTTTCACGGGTTACGTGCTTTGGCATCCATTTGCGAATAAGCTGAAGCGCAAATCCGAACAGGAAGCGAAGATGAAAATGATCATGCTGGAAGGCTTGCTTGCCGTACAGGAAGGCTTGCCGGTCCGCACCGTGGAAGAGAAATTATTGACGTACTTGCCGGCGAAAGACCGCGTCTTGAAAGAACCGGAAAAAGTGGGTGGTCAGGTTGAAGCGTAAGAAAAAGCATGAAGATCATGTCGATGAGTCGTGGTTGATCCCTTACGCCGATATTTTGACGCTGCTTCTCGCGCTGTTCATTGTTTTATTCGCCGCGAGTGAAGTGAACTCGCAGAAGTTCCAGGAAATCTCGCAGTCGTTCAATAAAGAATTGCAAGGCGGCACGGGCATCCTGGAAAACCAGGCGCCGGTCGAGACGCCGGACACGACTTCGAAATTAGCGGATCTCGGGGAAGACGAACCGGGAGACGACGAGGGGCCGAAAACGGCTGAAGAAATCGCTTTGGAACAGGATTTTAAAGAGCTCGGAGAAGTACGTGAAAAGATTGAAGCGTACATCAAAGAAAAAGGGCTGTCGACCAGACTGGAAACAGAACTTACCGGAAAAGGCTTGCTTTTGACGATTAAAGAAGGCGTCTTATATCCTTCCGGAAGCGCGGAGATTACAGAAAATGCTGAGAAAATGGCGGCTGAAATCGCCGAACTTTTGATTACCGATTTGCCGCGGAATATCTATATTGAAGGCCATACCGACAATGTGCCGGTCCAGACCGATGATTATCCGTCCAACTGGGAACTCAGTTCGGAACGCGCCATCAATTTCATGAAGATCCTTCTTGAAAACGATAAGCTCGATCCGCGGACATTCAGTGCGACCGGCTACGGCGAGTACCGTCCGATCACATCAAACGATACAGCGGAAGGCCGTGCAGAAAACCGCCGCGTGGAAGTGTTGATTTCCCCGTACGGCGAAGAAATTTAACGAGATAGAGGTGCACCATGGGGAAAATGAAAGTGTTGGTTATTTTATTGATCGCGGTCGTGGTCCTTGGCGGAGGTGCGATGTATTATTTGAAGAGCACAACTGCTGAAGCGGAGACGGAAAAAAAGCTGTCGGCTGAAGAGTTGGTGGAAATGAGCATCGACACGGATATCATTACAACAAACCTTGCGACTGGCGAAAATTATGCCGTAGTCCAGTTCAATATCCAGCTGAACAGCAAGAAAGCGAAAGAAGCGACGGAAAAGCGCACAGCTGAAGTGCGGGCAGCGATCATTTCAACCGTAGCCGGATTCACGAAAGAAGAATTGGTCGGCAAAGAAGGCATCGCGATGCTTGAGACGGAGCTGAAAACGAAGTTGAGCGAAACCATCACCGAAGGCAAAGTGGAGCGCGTGCTTGTGACTGAATTTAAATTGCAATAAAATTAAATTTGGACTAAACATTTTGGCGGGGATGCCGATATAAATAATAGAAAGCACCAGGTGATGGATGTGCACTCAAACCAATTGGAAAATTGTGTACTATGCGGCCGGCTTTATTTGAAATCCTACACCGATTTTTGCTTGGATTGCTACAAGGAAATCGAGGCGGATTTCAAGAAAGTCGATGCCTTCATAAAAGACGAAGCGAACCTCGAGGCGACACTTGAAGAGCTGAGCGAAGCGACAGATGTCTCTGAAAAGCGCATTGCCGATTTTATTCGCGACGGGCGCATTTACGGGGAGGATTTCCCAAACTTGGGTTACCCGTGTGCGCATTGTGGTACAGTGATTAAAAGGCAAGTGCTATGCAACTCCTGTTACCAGGAGTTCTCTTCGGAAATCAACCGGACCTTGAAGCGCGACAAACTCGTGGACGAGATCGGCAGAAAGCCGCAGGAGCGGGCAGGAAAGTACTGGCAGGTCAAGCAGGACAAATAAACGAACAGGGCGGTGAAGGAATGAATATCGATAAAACAAATGGTTCTTCCTTTATTCAATCTTATCAAAAACAGATGCAGGTCTCGCCGGTGGAACGGTCAAAGCCGATCCAGAAGGAAGACGAAGTGCAGATCTCAAACCGGGCAAAAGAGATGTTTGAGAAGAACACAGGGGTAGACATGGACAGACAAGAAAAAATCAATGCTTTGAAACTCCAGATTCAATCAGGCGAATACGAAGTCAACAGTTCGAAAGTGGCTGAAAGCGTCTTTGATTTCTGGTATGACAAGTAGAACGCTGCTTTAAAGAGGAGGGTGTCGAATGCTTACATCATTAGCCGCGACGCTAGAAGAATTAATCGGCATCCAGAAGCAGCTCCTGGACTTTGCGGAACAGAAACGGATTGTTTTGATCGAGCGCAAAGTCGATGAGCTGAATGGATTGGTAAAAGAGGAAGCGAAGCTTGTCAAACAGCTGAACCTGGCTGAAAACGGGCGGGAACAACTGGCGGCACAACTTCGGCAAGAACATCCGGACCTGACGTTCAGTGAGTTCGTGGCACAGCTTCCGGACGAAATCATGAAAAAGAGATTGCAGACGCAGATCGAAACACTGCAGGAATTGCTGGTCGAACTGCAAGCGAAGAATAAAATCAACGAGCGGCTCCTGATCGATTCGATGAGCTTTGTGCAGCACATGATCGATCAAGTCACGAAAACAAAACAGCAAAACTTCAACTACCAATCGCCAATGGGCCAACCAAAATCACAAACCGGCAACCGCGGCTTTTTCGATACAAAAGCGTAAACGTGCCAGAAAGCAGGGAATTACATGGTTTCAACATTTCATGGATTAGAGCTAGGGAAGCGCGGCTTAAACGTCGCCCAAACGAATATCACCACAACGGGCCACAATATCGCCAACGCTAACACAGAAGGCTATTCACGCCAAAAAGTGAACTCCAGCTCGACGCCGTCTTTGGATATCTGGACAAATGGCCAAACCAGCCAGCTTGGAACCGGAGCTCAAGTTGACTCGATCATCCGTGTAAGAGACCGCTTTCTGGATGCGCAGCACCGCGACCAATCGTCGACACTCGGCGAATGGAAAGTACGGCAGGAAACACTCGGCCGCCTTGAAGTGGCGATCAATGAACCGAGCACGACCGGATTGAACGCCGCGATGGACGGGTTGAGTGCAGCGTGGCAGGATGTGCAGAACAATCCGAGCGACGCATCGGCTCAAGCTGTGTTGAAAGAACGTGCAGAAGCGTTTGTGGAAACAGCTCAAGCGATGAATAAATCAATGGGTAATATTACGGCGGATCTTGAATCGCAGCAAACGGCGGCGCTAGAAGAAGCCGGCAGCTTAATGAAGCAAATCGATCAGTTGAACGCGAGCATTAAGAAAAGCGGCAACTTGTCGAATGACTTACAGGACAAGCGGGATGTATTGATTGGCAAGCTTTCGGAGATTGTGCCGGTGACGGTTACAGATAAGAAAGACGGGACAGCGGAAGTCACATTGCCGGATGTCTTTGATACAGATGCGGACGGCGGATTGATGCTGAAAGCGGGCGCAGATGTTCCTGGCGGGAAATTGGCTGGGATTCAGAAGTCACTTGAAATCGCAGACGGATATCAAACAGAGTTAAATTCAACAGTTGAAAAATTCGCTGCAGCGAATGGGAATTTATTCGCATCAAAAGGAATTGCCGATGCTGATTTCATCACGAACTTAACGGTGGGTACGACGATTGATGCAACCACTTTAAATGAAACGGATCTTGAAGCGGCTCAAGGCGACTTCCGCGCACTTGTCAGCAAGCTCGGTGCACAAAGCCAAACAGCGATGAATACCGTAGCAAACCATGAATCGGCATTGCTCGCAACAGACAACCGCCGCCAATCAGTGGTTGGAGTTTCCATCGACGAGGAAATGGCGAACTTGATCATGTTCCAGCACGCATACAGTGCGGCTGCCCGATTCATTACAACGACGGACGAAATGCTCGATACTATCATTAACCGCATGGCGAATTAATGTTTTAAGCAACGGAGGTAGATTGCGATGAGAGTCACTCAACAAATGCTGCATCAAAATTCGGTCCGCAACATGGGACAGAATTTGAGCCGCTTCGAAAAAACCAATAGCCAAGTGGCATCCGGCAAGATGCTTGAGCGCCCCTCAGATAACCCGAATGGGGTCAGCCAAGCGATGAGCTTGAAAAGCTCGCTTGCGGCTAATGGCCAATATGAAAAAAATATCGACACAGCCAATCTGCTGCTTGATGAAACCGATCAGACAATCGGCAAAATGACGGACGTGATGCAGCGTGTCCGTGAACTGGCGGTCAATGGCAACAACGGAACATTAGCACCGGAAGACCGGGCGACAATCGCAGCGGAAATCAAAGAGCTGGCGAACCAGCTTGAAGAGTTTTCAAAAGCGAAAGTGAATGGCCAGGATTTATTCGCTGCAGCTAAGGGTGGGGAGAGAGAATTCACTATCAGCAACGGCATCACGATCAAAGCGACTACTTCAAAAGAAGCTTTGTTTGGAACTGGTGATCAGCTAATCCAATCAGTGAAGGATTGGGCAGACAGCATCAGCAAAGGCGAAGAAGTGAAGCTGGACGAAATCGATGCTACATTCAATGGGTTATTAAGCGTCCAATCCGAAGTCGGAGCGCGCGCAAACCGAGTAGAAGCGTTTGAAAACCGCTTGCTCGACAACAATTTGCAGCTCCAGAAAATGCTATCGAGCATTGAAGATGTGGATTACGCAGAAGCGATGATTCGCTTGAAGAGTGAAGAAAGCGTCTACCAAGCAAGCCTTGCTTCTTCCGCTAAAATCATACAGCCTACATTGATGGATTTCTTGAGATAATATAAATAAAAGCTGGAGCCGTTCTTAATCGAACGGATCCAGCTTTTTTGTTTTGTAATTTTTTTGTTAAGTTTTTTATTGCATCTCAAGTTGTATTTTAGTCGAAATCAATCGCTTATGGTCCGAAATCAACTCTACACGAGCTAAAATCAACCCAACCCCACTCGAAATCAACTCAGTCACCCGCGAAATCAATTCACTCCCGAATTCAGGCAAAAAAAAGAAGCAGCTGCTTTCACAGTTGCTTCAAAATCTTATCCGCGAATTGTATTCACGAGCCCCATCATGTCGTCAGCGAAGGAAATGGCTTTCCCTTGCGACTGGATCAAGCGCTGTGTGGCAATCAGTTCGGTCATTTCTTCGGTCAAATCAACGTTCGACGTTTCAAGAGAGCCTTGGTTGATGCGGAAGTTTTTATTGTTCTGCTGGCTGAGGTCTACTACCTGCAAAGTGCCATTCGCCACCTGTTCCGCTTCTGTGCCAGGAAGCTGGTAACGGTTGCCGCCAATTTTCTCGAGCAGATTGGGACGGTTGATGTCCGCGATGCTTAACTGGATTTGTGTCGGCTGCTTGCCGGCGTCTTTATACGTCACTTGCAGCGTGCCGTTTTGGTCCGCTTTAATCGAAGCAAAATCGTTATCGAAAGAAATCGGATTGTTGTTGCTGTCGAGTACCGCATCGCCGTTCGAAGTCACGAGATTGACTTGGTTGGAATTCAGGACGGGCTGGACTTGGAAAGAGCCATCTTTTGTATAGAAAGTTTTTCCTTCAGAAGCCACCCGAAAAAAGGCGGAATCTCCCTGGATGCTGAAATCGAGCGGCCGATCCGTTTGCTGGATTGAACCTTGCTCGTTGCGGAGGCTTGTCTGCGTCACCCGGACACCGGACCCGACGCGTAAGCCATTCGGCGTTACGCGACCGGTTTCGTTGTTGGCGCCGGCTTGCCGCGTGATTGACTGAACCAGTGTATCTGAGAAATTGGCTTCTTGGCGTTTATAGCCGTTCGTGTTGACGTTGGAAATATTGTTCGCGATCACGTCGACTTTTTTCTGCAGTTCACGCATCGAAGTGGCAGCGGAATTCATTTGAATGTTCATATCTTAAAGACCTCCAGATTAAACGCGGCCAATTTCATTGACTGCTTTTTCCATGCTGCGGTCATACGCTTGCAGCACTTTTTGATTTGTTTCAAAGCCGCGGTACGTAGCCATCATATCCGTCATCGTCTGGGTAAGGTCTACATTTGACTGTTCAATGAACCCTTGCTTGACGAACGAACCGGAATTATTCAATAAAGCGACGGTTTCCGCGTTTTGCGGCGCAGCATCCGGAGCGCCTTCCCAACGGAGCAAACCATGACCTTCTTTAACAAATTGCTGCGGATTTTCGGTATAGCCAATCCATAGGCTATTTGTCGCGTCTCCGTTTGCCAGAGTAATTTGGCCATTATCTGCTACGGTGAAGTCTGTCGAGTTAACGGGAATCGGCTGCATGTTTTGGCCAAGGACGTTATTGCCGTCTGCCGTTTTCAAGAATCCATCTGTACCAACGGAAAACTGGCCGTTTTTCGTATAGCGGACTTGTCCGTTTTCGCCTTGAACCGCAAAAACGAGCGATCCTCTTTGCTGAGTTTCAGGATTCAAGGGAAGCAATTCATCCATAAGTGAAAAGTCCGTGTTGTTGCCTGTATCTTTTAAAGCGCCTTGGGCAAAAGAAGGGATTCCTTCTTGAGCATAAACACCTGTATTCAACTGTCCAATTGTCGTTTGGGAGGATGGACCTTTTTGGCCGTTCGCTGAAACTTTTCCAGCTTCCATAGCTTTGATCAATTGCTCAGGAAATGCACGCAGCACGGTCTGATCTTCTTTAAAGCCGGGTGTAGCGGCATTCGCTAAATTATTTGTTAGGATTTGCTGCTGCCGATTATGGGCAAGCATTCCAGAAGTGGCTGTGTATAAACCACGGAACATAAGCGATTCTTCCTTTCGTACGAAAATGATAGAATATTACCGCGTTAGCATACCATATGACTGGGGCAAAAATATACACGAATATGGAAAAAATAGTACAAAAAATTTTTTGAGAGAAAAATATACAAAAATAAAAAAACATGATACTATAATTTGGTACAATTTTTTGAAAATGGTACTAATTATCGAGGCAAATAAGTAAAATAGTCGTATCATGTCGACAATGGCAAACTTTCTCGAAAGAAAAGGACGCAAAGCCACGGGCCTAAATATTTTATATACAAGGTAGCCGGGTTGCCGAAAGATGGTAGGTTTTTTATAAATCCACCTTTTCTTAGAGGTGGATTTTTATATGAAAAATTATGATGAAAAAAGGAGTCAAACGATGAATATCTTTCCTCAATCGTTTCAAACACTGGAACAAGCCTTGTCTGCATCGGCTTTAAAGCAAAAAGTCCATGCAGCGAATATCGCTAATGTCGATACCCCGAATTACAAAAGCAAGCAAGTGGACTTTCAAGCAATCCTGAATAATGCGGCAGCTAACCAGAAAATGGTCAGCTATAAAACCGATGCGAAACACGTCGAATTCAGTGGCGGTGCTTCAAATGCTGTTCCTGGCATAAAGGAAAATAATTCCACAGCATTTAATCCAAACGGCAATAACGTAGATATGGACTATGAAATGGCGGAATTAGCGAAAAATCAACTACACTATAATGCACTGACAGAGCGAATTGGTGGGAAATTTAGCACTTTAAGCACTGTTATTAACGGAGGTAGGTAAGTAAAATGAGCTTGTTTAATGGATTGAATATTAGTGCTTCAGGTTTAACGGCAAACCGCTTGCGCATGGACGTCGTATCCTCTAATATTGCAAACGCAAATACGACGAGAGCTGAATTGGTGAACGGGGAATGGGTTCCTTACCGCCGTAAATCAGTTCAATTGTCCCAAAGCGGCATCTCACCTTTTCAACAACAACTTCAATCGGCCATGAGCAAAGGGAACTCCCAAGTCTCCGGCGTCGCCGTTTCCAAAATTGAAGAAGACCAAACCCCTTTCGTCCAGACTTACGATCCGACCAATGCTGATGCGGATGAAAATGGTTATGTCCAATCACCGAATGTAGACCCGATCAAAGAAATGGTCGACCTTATGTCTGCAACTCGTTCATATGAAGCGAATGTCACTGCAATGAACGCTTCGAAAAGCATGTTCATGAAAGCATTGGAAATCGGAAAATAATAACTAATATAAGTTGAATTGAAGAATTAGCTTTTACACACCGCTTCGGCCGCTCTGGGCAAAGCTCCCGCAATAAGCCGAGAAGGACGCTCGTCTTATTGCTCCGCTCAGCCCGGGGACGCGCCGGCGCTAAAAGATACCTTGATATGGAGCAAAACAGCGGAGACTCCTGCGGGACTAGCGAAGTGCTGAGATCCACTCGGGCGTATAGCCCGAGTTAGCTTAGCGCGAGCCCGCGGAAAGCGTAGCTGTTTTGTGGAATATCAGTTACAGCTATTCAGTTCAACTTATATAATCACATCGTAACGGAGGCCATGATGGAAAAAATAAGTCAGATCCAAACCCCTTTTATCCAAAACCAATCAATCGCAAAACCCCAAACTGAAAACAAGACAGAAGGATTTAGCGAAATTTTTAAAAACCAATTAGAAGAAGTCAATAAGCTCCAAAATACTTCAGATAAATTAACGAATCAGCTCGTGACGGGTGAAGTGGAAGATGTTTCACAAGTAATGGTCGCGGCTCAGAAAGCCAGTCTTTCTTTGCAGCTTACGGTACAAGTCCGCAACAAAGTAGTGGAAGCCTACCAAGAAGTGATGAGAATGCAATTATGATTCTTAATGCAAAGAAGAGGGATGTATGATTCATGAAAGAAAAATTAACCGGTTATAAAAACAAGGCTCAAGAATCCTGGGGCAATTTATCGCCGACGATCAAATGGACGGTGGCAGGATCGTTTTTTGCAACAATTGTGCTGATTTCTGTTTTTGTGTTCATGAATTCCAAGACCGAATACGCGGTTCTTTATTCTGACCTGTCCGCATCAGAGGCGGGCGAAATCAAAGCTGCCATTGAAGGGCAAGGAATTCCTGTTGAAATTTCAGCAGACAGTAAAACGGTCAGCGTCCCGGCAGAACAAGTATCAAATTTAAAAGTAAGCCTAGCGGCGGATGGCATTCCAGAGAGCGGCAACGTAAACTACAGTATTTTCAGTGAAAATATGGGCTTGGGAATGACCGACCGCCATTTTGATGTCGTCGAACGCGACGCGATGCAAAATGAACTTGCAGGTTTGATTAAACAAATCGACGGTGTGAATGAAGCGAACGTCATGATCACACTTCCAAAAGAAAATATTTGGATCACTGAAGAAGAGCAAGTTGCAACAGCTTCTGTTGTTGTTCAAGGAGATCCTGGTTTTCAATTGGACCAAAAACAAGTAAATGGCTTATACCACTTGATCAGCAAGAGTGTACCGAGCTTGCCCGCAGAAGAAATTGTCATCATGGACCAGAACGGACAAGCTTTTGAAATGATAGAAGAAGGCCAGATGGACACGACGTTGTCTGTCTATCAGCAGCAAAGAGAAATCAAGCAGGATATCGAAAAAGACATCCAGCGCGAATTGCAGCAAATGCTCGGCATGACGCTCGGCCAAGATAAAGTGGTCGTATCGGTTATGGCGAGTGTCGACTTTACAAAAGAAAAGCGCGAAGAAAACTTGGTGGAGCCGGTCAATACAGAAACCGGTGAAGGCATAGATTTGAGCGTTGAGCGAATTGTTGAGTCGTATTCGAGCGAAGGCGCAGTTGTAGAAGAAACAACCGGAACCGGTGATACGGAAATTGCGAACTACCCGGCAGCTGGAGAAGGCGGAACGAGCGAATCTGAAAAAACAGAAGAGCGGATCAACCGGGAAGTCAATCGCATCAACCGGCAGATTGAAGCAAGCCCTTATATCATTGATGATTTGACGGTAAACGTAGGAGTTGAACCTCCGAATCCGCAGAACGTTGCGAGTTTGACGCAGGAAAATATCGACGACATTAGCAACTTATTGAAAAACACAGTAGCGACAGCATTAAGCATGAACGGTACAGAAGTGACGGAAGAAGACTTGGACGACCGGATATCGGTTTTTGCAACGGAATTCCAAGGGAAACCGCAACTTGTTGAAGAAAAACCGGTAGTGACTTCATGGTGGAGCAAAATCCCGGATGGCATTCTTTTAGGAGTTGCCGGAGCGATGGCGTTATTGATCATCGTATTGATCGTTGTATTAGTGAAACGCAGAAGAAAAGTCGATGAATATGACGATGTAGATCTGGACTTCGATATGTTTGAACAGCCAGTCCTTGACGGCGGCGGAATCAACGAAATCGAAGAGATCGATTTGTCGGAACTGGGCTCAAAATCAAATCCGAAGCGTAAGACAATTGAGAAACTGGCTAAAGAACGCCCGGAAGATTTCGCGAAATTGTTGCGCTCATGGATGGCAGATGAATAGGAGAATGGCGCATGTCTAAACGGACAAAAGGATTAAGCGGCGTCCAGAAAGTAGCCGTTTTACTGGTCGGATTAGGGCCGGAAGTATCTGTTGAGATATTCAAGCAGTTGACTGAGGCGGAAATCGACCAATTGACTTTGGAAATTTCCAATGTGCGGCAGTTGAAAAACAGCCAGACGGAACAAGTACTCAATGAATTTTACGGCATGATTCTTGGGCAGGATTTTATGAATGAAGGCGGTTTGGATTACGCGAGGGATATTTTGGAAAAAGCGCTTGGGAAAGATAAGGCGCTCGAAACGATCGGCCGTTTGACGAGCCGTTTGGAAGTGAAACCGTTCAGTTTCGCCAGAAAAGCAGATCCGAATCAGATCTTAACGATTTTGCAGCATGAACATGCACAGACAATTGCCTTGGTTTTATCGTATTTAGATCCAAAACAAGCTTCACAAATTCTTTCGCAATTGCCGCCTGCTAAGCAAGCAGAAGTGGCAAAGCGAATTGCCATGATGGAAAGTACTTCTCCGGAAGTGATCCATCAAGTAGAACAGATTTTAGAACGCAAACTTTCAGCAACGGGTTCACAAGATTACACATCGACCGGCGGCGTAGAAGCCATTGTGAAAGTGTTGAGCAAAGTGGACCGCGGTACGGAAAAAGCGATTCTGACAGAACTCGAAATGGAGTCTCCGGAATTGGTCGAAGAAATCAAGAAACGCATGTTTGTCTTTGAAGACATTGTTCTTCTCGATACACGCACCATTCAGCGCATTATTCGCGAAGTGCAGGACATCGATTTGGTGTATGCATTGAAAGTGGCGAACGAAGACGTCAAAGAAGGCATCTACCGCAATATTTCAACGCGCCGTGCAGACAGCATCAAAGAAGAAATCGACACAATGGGCCCGATCAAGCTGAAAGATGTCGAAAATGCCCAAACGAATATTGTTTCCTTGGTTCGCAGCTTAGAAGAAAAAGGTGAAATTACAGTAGCCCGCGGAGAAGGGGAGGAAATGATTGTCTAATATCATTCGTTCCTATCCGTCTTCCAAACTGGAAAAGAAAATTATACGCACAAAAAAGATTGAAAATAAGGCATTCCAAATAGAGGTCCCAGAATTGGACCCCGTGCAACAAAAACAGAGTTTACTGCAGGAAATTGAATCGCTGAAATTGCAGCATGAAAACTTGCGGAATCAAATCAATCTTGACCAGCAACAAGCACAGCTTGAGATGGCAAATTGGCGCGATTCGCAGCGAGAACAAGCTGAAATCGAAGCGAAGAACTTAGCCGAACAAGCGGCAGAACAAGGTTTTCAATCGGGTTTTGATGCCGGCATGGCTCAAGCTTCGGAAGAATACCGGGAAAAACGTATGTATATGCAAGAACTGATCGAACAAGCTTATGAAGAAAAAGCGAAAATCGTTAAACAGGCTGAACCGTTCCTGTTATCAATGAGTGTCCGGATTGCTGAAAAAATCGTAAAAAAAGAACTCAAACAGCATGATGATCAATTATTGAACATCGTCCAGCTTGCACTTAAGCATCTCGAAGAGTCGGAAGATGTCGTGATGCAAGTGGCTTTAGAAGACTACCCGATACTGTTACCCTTCTTCGATGAACTTAAAACCTATATTCGCGGAGATTCCGAATTAAAATTAATTCCGGTCGCCAATCTTTCAAAAGGCGGCTGCATGATCCATACAGCGAGCGGCTCTTATGACGTCACAGTCAGCGGGCAGCTCGAAGAAATCAAACGCCAATTACTCGCTTATAGTGAGGAGCAGACAAATAATGAACCAACGCACAGATGAGTACCTGGAGCTATTAGAAGAAATCGAACCGGTGAAAAAGCACGGCAAAGTGATTCAAGTCATCGGACTTACGATTGAATCGAAAGGACCTTATGCGAAAATCGGTGAACTTTGTCTTTTGTACCCAAACCATTACGAGCGGCCGATCGAAGCGGAAGTGGTCGGCTTTAAAGAGAATAAGATTTTATTGATGCCGCTGCAGGATCTTTCACAAGTCGGACCGGGCTGTTTGGTCGTCGCAACGGGGGTTCCGCTGCAGATCAAAGTAGGACCGTCCATTCTCGGGAAAATCCTGGACGGCACCGGCAAACCGCTCGATGAGAGCACATTGCCTGCCGGATTAACGAAGTATTCGACGAACAATATGCCGCCGAATCCGTTAAAGCGCCCGCGCATCACCAAGTCTTTGGAAGTCGGTGTCCGTGCTATTGATGGACTCTTGACAGTCGGACAAGGCCAGCGCATCGGCGTATTTGCCGGAAGCGGCGTCGGAAAAAGTACCTTGCTCGGAATGATCGCACGAAATACCGAAGCGGACATCAACGTCATCGCATTGATCGGCGAGCGGGGACGCGAAGTCCGGGACTTTATCGAACGTGATCTCGGTCCTGAAGGGTTGAAGAAATCCGTGGTCGTCGCAGCGACATCCGATCAGACACCGCTTCAGCGCATCAAAGGGGCATTGACAGCGACAGCCATCGCGGAATATTTCCGCGACCAAGGCAAAAACGTCATGCTGATGATGGACTCTGTTACGCGTTTCGCGATGGCGCAGCGTGAAGTCGGCCTCGCAGTAGGGGAGCCGCCGACCAGTAAAGGCTACACGCCTTCTGTATTCGCGCTGCTGCCGAAGCTGCTGGAACGGTCCGGAACTTCAAGCAAAGGATCGATCACTGCATTCTACACCGTCCTCGTTGACGGTGATGATATGAACGAACCGATTGCCGATGCAGTCCGCGGGATTCTCGACGGCCACATTGTACTCGACCGGAAGATTGCACAAAAAGGGCAGTTCCCGGCGATCAATATCATGTCGAGCGTCAGCCGTGTCATGCACGAAGTTGCAACAAAAGAACATAACCAGGCTTCAGTGGAATTCAAGCGGCTGCTTGCAGCGTACGAATCTTCCGAAGACCTGATCAATATCGGTGCTTACAAGAGCGGCGCCAATAAAGAAATAGACGATGCCATCCGTTCCTATCCGCTGATCCGTGAATTCCTGCAGCAGGATATCTACGAAAAAGCCAAGCTTGATGAAAGTGTTGAACGGTTAACCGCACAATTTGGAGGAATCAAAACGTGACACAATTCAACTTTCGATTTCAAAAGATCCTTGATTTAAAAGGAAATGAAAAAGGGTTTGCCCAAATCCAAATGGCCGATGCCATCAAACAACAAGAAGCAGGATACGAACGCAATGCGATCATCTATCAAAAGCTTGCAGAAGCTGAACACATGAAAAACGAGAAGCAAGAAGACGGCGTCAACATCTCTGAACTCCGCATGCTTGTCAATTACATCCACCAGCTGCAAGAGCAATTGCTTTATTCTAACCGTGAACTGGAGCGGCTGCAGAACAATGTCTCCAGATCCCAAAATCATTTGCAGGAAAAAGCACAGGAAGAAAAAACCTGGGACAATTTGAAACAGCATAAAGCCGACCTGTTCCATGAGCAGAATAAAGTCATCGAACAGAATTTCTTCGATGAACTGGCCAGTACGCGTTTCTACCGCACATCCCAATCCAATATCGCTGAAAGAGGGTGAATCCGATCGACGCCTTGAAGGTATCTTTTCAACCAGCGGTCAACCAGACCGCAAAAGCTTCTAAAACAAAAACAGAAGGAACAGCTGCAGAACTTGGCGCCTTTTCTCAGCTTTTAGCTTCTGCTACCGCTGAAACAACGGAAACAGGCTCTGAACCGACGACGGAAATCCAAGCGCAGCTGGAAGAAATCTTGAAGGCCCTTCAGGATTTGCCCGAAGAAGAATTAGCGCCTGAGCAGCAGGAAATGCTATCAGCCATTGTCCAGCTCTTATCCCTTCAAGTGAAACAGCTTGAAACAAGTCTGGAAGAACAAAATTTGATTCAAGCAAAACCGATAAATCCAGAAGTTGTCCCCGCCGCACAATCCGGAGACCAACAAAAGACATCGGTTTTATTGCAGCAGATTCAACAGAAACTCCAGCAATTGATGAATAACGATATTACAGAGTTCGATATACCTAGAGAATTTGTGGGGGTTGAAACAGAAATTCTTTCTGCAGATCCTGAACAGCTTGAACAAGCAGTAAAACAATTAACCCAAATGGTCCAAGAGCTTGAAAATGCAGAAGCGGTGAGCGGGAAACCGACTGCTTCTCAACAGTCAGAGAAGATGGAGCAAGTAATGAAACAACTGGCTCAATTAAATCTGGATGTTGAAGCCCAAGGCCTACCTGCAGAAGTGGCTAAGCCGCCGCTAGCTGAAGCTGGGCGAATGGTTCAAACACCCTCTGCTTTTCAAGCCTTAGAAATAGAGAACTTTTCAGTAGAGTCGGCTCCGCAAACAGAAGCCCCTGCAGCTCCGGTTGAAAGTGCAAAAGCACAAGCTGTTCAACCGGCACCTCGGGCGGAAACACCCGTAGTGCGCATGGCCAATTTAGTGGAGGACTTAAGCGGACTGCTTCGCGGATCGATGCGCTTGAGCGGAACTGGTGAAAACGCCCAGATCAAAGTGAGCATTTTCCCTGAACATCTCGGACACTTGGATATCCGGTTGACGACAGTTGACGGCAAAGTGGCAGCGCAGATTTTCACGAGCAGTTTGATGGCAAAAGAAGCGATTGAAATGCAGCTGAACCAGCTGCGCAATACGATGCTTCAGCAAGGCATCAATCTCGACCGCATCGAAATCACACAGCAAAGCGCGGAGCAATCATTTGGACAGCAAACGGCGAACCCGGAACAGCGCTCGAATCAGCAGCAAAAGCAAGGCACGCCGAACAATAAAAACGGTTATCAGCGAATTGAAGAGGAAGTGGCAGCCGCAACTAGCCGCCGCCAAGCTCCAGACGGTTCAATGATGAAAGTCGATTACACAATTTAACCGGAGAAAGGAGCGTTTCCATGAATGTAGCCAATTCAACTTCAGTCAACACGCAGTCAACCGCAGCAGCAAAAGCGACCGAGCCAAGCAACGCACTCGGCAAAGACGCATTCCTGCGGATTCTGGTGACACAAATGAAAAACCAGAACCCGCTTGAACCGTTGAAAGATACCGAGTTCATCGGCCAGATGGCTCAGTTCAGCAGCCTTGAGCAATTGACGAACTTGAACACGACGATGACCAAATTCGTCGGCGGCCAAGGCAACTCATCCTTAAGCGACTACGCGGATTTGATCGGCAAGAAAGTTTCTTATGAACAAACCGAAAACGGAGAAGTGAAATCAGGGGAAGGCATCATCAAAGCCGTATCGATGAAAAACGGCGAAGTGGTGTTCGAACTTCAAGATCTTGACGCAAAACTGCCAATCGGTTCTATCCAACGCATCGAACAAGCCACGGAATTAAAAAATGAACAGGAGACCGTCTGATCCAGCCGGTACTCGAAAGGGGAAAATCACATGTTGCGTTCAATGTATTCAGGTGTTTCAGGTATGAAAGGCTTCCAAACAAAATTAGACGTTATCGGAAACAATATTGCTAACGTCAATACAATCGGCTACAAGAAAAGCACAATCAACTTCCAGGATCTGCTGAGCCAGAACTTATCAGGCAGCGGCGTGAATCCGATGCAAGTTGGATTGGGCTCAATGACTTCTTCTGTAAATACGATCCATACACCAGGGTCTTCAATGACGACGGGCGTTGGTACAGATATTTCGATTATGGGAGATGGATTCTTCGTGGTCCAAGATCCTGACACTCCTACTAACCAATTCTTAACAAGAGCAGGAAACTTTGTTGTAGAGGCAGATGGAGATTTAGTAACAACTCAAGGCTATAAAGTGTTAAATGCAGCCGGTGCCCCGATTACAGGTTTAAACAATGTTGACTTGAATATAAGTCGTACAGGTGTAATTACAGGTAAAAGAACTGATGGTACAGATATAGCAGCTATTAATATAGGAATAGTGAATCCGCCAAATCCAACTGGATTGAGCAAGTTTGGAGGCTCACTTTATGAACTTACAGATGCTTCAGGTGGAAGAACTGCAGCTGGAGCTATGAATATTCAGACAGTGGCAGACGCTAACACACAATTAGGCACAGGCATGTTAGAAATGTCGAACGTTGACCTTACGGAAGAGTTTACGGAAATGATCGTAGCGCAACGCGGATTCCAAGCAAACTCACGGACAATCACCACTTCTGATGAAATTCTTCAAGAAGTTGTTAACTTGAAACGCTAATTTGGGAGGGACAGGCTGAGTGAGGGGATGCCCCTTCTCAGCTGCTTATATGATCAAATTGACAAAATTGAACCGGACGCCGTTTACGCTGAATGCGATTTACATCGAACGGGTTGAAACGATTCCAGATACAGTGGTCACCATGCTTTCCGGCAAGAAGATCCATGTGCTGGAATCAGTGGATGAAGTCATCGACAAAGTGACGGCTTACTATCAGAAGATTAATCTTCTGCCTAGTCTGCAAAATCCAAATTGGGATGAATGAAGGGAGGGACAACGGTGGAAAATTTATTGACGGATGAAAACATTGAGGCTCTGCTTGCGACCATTAAAGAAGAAGCGCCGAAGCCGAAAGTGGAAATGAAGAAACGGAAAGTGCAGACTTACGATTTCAAAAAAGCGCTGCGCTTCTCACAAGACCAGATCCGGACATTGACGCGGATCCACGAAAACTATGCACGGTTGCTGACTTCGTATTTATCGACTTTATTGCGGAGCTACGTACAGATTTCTGTAACGTCGGTTGAACAATTCTCTTATGAAGAATTTATCCGCAATGTGCAGAAGAAATCGGTGCTGGGCGTTTTCAAAGCTGCGCCGCTCCAGGGCAGCATGCTGATGGAATTTTCTCCGGATGTCACTTATATCATGCTCGACAGAATGCTCGGCGGCCAAGGCGACATTGCCCCGGAACCGAGTGATCTGACTGAAATTGAATTGAGCGTCATCGAGCGGGTCTTCATCAATGCATTAAACAGCTTTCAGGAAGCCTGGTCTTCGGTCGTGAAATTAAATACGGAACTAAAGGAAATTGAAGTGAATCCTCAATTCCTGACGACTTCACCGCCAAACGAAACCGTGATTCTCGTTTCCTTGCATGCGAAGATCGGCGAAGTCGACGGCATGATCAATATTTGTCTGCCGCATGTTGTCTTAGAACAAGTCTTGCCAAAATTGTCGGCGCGCCACTGGCTGGCCAATCAGAAAAAAGCGATTGAGAGCCATGAAGCGGTTGCGCTTGAAAAGAAAGTACAGAACACCCACATGGAAGTCCGGGCAGTACTTGGGAAATCGATGATCGAAGTCGGCGATTTCCTGAACTTGAAAATCGGCGATGTGATTCGGCTTGACGAAGCTTACGACGATCCGGTTGTCGTGATGGTCGATGAAAAACAGAAATTCTTTGCGCAGCCCGGTGTTTCAAAGGGCCGGACAGCTGTACAAGTCACTGCGGTTTACGGAGAAGGAGAAGAATCGAATGACAACTGAGAAATTGTCTCCAGATGAAATCAATGGCCTGCTTGGCCAAGGAGCGGAGGGAAAACCGATGTCCACAAATACATTATTGCAAGTTGAAAAAGAAGCCTTAACCGAATTGCTGAATGTTTCACTCGGCGGTTCATCCACAGTGCTTTCCACGCTGTTCACAGAACAAGCGAAAGTGAGCACGCCTTCCATCTCCATCAAACGAAAAGACGATTTACTATCGGCGACTGCCGCTCCTTTCTTCGTTGTGCTCGGGGAATATACAGGAGGCGCAGAAGGCATCCAGATTCTATCGGTCAATAAAAGCGATGTCCACATGCTCGCAAAAGCAATGGATGCAGAAACTGAAGCGGAAGATATGGAGAAACAATTCCAGATGCTCCAGGAAATGATCACAGCGATGTTTGCTTCAGTGACCCAGTCGATGGAAGCTGTGCTTGAACAGGACATTTCCTACTCACTTTCAGGCATGGACGTCGTGGAAAAGCAAAAAGATTTTCCAGTATCAAAATTCACCCAAGAAGAATGGTTCGTTGAAGCGGGCTTCCAAGTGAAAGTCGGCAGCTTGAACAAAGCGGATTTCCATCTTTGCATTCCGGTGCAGCTGGCGAAACAATTAGTGGGAATTTTAACGAATGACATACAGGAAGAGTACGTAGAGGAGCCACAGCAGATGCAATTTGAATCGAACAACCAAACGCAGTCAACCAGCAAGCTAAGACGGACAAACGAAGAACCGAATATCCAATCGGTGCAGTTTTCGAGTTTTGATGAAACGGCTTCTGTCCAATCCGAACCGAATAATTTGAACATGCTGCTGGATATTCCGCTTCAAGTGACAGTGGAACTTGGGCGTACAAAACGCATGGTCAAAGAAATCCTCAGTGTTTCCCACGGTTCTATCATTGAACTGGATAAGTTAGCCGGAGAACCGGTTGATATATTGATCAACAATAAATTGATTGCGGTAGGAGAAGTGGTCGTCATCGATGAAAACTTCGGCGTCCGCGTCACTGACATTCTAAGTACAGCAGACCGCATTTCCAAATTGCGCTAATGCTTGAAGCAAGGAGAACATCGAGTTTGAACCAGAAAAAAACTTTTTATGTAGCAATGGCCGTCTTTTTCTTATCTCTTTTTGCATGGTTCACGCCGGCTGCAGCCTACGCAGCGGCGGATACGAACGTCACGGACTGGTTGGAAGAAAAAGATAGCGACGCAGAAAAGCCGGCTGAAACTGTAGCAGTAGAGCCGGTGGAAAAGCAAAGCTTCGTATCGATTATTGCCAAACTCTTTTTCTTTACGGCGTTGATCGTCGTGCTGATCTACGGACTGATAAAGTTCTTAGCAGTCCGCCAGCAAAAACTGCAGCCGAACCAGGCTGTTAAATTGATGGGCGGCACCCCGCTCGGGAACAATAAGTCGCTGCAGCTTGTCAAAGTCGGCGGCAAAATCTACATGATCGGTGTCGGAGACGAAGTCACCTTGATCAAAGAATTCACGGATGAAGTGGAAGTTGGCTCAATCGAAAAAGATTTGGAGAAACAGCCGACCCTCTTCTCGAATCCGAAGTTCAAACTGCCAACCAAAATTTTTGGCGGAACGACGGAACCGACAGAAATCGAAATGCAGTCCGACCGAGGCTTTGAGAATTTATTCAAACAAAGTTTGAACAAACAAAAGCAGAAACAGCAGCAGTTCGAACAGCGGCTTTCTGAGAGCGACGATGATAAAGAAGGTAATTCATGATGATGCTAGATATTCTTTCGTTCATAAATATACCAGGCATCGACATCGGCGGCAGTGATGCGCCGGAAGATGTGGGTACGACGCTCCAGCTTTTTGCGCTTTTGACGATTTTGTCGCTGGCACCGGGAATTCTCATCATGATGACAAGTTTTGCACGCATCATCATCGTGTTGTCGTTTGTCCGCACAGGGCTCGGCACCCAGTCGATGCCGCCAAACCAAGTATTGGTCGGCCTGGCCTTATTCCTAACTTTTTTCATCATGGCACCGGTGTTTACGGAAATAAACGAAACAGCGCTTCAACCGTATTTATCAGGTGAAGTGACCCAGGAAGAAGCGCTCGACAGTGCATCGCTTCCGATCAAGACCTTTATGGCAGAACATACACGTGAGAAAGATCTCGCCTTGTTCTTTAAATATGCCGGCCTCGAAAAACCGGACAGCATCGCAGAAATTCCGCTGACTTCCTTGATTCCGGCGTTTGCCATCAGTGAATTAAAGACGGCGTTCCAAATCGGCTTCGTTATTTTCATCCCGTTCTTGATCATCGATATGGTCGTGGCCAGTACGTTAATGGCGATGGGGATGATGATGCTTCCGCCGGTAATGATTTCGTTGCCATTTAAAATCTTATTATTTGTCTTAGTTGACGGCTGGTATTTGATCATCGAATCCTTGCTGGTCAGCTTCTAGCGAAGGGAAGAACACGATGACACCAGATGTAGTAATTAAACTCGCGGAACAATCGATTTATATGATTCTGATCATTTCTGCACCGATGCTCTTAATCGCGCTTGGCGTCGGCTTATTGGTCAGTATTTTTCAGGCGATGACGCAAATCCAGGAACAGACTTTGGCCTTCATTCCGAAAATCTTGGCCGTGTTCTTGTCGATCATCATCTTCGGACCGTGGATGCTGACGCTGCTACTGGATTTCACAAGAGATCTATTCCAGCAGCTTCCGCAAATGATCGGGTAGGGGACGCATATGGAAGAAATTCTTCAAGCATTGCCGTATTTCCTTTTAATCTTAGTCCGCATCAGCAGCTTCTTTATCATCGCGCCGCTGTTTTCACAGCGCGGTGTACCGACGCAGTTCAAACTGGGGCTTGCCGCTTTTCTTTCCTTGCTGGCGCTGTCCGCATTGCCGGTAGAAGAGACGCTTGCGCTGGACGGCTATTACATCATGATGGTCATCAAGGAATTCGGCGTCGGCATTGCACTCGGTTTTACCGCTGCACTCGTCCTGTATACCGTCCAGATTGCCGGCGCGTTCATCGATTTTCAAATGGGTTTCGCGATGGCGAGTGTAATGGATCCGCAAACTGGATCGCAAGTGCCGATTATCGGACGTTTTAAATACATTCTTGCCTTGTTGTTCCTGTTGACGGTCAATGGCCATCACTTGATGCTCGACGGCGTCATGCAGAGCTTGCAGACAATTCCGGTCGAATCATTGTCTTTTGATATCAAGTTTGAAGACCTTGCAAAGTTTATATCGGATCTTTTCGTTGAAATGTTTATGGTTGCGCTGCAAATTTCTTTGCCGATTGTCGGATCTTTGTTTTTAGTGGATGTGGCACTCGGGATTTTAGCGAAAACCGTTCCGCAATTAAACATTTTTGCTGTCGGTTTCCCGGTGAAAATCTTAGTGGGCTTTGTATTATTGATGTTTTCAATGCCCTTTTTCTTTTATTTGCTGCAAATGTTATTCGGACAGATCATGGAAAGCATGGCGGAGTTGACCCGCTTAATAGGGGGAGCATAGATGGCACGGAGATTGACCTTGGACCTGCAGTTTTTCTCAGGCGAAAAAACAGAAAAAGCGACGCCTCAGAAACGGCAGGAATCCAAGCGGAAAGGGCAGGTTGCCAAAAGCCAGGAATTGCCCGCAGCCATGATCATGATCGGCGGCATCATGCTGCTAAGCTTTCTTGGCGGCTGGATGCTGGATCAAATCTTGGCTATCTACCGCGTGAGCTTCACCCAGTATATCGGCTGGGAATGGACACCGAAAAACGTCCGGACCTTGTTTGAACAAATGACCTTCGATGCCATGCTGTTGATGGCGCCGATTATGGGAGTTGCTATTATCTTCGGCATCCTCGGAAACTTCGTCCAAGTGGGTGCTATGTTTACAACTGAACCATTAAAGGCCCAATTGAGCCGGTTAAACCCCATACAAGGCGCGAAGAAAATCTTTGCGGTCCGTGCGCTTGTCGAACTGGCAAAATCGCTAGCGAAGATTGCGATTATCGGCTACGCCGCATTCAGTGTCCTTTGGGGAGAAAAAGATGAACTGTTTTTATTGTCGCAGAAAAGCCTTAGCTACTCGCTGAGCTTCATCGGCGGATTAACGCTGAAAATGGCGCTTGTGGCCGCCATTATTTTATTGATATTAGCTGTATTTGACTATATGTACCAAAAATACGAATTCGAAAAAGGCATCAAGATGTCGAAACAGGACATCAAAGATGAATACAAGAAATCCGAAGGGGATCCTTTGATCAAACAGAAGATCAAAGAAAAGCAGCGTTCGATGAGTATGAACCGCATGATCCAGGACCTTCCATCAGCCGATGTGCTGATCGTCAACCCGACGCATTATGCCATCGCCATTAAATACGACGCGGAAACAATGGCCGCGCCGACTGTCATTGCCATGGGGAAAGACCATCTGGCACTGAAACTTAAAGAAAAAGCAAAAGAATTTGGCGTTGTGATTATGGAAAATAAACCGCTCGCCCGCGCATTATACGCACAAGTGGATGTAGGGGACCCTGTCCCGGAAGACTTGTTCTTAGCGGTCGCAGAAGTTTTAGCATATATATACCGGTTAAAAGGAAAGATTAGATAAGTGGAATAGAAATTAGCTTTTATATGCCGCTTCGGCGCTTTGGGCATGACTTTCGCAATAAGCCGAGAAAACCACTCGTCTTATTGCTTCGTCTAGCCAAGAGTTGGCCGAAGCCTGCGAAGGCAACTCTTTGCGACGAAGCTAGCGCAGCGATGCAGGAGCACGGGTTTTGGAAAGCGGAGTTGTTTTGCGGAGTATCTATAAAAATAGCGAAAACAATCAATCCAATTATAAAGAGTGAGGAGGAGAACGCGTGAAAATTAAAGATTATGCCATATTGGTTTCAGTCATTATGATTGTGGTCATGATGGTAATCCCTCTTCCGACTCTCCTGTTAGATGTATTGATCATGGTTAATATCAGTATCGCGTTAACCATTATTTTAGTAGCGATGAACACAAAAGAAGCGTTGGAATTCTCGATTTTCCCGACCTTGCTTTTGTTAACTACCTTATTCCGCCTCGGCTTGAACGTCTCAACAACGCGCTCGATTTTAACCAACCAAACAGGCGGTGAAGTTATTGAGACATTCGGTTCGTTTGTAGTCGGCGGCAGCGCCATTATCGGGATTTTGGTCTTCTTGATCCTTGTCATCATTCAGTTTTTGGTCATCACGAAAGGTTCGGAACGTGTTGCTGAAGTTGCAGCCCGTTTCACGCTCGATTCGATGCCAGGTAAGCAGATGAGTATTGATGCCGATCTTGGAGCTGGAATGATTTCCGACCAGGAAGCGAAAAAGCGCCGGGAGAAAGTCAGCCAGGAAGCGGATTTCTATGGTGCCATGGATGGTGCCAGTAAATTCGTTAAAGGGGACGCCATTGCCGGTATTATCATTACCGTTATTAATATCGTAGGCGGTTTGGCGATCGGGGTTGTGGTTCACGGCCTGCCATTTGGCGAGGCAGCAAACCTCTTTACGCTCCTTTCCATCGGAGACGGGCTTGTCAGCCAAATTCCGGCATTGTTGATTTCAACAGCTGCCGGCATCGTCGTAACCCGTGCGGTTTCTGAAGGGAACTTGGGATCCGATATCACTAAGCAATTATTCGCGTATCCGAAATTGCTTTATATTGTAGCTGGAACTTTGACTTTGCTTGCTATCTTCACACCGATCAGCCCGATGCTGATCTTGCCGGTCGCAGCGGTCGTTGCCTTTGGTGCGTTCCGGATGCAGAGCAATCTGAAAAAAGAAGAAAAAGTCGAGAAAGAAGCGAACATTGGCGGCCAGGAAGCGGAAGAATTGAAGAAGCCGGAAAGCGTCATCGATTTATTGCATGTTGACGCTATCGAATTTGAATTCGGCTACGGCTTGATTCCGATTGCTGATAAAAACCAGGGCGGCGATTTGCTTGACCGGGTTATCATGATCCGGCGCCAATGTGCGATGGAGCTTGGCATCGTGGTGCCGGTCATCCGTATCCGCGATAATATCCAGCTTCAGCCGAACGAATATGTCATTAAAATCAAAGGCAACCGTGTCGCTTCCGGACAAATCATGCTGGACCATTACTTGGCAATGAGCCCTGGAGTGGACGATGACAGCATCATCGGCATCGAAACAGTGGAACCGGCATTCGGCATGCCAGCGCTTTGGGTCAATGAAGAAATGAAAGAAGAAGCGGAAATGTCAGGCTATGCAATCGTCGACCCGCCTTCTGTTGTATCGACCCATCTGACAGAAGTCATCAAGCGCCATGCACATGAATTGGTCGGGCGCCAGGAAGTGAAAGCCTTGATCGAGAACGTCCGCGAAAATTCGCCGGCCGTTGTCGAAGAATTGATCCCGAATTTGATGGCGCTTGGTGAAGTGCAAAAAGTGCTCATGAAGCTCTTGAAAGAGAAAGTATCCAT
The DNA here is from genome assembly GCF_023708025.1 of Planococcus sp. NCCP-2050. Lineage (NCBI taxonomy): Bacteria > Bacillati > Bacillota > Bacilli > Caryophanales > Caryophanaceae > Planococcus > Planococcus sp. NCCP-2050. Next base: position 358,431 of record NZ_BRCX01000002.1, on the reverse strand, counting down.
CCGCAATATGCTGATGATTTTAGAAACCTTAGCAGACTATGCAACTTACTCAAAAGATCCGGATGTCTTAACGGAATATGTGCGCCAAGCCTTATCACGCCAGATTACATTGCAATACGCAACGCCAGGACAGCCGCTGCAAGTCATTACAGCAGGCGCGAGCTTGGAGAAGAAATTTGCAGAATCGGTGCACCGTTCAGACCAAGGGAATTATCTATCGATCGATCCGGAAACGTCGCAAGTGATTTTCCAGAACATTTCTGAACAAGCAGGCCAGCTGCAGCAAACCGGCGTCCAGCCGATTCTGCTGACATCGCCTGCAACCCGCATGTATATGCGTCAATTTATCGAGCGGTTTGCGCCGGACCTTCCTGTTCTCTCTTATAACGAACTGGAGCCGGACATTGAAATCCAAAGTGTTGGAGCAGTGAATATTTCAAGTGGGGCGGTTAGTGGGCTATGAGATTGAAAACATACATCGTCAATAACGTAACGGAAGCGATTCCGATGATAAAAAAGGACCTTGGCACAGATGCCTTGATCTTGAATACGAAAAAAGTGAAAACAGGGGGGTTTCTTGGCTTTTTCAAAACGGAAAAGCTGGAAGTTATTGCAGCAGTGGAAACAAAGGCGCCGGAAAAAGCAAAAGTGAAAGCGGAAACGAAGCCGAAGCAAAAACAGCCGGTGAAAACAGCAAAAACCCAGCAAGCGACGGTCATTCCTTTCCAGCAGCGAGAAGCCATACAAAAGAATGACTCGATGACGGAAGAATTGATGAGCGAAATCAAAGGAATCAAACAATTCATGCTGCAGGTAATGGAAGAAGACCGGTTGCCGGTAGCTTTGAAAGGTTTGAATAAGCGATTGATGGAGCAGGGCGTTTCAAAAGAAATCCAGTCTGAGCTCTATGCGAAGTTGATAACGGCACTGGAACAAAATCCAAAAATGTCTGAATCAGAAATACGCGAATTCGCCCGGACGGAAATCATCGAAATGATCGGCTTCCATCAACCGGCACCGGTTGATAAAAATCCGGAAATCATTTGTTTTATTGGACCGACAGGGGTTGGGAAAACGACGACGATTGCGAAAATCGCGGCTGATTTCATGCTGCGGGAAGACAAGAAAGTCGGGTTGATTACGTCGGATACTTACCGCATTGCCGCAGTTGAGCAACTGAAAACTTACGCTGGTATTTTGAATATCCCGATCGAAGTCGTTGAATCTGCTTCTGAGTTGACCCATGCGATGGAAGTGCTGAGCGACTGCGACATTGTGCTAATGGATACGGCGGGAAGAAACTATCAGCAAAAACAATACATCGAAGAGCTGGAAGCTTTGCTAAGCGACAAAAACAAAGTTCAGATCAATTTGGTGTTGAGCCTGACTTCTAAATACGAAGACATGAAAAAAATCGTCGATAACTTCCAGACGATTGTCATGGATGAGCTGTTATTGACCAAAATGGATGAAACGAGTTCATCCGGTGCGATCTTGAACTTGATCCATCATTATTCCATCCCGATACGTTACATTGCCAACGGACAAAGTGTTCCAGACGATATCTTCACAGTTACTCCTGAATTAATCGCAGACTTCGTATTAGGGGAAGATGAAAATGATTGATCAAGCAAAATTACTAAGAGAAAAAGTTACGCAAAAAAAAGCCAAAAAAGACAAGCGTCCAACGCGGGTCATTGCCGTCACAAGCGGCAAAGGCGGAGTGGGGAAATCCAATTTCGCTTTAAATTTCGCGCTTAGCCTCGTCCAGCAAAATAAGAAAGTGCTGATTTTCGATGTCGATCTTGGATTCGCGAATATCGATGTCCTGCTCGGCCGGTCGCCGCAAGAATCCATTGCGACGATGATTGAAAAGGATCTGTCCATCTGGGACATCATCGAAGAAGGGCCGAATGGCCTCCAATTCATCTCAGGCGGAACCGGATTCGACGAAATGTTCCGGTTGGATGAAACCAAAATGACGAAATTTTTTGATGAACTGAGCCAAATTCAAGGCCATGTCGATTACATCATTCTTGATACAGGTGCAGGGCTTTCTTACGAGAATCTGCGTTTCATCTTAGCTGCTGATGACGTTATTTTGGTGACAACCCCAGAACCGACTTCTATCACAGATGCATATTCCGTTGTGAAAATGGTCCATGCAAAAGACGAGAACGTCCATATCAAATTAGTCATCAACCAATGCACCAGCGATAAAGAAGGCACACAAACAGCCGAAAACTTCAAAAAAGTTACAGAGCAATTCTTAAACAAGCAAATCGGTACCTTGGGCTATATTCCAAGCGATGCGCAAGTGCCGAGCGCAGTGAAAAAACAGGTTCCTTTCACCCTCGCCTATCCGAACGGCCAAGCATCGAAGGCGATGCAAGCATTAACCTGCGATTATCTAGAACTTCCCGTTCCTTATAAACTCGGACTCAAAGGCTTTTTACTTAAAATGCTTTTTAAATAAAATCTTTTTTAGATAAGTTGAATTAAAGATGTAGCATTAATACACCGCTTCGGCGCTATGGACAAGTGCACAAAAGATTATGCTCCTGCGCAAAGCTCGTCGCAAAGGAGGCGCTAAAGCGCTCCTTGGCTCCCACAATAAGCCGAGAAGACCACTCGTCTTATTGCTCCGCCCAGTCCGGAACCGCGCCGGCGCTGGAGAACTTTCTATAGATATGGAGCAAAACAGCGAAGACGCCTTGGGGACCAAGCGAAGTGCTGAGATCCACTCGGGCGTTCAGCCAAGACTTGACCGAGGTTTTGCGAGGGCAAGGCTTTGCGACGAGTTTGCGCAGGAGCACAGGTTTTCGTTAGCTCAGCGCGAGCCCCCGGCAAGCGAGCTGTTTTGCGGAATATCGACTACAAAAACTAACAAAAACAAAACATGATCACATAGATGGTGGTGACACTCATATTGAATACAAGATTATCAAAAGACGAACGCAGTTACTGGAAAGATTGGCAGCAGCATAAGGATCCGGAAGCCGGGAACTACTTAGTCGAACGCTATCTTCCGCTGGTCGATTACATCATACAGCGCTTTGCGTTCAGTTTGCCGAAAACCGTAGATAAAGACGATATACGCAGCCTTGCATACGAAGGACTGCTGGATGCATTTGATAAATTCAATATCGAGCGCGATTTGAAGTTTGAGACTTATGCAACTTGGCGGATCAAAGGAGCCGTAATTGATGGACTCCGGACGCGCGACTGGCTCCCCCGGTCGATTCGCGACAAAGTCAAAAAGATCGAGAAAGCGTATATCGAACTCGAACAGCAAAATAATGCGTCCGTTACAGATGAAGACGTCAGTGCTTATCTCGGCATTACAAAAGCCGAGCTCAACAAAACCGTAGCAGAAGCTGCCTTGTCATCAATGGTTTCAATCGATGAGCCTGATTACAATGAAAACGATCCATCCGGCAAATACAATACGCTTGAAGACAGCGGGGCCGCTTCCCCTGAAAAGCATTTAACGGATCAAGCGATTAAAGAATCGTTGGCACAGGCCATTGATCGGCTTCCGGAAAAAGAAAAATTAGTCGTTTCGCTTTGTTATTTTGAAGAGCTGAAACTGACGGAAATTGCCGAAGTATTGAGCGTCAGCGTTTCCCGCGTGTCACAATTGCATTCAAAAGCGATTTTGCGTTTGCGTGCAGCAACGCTTGCTGTACACGATCATTATTAGAAATAGCTTAGAAGGTCAAGGTGATCCCGATGGAATGGTTATTAATTGAATTGATAGTCCTTGTATTATTGCTGAACATCCGTGCGATTGTAGTATTGGTGCAAAATAAGCAAAAACGCGAGGAATTGAGTGAAGATACAGCCCTTATTCACCAAGGGATGGAAGAATTTGTAGAAAAAATAGAAAAAGAGAACGAAGAACTCTATCAAAAACTTGCTGATTATATTAAAGTAAGAGAAGACAAGTTCGAAAAAAGAATCCGTCTACTGGAAAAGCAGCTAGTTGTGGGGAAAATAGAGGCTCCAGTGCAACTGGAAATGCCTGAACAACAAGAGGAAAGCCATCTTTTTGACGAGGTTGAATCGGATCAAGAGAAAATTTCGAAATTGCATAAGCAAGGGTTTGCGCCAAAGCAAATAGCAAAAGTGCTGAAGATGGAGCATGGCGAAGTGGAATTGATCGTCAATATGCTAAAGAAAAAGAAAAGCTATCAAAAATGAAATGAGGGGTTCTTTTGCGGATCGAAGGTCAAGCAAAATTTCCAAGTGAATTGATGCGTAAAGGGGCTGTCGAAGGGAAGTCTACAGATGCCTTCGCCACTATTATGCGGAATTCTCAGTCAAAACTGCAATTGGATTCACTCAACCAGTTAATGGATCGCATCGATTTTCAAGGCCAGCGTTTAGCGAAACAGCGCACCATTGAAAATCTGATCGATTATAAGAATTCAGTGAAGCAATTTGTCAGTGAATCATTGAGCTACGGCTTGGAACTATCAGAGAAACAAAGTTTCCATCCGAATGGCGGCATGAAATCCCATCAACTGGTGGAAGTGATCGATGAAAAGCTGCTCGCGATCAATGATGAAGTGCTGGACAATGAAAAAGAAGGCATCGAAGTGCTTCGCCTGGTCGGAGAAATGAAGGGCCTGTTAGTGAATCTCTATATGTAAGCAAAGATTTCTACAAGTAATGGGGGAGCAAAAATGAGCAAGAATCGACGTGAATTTTTTCGTGTGGATTTTGATGGGTTGATTGATGGGGAAATTAGACGCGAAGGCTGGGAAGAGGCATTGCCGATTGAAATCGAAAATGTCAGTGCTGGCGGCCTTGTGTTTTACTCTCCTGAGGAATTTCCGATGGATGAAAAGGTTGAATGCAGCTTCCGTATTTTAGGGCGCCCTTTCCTTTTAGATGGATCGATTGTCCGCAAAACCAAGAAAATGGTCATGAATGAACACGGAGTGGCATTTACGGTCGACCAAGGCACGTCATCCGAATTATTCAAGCAATTAAACTATTACCAGATTCGTCAGCGCAAAGGCGACTTAATCGAAGAATAAGGCATCTTTTGGTATGTTAATATATTAAAAAAGAAATAAAGAGTTTGAAATTTTTTCAAAAGAAAAGCGACTCTTAGCCAGTTAAGGCAAAAGCATTTTCTGCTTCGTCACTAAAATGCGCAAAAATATGTTATAATCAAAAAACAAGTGGTTTAACCCGTTCGAGCACAAGATGCTGCCGGGAAAATCCACCTGTTTTTTTTGTTTGAGTGGCGGCATTTCTGCCCGGAAACTCTGCTGTTCCTAGACAAAAGAATATTCTAAGTATGGAAAGGAAGTCGATCGCATGAGATCTGAGATTACTGCAGATCAAGAATGGACGAAAAAGAAAGAAGAACAAAAGAGAATGGTTCCGAAAAAAGAAGCGACAGATGACTATTCCTTTGACCGCGTGCCGCGCGAAGAAAGGAAAATGGGTTGGCTGAGCATAACGAATATCACATTCGGCATCGCTACCGCTATTTTTTATTTTCAGATGGGATCTGTCATGGCCCTGCAGTTTGGAGCCGTCAATGCCCTCATCTCAGCAGGATATGCAATCGTTGTAGCGGGTATTTTAGGTTCAATCATTGTGTATCTATCCGCAAAATCAGGTATGAACGTTAACTTACTTTCCCGCGGAGGATTCGGTTACATCGGAGCTTCCCTCACCTCATTAATCTATGCTTCGAACTTTATCATGTACTGCGCTTTTGAAGGAATGATCCTTGTTTCAGCAGTCCATGCCTACTTCCCCGCCATCCCCATGTGGCTTTTAATCGTATTTTTTGGCGCAATCGTCATTCCGCTCAACTGGTTTGGCATTAAACAATTGGACAAACTCCAAAAATGGTCGCTGCCGATTTTCGGCGCATTCCTAATCGCTGCCATTTACATGGCTTTCAATACAACTTCCGTATATGAAGGCAATTTCTGGACGTATATGCCAGAAGGTGTGCAAGTCGGCGGAACGGCCCTTTTGCTTTGCATCGGCATGCAGCACGGCATCATGGGGCTTACTGCATTGATCGCATCTGATTACGCGCGCTTTTTAAAACCGAAAGACATCAAAATCGGTTCAATCGCCATCGGTTTTATTCCGCAGATTTTCTGTTTCGGTGTAATGGGCGGTTTAGGGATCTGGTTCGGCGTTACCTTAGGCGAATCAAACCCGGGCGTTTACATTGTCTTGCTTCTCGGACTTGGCGGCGTGCTATTTACGATGCTGACGCAAGTGCGCATCAACATCACGAATATCTACAGCAGTTCGCTGTCGTTATCGAGTTTCTTTGAAAACATGTTCCGCTTTACGCCAGGAAGACGTTTCTGGATCGTCGTGGCAGGGGTCATCGCCATTATCCTGATGCTTGGCGGAATCGTCGATCATCTTGGAACGGCAATGACTTTCCAAGGAGTTGCCTTAATGACATGGGCTGCCGTTTTAGTGGCCGATGCTTTAATCGTCAAACGCCTCTTGAAAATCGGGCCGCGCTACTATGAAGCGCGCCAGGAAAAATTGTATAAATGGAATCCGGTCGGCGTCATTTCGCTTCTGATACCGAGCATCCTCGGCACGATTGCAGCGCTTGGCTATATGGGCACGTTCCTGCAAAGCACGGCCGCGTTCTTCTCGGCAATTCTCGCTGCCATCATGACGGTGGTCCTGGCTGTCCTGACAAAAGGCCGCTACTACGGCGACCGCGATGCGGAGGATATTCCAAGCGAAGATTATGTTGCCTGAAACAAAAGCTTGAGCTAATATGGCATTAAAGCTGGTGCTGCAATTGCTTGGCACTCCATTACCGAACGCTGAAAGGGTGGATCTGATGGCAACGTCAACCGTAACTTTAACCATGGCGCGAAGATTTCAAACCACGGAAGAAAAAGTGTTTGCTGCTTGGACCAAACCGGAACTCATGAAAAAATGGCTACTCACTTCTGAAGCAACCAATCAAAAGGCCGTTAACCAACCTGTGCAAGGCGGCAGTTGGGAAATCATCGACCGGCGAGGCGGCACCGATTACCGGGCAATCGGCAATTACATCGAAGTAAACCCGCCGCATAAGCTGGTGTTCACTTTTGAAATGCCGGAATTCAATAGCTTGGAAGACCGCATCACCGTTTGGATTTCTTCAGTAGAAAACAGCGTGGAAATGGTCTTTATCCAAGAAATAGTTGTGCCGCATGAAGAAGGCTGGACAGATGAAGACATTAAGCGAGCCGGCATGGAATTCAGCGGCCAATCCGAAGAAGGTTGGGACCAGATGTTCCAAAACCTGCAGCAATTGGTTGAGAAACCCGCAAGCGATGAAATGGAATGACAAATGTGATAAGGGCTGTGCAATAAGTCAAATAAAGACTTATTGCACAGCCCTTTTGTTTACAGTTTTTTAAAGGAATCACCGCGTTTTGAACCGAAATACATATGTATCGATAGTTTCGAAAGAGGTGGAGAAAATGAATGCACCTGAAGAAATCGTGAAAGTCTGGAGGGAATTTGATGGATTTCCAATGGAAACATTGACGAAAGCTTGGTATTACGAGAAAGCTGGGGCCAAAAAGCAGCGTTCTATTGAATTAATGAAAGCCCATCGCGAAAGATACGGGATTACGGGGAATTGTTTTGATTTGGCGCTTTGGTTATTGGAAGAATTTAAAAAAGCTGGCATAAGGGCATATCCGATTGGCAGCCATTTGGGTACAATTGAAGCACATGCGGCCATTGCTGCTGAGGATAAGGAAGGCTATCGGTATTTATGCGATTTGGGCGACCAATGGCTGGAACCGATACTGATCGAGGAGAGCAGTAAATCGTTTCAAAGCGGTAAGCTAGCCGGCTTTTTTCCGGCTGCTGAAGTGGAAGTATTGCCCGGGAAATCCGAAGTGGAGATTCTCTACTACCGCCCGAACGGAAAAATATCCAATCAGAAATATGCATTGGAACCGGTAAGCGAAGACGCTTTCTGGGAAGCGGCGGAGTTTTCGCAGAACCATATCTATCCGAAAGTGCTTTTTGAAACACGTATGCCCTATAAAAATGAGATTGCCCACTGGGAATTTGAGGACTGGCAAAGTCGTCTAAGCACTTCCCAAGGGCTCATTGAAGATACGCCGCTCTCAACACTGGATGAGTGGGTGGAGCGGCTGCATCAAAAGAGTGGATTTGATCGGAGTTTTTTAAAAGAAGCACTCGAAATTTATAAAGAAATGAATAGCGGAAAGAGTGGATAAATTGCAGACGCATTTATATTTAGTGAGGCATGCACATTCTGTTTATTCAAGGGATGAACGGAATCGGCCCTTATCGGAAAAAGGATTTCAGGACGCACAGAAAGTGGCGGAAGCATTAAATGAAGAAGAAATCGACCATGTGCTGTCCAGTCCGTATAAACGTGCAATCCAAACCGTCGAGGGCTTGGCGGAAGAGTTAGATCAAGAAATTGAATGCTATGAGGATTTTAAAGAGCGTTTATTGAGCAATGAACCATTACTCGACTTTGAATCGGCGATTGCGCGCGTTTGGGAAGATGAGCAATTCGCTTTTCCAGGAGGCGAATCTAACCGTGATGCCCAAAAGCGAGGGGTGGCGCAATTAACGGAAGTTTTAGAGCGTTACGAAGGAAAGCGCGTGGCAATTGGCATGCACGGCAATCTGATGGTGCTGATCATGAATTATTTCGATGCTAGCTATCATGTGGATTTCTGGCGAAAACTTCAAATGCCGGATATCTACTGTTTGAGTTTTGAAGGGACAGAGCTTGTCGCTGTAAAACAAATCACGCTAAAGGTGGAAATCGAGTGATTAAAGCAGTTATTTTTGATTTAGATGGAACCTTGCTGGATAGGGATACCTCATTAAGCGCATTCATTGAGTCACAATATGACCGGTTGAACGAAGTCTTAAAACATATTCCCCGAAAGCAATTTTGTGACCGTTTTATTGAACTGGACGCTAAGGGATACATTTGGAAAGACCAAGTATATGCTCAATTAGCGAAAGAATACGCGATTCAAGGAATATCGCCGGAAGAATTACTGAAGGATTACCTGAAGAATTTTGCAATTCATTGTCAACCCTTCCCGCATCTCATAGCAATGCTTGAAGCATTAAAAAGAAGCGCCTTTCGCCTGGGTATAATTACCAATGGTAGAGGACAATTTCAACTAGATAATATTCAAGCGCTTAACATAGCCTCCTATTTTGATGTGCTGTTAATTTCGGAATGGGAAGGATTGAAAAAACCGGATTCTGCTATCTTTCAAAAAGCTTTGGAAAAACTAGGCGTCCTTGCTGAAGAAGCGGTTTACATCGGCGATCATCCGAAAAACGATATCCAAGCAGCGAAAACCGCCGGAATTCTGGGAATATGGAAAAGGGGTCCCTTTTGGGAACCAGGGCCATCCGGGTTGTCTATCGAAAGCTTGTCGGAAATTCCGGACCTTATTGATAAGATAAATTTATTAGTTCGTCCTTACCGCCCGGAAGACCTGGAGGCGCTCGTCGACCTATTCTACGAAACGGTCCACACCGTCAATGCCGCTCAGTACAAAGAGGAGCAGCTAAATGCATGGGCACCAATAGATGAAAAAGAAGAACGTATCGAAAAATGGCGGGATTCGCTTGGCCGGAATGTCTCGTTTGTCGCGGAACAAGCAGGAAAGATTGTAGGTTTTAGCGACTTGCAAAAAGATGGCTATTTGAACCGGCTTTATGTCCATAAAGACCATCAGCGGCAAGGGATTGCTGCCGCTCTATTAAATGCGGTCGAAAAAGAAGCCGAGAAATTGGCTCTCGCTGAAATCACTGTAGGTGCCAGCTTGACTGCGCAGCCTTTCTTTGAAAAGCATGGCTACGGAATGATGCGGCAGCAAACAGTCGTGCGAAAAGGAGTGGCATTGATCAATTTTAAAATGGTGAAGACAATGTATTGAGCCGCTTTCGTGCGTGGCTATTTAGAAGGGAAGCGATGAAATGAAAGAAAACTTTCATTTTGAATTAACTGCTTTTATGGACGATGAATTTAACATGCGGGTGCCGGAAAATGAAGATTACGGATATTGGCTATTGCTGACGGATCGTTTCTTGAAAACGGCCAATCAGATTGAGATTCATTGCTGGAATGAAGAGTTTGAGGCAATGGAAGGGTTAGAGAGCCACTTGCAAAAGCAAGAGGAAGGACTTTATACCGTATTTTCAGGAGAAATGAGCCCTGCACTAAACCAGCTGTTAACAGAAGAATATTTGGACAGCAAGGGAAGATTTAAGTGGTTTTCGATTTTCCTGTCTTCAAATGGTACAACTGCTTTCACTGCAGAACATTGGGCGACTGAATTTTTTGTCCCTGATATTTCCAAAGAAACGGAGCTTTATATTAGAAAAATAATGCCTGCCGACACCTCCTTCCATTTATATGCAGACAAAGTTTAAAAGTCCCAATAATCGTATATTAAAATGGACTTTGGACTATTTTTTGATACACTTAGGTAATAGTTCAATCGGTTAGTGAAGTGAATTGGGAGTTGGCGCAATGAATGCTTTATTGTTTTTTTTCCTGGAAAATATGGCATTAATCATCGCTTTGATGTATTTAGCCTTGAAATTAAAGGAAGCTCTATTGGTCGAATGGAAGAGTTCCACTCAATTCTTTTGGATCTCTTCGGCATTTTTCAGTTTTTTAGCGTTTTCAGTGATGCACAATCCTTTTATCCATGAAGGGATGCGCCTTGATCTTCGGGAAGTGCCGATATTCTTTATTTCTTATATCGCTGGATGGCCGTTCGGTATGCTATCGGCCATTGTTCCTGGAATTTTCCGGGCATCGCTTGGCGGACCGACTGTGGTCGAAGGAATTTTGCAATCGTTGATTTTGCCTATTATTGTCGGAAGCTTGTTCCGCGAAAAAATTTCCTTTAGTCATTTGTATACGATTGTAAATATTAAGCGGATGTTATTCGGGTTTGTGATATTTGAATTAATCAAAACGATTTGGATGCTGCTTACGACGCCAGCAACGCTGTTTATTGTCGGAGCGATGTTCTTTTTTGCCAGTATTGCCATATTAGCGATGGCTATGATTTTAAACGGGGAAAACCGGAACTTGATCTTGCGGAAAGAGCTTGAATTTTATTCAAACCAAGATCCAATGACGCATTTGCCGAATATCCGTTTCTTTAAAAACAAGGTTGGCGGATTGGTCGATCAAAAACTGCCGATTTCGATCGCCATGGTGGATGTGGACTATTTTAAAGTTTACAACGACACGCATGGACATCAAAAAGGGGATCAAGTGCTGAGGACGATCGGCCAATTGCTCATCGACAGCACTGAAGACCACGATGTAGTCGCCAGGTATGGCGGCGAGGAATTCATCCTTTGTTTTACAGAAGAAACCGATCTGGAACAAATTTTTGCAAAAGCCGACAAAATGCGTAAAGCTATCGAAGAGTACCGGTTTGACGGTGAAGAGCGTCAGCCGGGAGGCATCGTTTCTGTTTCGATAGGCACAAGCTATTCAGACGGCTCAGCGTCTCTTGATCAACTTATCAAAGAAGCCGATAACGCTCTTTACCAATCCAAAAAAAGCGGACGCAACCGTGTAACTTTTTATAAGCAGGAAAATGAAAACCTTCAGCCCATAAACGGCTGAAGGTTTTCTTACGATTAGTCAATAGATTTCCCTCAACTTGAACTAAACTCTTTGGATATTTTTCTCTCCTTGGAGGCGTTTATTGGTTCTGACTAAAAATTGGGCATGCCAAAAAAACCTCCGGCTTTTTCATTTTTTCGCAGGGGCGGAATGTGCTAAACTGTAGGTGCCACGGTGCAGGGGCTCAGCCTGTAGTCGTAGCGTAATTGGTGTGTGATCAAGTGGTGGATCGTTTTGAGCAGCTTGTTCATACACGCCACCACGGCAACCTTATGACATTTGTTGTAAGGTTGCTTTTTTAATTTCTGATAATAATCGACCAGGTGGTTCTGCGACAGGCGCTGTTGCTTAAGCATGTTCATGATGATGATGTAAAGCAGCTTGCGGAGGTGTTTGTTTCCCCGTTTATTGATGCGGTCCCTCGCAAGAAACTTACCGGATCGGTAACGGCAGATATCGATGCCGGCAAAGGCATTCAACTGCTTATGATTCTCAAATCGCCGGATATCGCCGATCTCGGCAAGCAAGCGAACGGCGGTATTGTCTCCGATGCCCGGAATACTTAATAGAATGGCATACTCGTCTAGTGGAAAGGCCAGTGCCGCCATTTTCTCGATACATATCTCTTTCAGGAAGACCAGCTCCTGGAAGCGTTTGGCGTAAAGCCGAACCAGCTCACAAGCAAGGTCATCGACCTTTACTGCAGGATAGGCATTGCCTGCCGCCTCCAACAGTTCGATGGCTTTTTCTTCTGCTTTTTTCGCGGACATCCGCTTCTCGGTGTTGGCGAGAATCCGGTTTTTGAGCACTGTTTTGGAGTTACCCAGCACGAGATCGGGATGCGGAAACAACTGCACCAACCGCAGAAAGAGATCCGATTTTGTCGTAAACAAGCCCGTCAGTTCCGGGAACGTGAGCTGCAGTTCCGCGTGGAGACGTCCTCGTACCACAGCCAGCTCCTCGTCCAGATCCGTGTAATGTCGGGCCATCTTCTTGAGTTGCCGGTAGATATCTGAAGAGGGTGTCTCCAAGCGGCGTTCATTCTGGAAGTGGCTGCTTGCGAGCTGGTGGGCGTCCGCCCGGTCGGTCTTGTGATTCCGCAGCCGGTCGCTCTGCAATTTGGCTTCCAGCGGGTTTAACAGGCAATACGGATAACCGTTTTCCTGCATGAACCGTTCGAGTGGCCGGGAATAGACTCCGGTGGCTTCAAACACTAGGTGAGGCACTTCATCATAACCTGCGGTTAGGTCGTCAATCAGCCTCTTCAGTTCTATGAAATCTGTGCGCGTGTGTCTGATTTCTTTTTCGGCGATACAGGTTTTCAACGCGTTGTAGACCACGACGTAGCTTTTCCCCATACTGACATCAAAAGCGATGACATGTTTCATCTCCCACACTCCTTCGTTTGGTTTGGAAGCTTCACCGGACCTTACCGATTCCCATTTCTTCTACACGATCTCAATGGATCCCACATACTCAAACCTGATTCAGATAAGGGGGTGAAGGAGGTCCGTTTTTATGCCGGATTCTAGATCCCAAAACCGCCTCGACCTCCGCTTCACCTCTACTATAAGAAAAAATAGTAGGACAAACCAATGCCTTGGTTCGTCCTACTAATCTTAGTATGTTTTTATGGTTAGGAGAGAAAATAATAAAGCGCAGAAGACAGGATTAAGCTGCAAAGGCTTAGCGCAATGCCGATAAAGAGCAAATCTTTCCGGATCGGGAAGTTTTTTTGGTAAGGCATAGCGTCGCTTGTGCGCCTTTCGCTTTCGCGTATGTATTTTTCCTTATGGTTAACCCGTGAGAAAAAGTTTTTAAAACTTTTGATGAACGCATTGAAAAATTCCGCTTCGATCAAGACCATTACGGAAGCAGCCATAATCAAAAGCAAGCCGATTAAAAAAACAGCGTCCAGCCATTTGGCCAAATTCCATGGTCCATATAATAAAAAGGATACAGCGAAAGATGCGAGAAGAGATCCCAACAGAATGATGAGTTTATTGGTCATGGGGCATGGTCCTTTCAGTGGATAATTAAAGATTAACACGGTTCCTTTATTTTTGAAAATTAAAATATCTTATTGCGTAATAGTAGAATAACAATTATGATTAAAAAGAATTATTAGAAAAATTAGGGGGTAGGGAAATGGAGAGAAAGATTAGAGCACAAGCATTATTATTGTTGATGGCTTTTGTGTTGATTCTGTCTGGCTGTAATTTTAGTTCTTCTGACAGCGGCAATTCAGAAGGCTCCAACGCAGATGGAGGAGAAGGTGAAGCAAGCCAGGTCTTGAATATCTCGGCAACAGCGGACATTCCTACTCTGGATTCTACAAAAGCACATGACGGCGTTGCATTTACCGTATTGAACAACGTCAATGAAGGGCTTTACCGCCAAGATGAAAACCACCAGCCAATTGAAGCTTTAGTAACGGAACATACAGAAAATGAAGACCAAACCGTCCACACGTTCACATTGCGTGAGTCTAAATGGAGCAATGGGGAGCCTGTAACGGCGCAAGACTTTGAATATGCATGGAAACGCGTGATGAAAGATGCAAGCCCGTACAATTTTATGTTCGTTACGGCAAGCATCAAAAATGCAGAAGCGATCATGAACGGCGAAGCGGATGCAGACGAATTAGGGGTTAAAGCAATCGATGAGCAAACTTTGGAAGTAACGCTTGAAAGCGCCAACCCATTATTGGAATCATTGCTTACTTTCCCGACATTCTTGCCGCAAAACCAGAAATTCGTTGAAGAACAAGGCGACCAGTACGCATTGGAAGCCGAAAACATCCTGTTCAACGGTCCATTTACGTTAACGGATTGGACGCACGAACAAGGTTGGAACTATGAAAAGAACGAAGACTACTGGGATGCAGAAGCAGTTAAATTGGATAAGATTAATGCTTTCGTAGTAAAAGATCCAACGACAGGCGTTAACTTATACGAAACAAACAAAGTTGACCGCATCGAACTTAGCTCAGAATCAGTGGATCAGTATAAAGAAGATCCAAACTTTGACACAATCCTTGAACCAAGCATGATTTTCCTTCGCTTCAACCATACACATCCGGTTCTTGGCAATAAAAACATCCGCCAGGCAATCAATATGGCAATCGATAAAGAAAGCTTGACTGATGTTATTTTGAAAGACGGTTCGACTGCATTAAACGGGGTAGTTCCTAAAGGCTTCTTCCAATCTCCAGAAGGAGAAGATTACCGTGATTTGAACGGTGACTTCAACACAGGATCAATCGAAGATGCTCAAAAACTATGGGAAACTGGATTGAAAGAAGCAGGCGTTTCGGACTTGACTGTTTCGATCAACATCTCTGATTCTGACGACCATAAAAAAGTGGCAGAATATCTTCAAGCACAATTAGAAGATAATCTTCCAGGCTTCAAATTAGAAATCAAAGCGGTTCCTTTCGCTCAACGCCTTGAAATTGAAAAAGCGATTGAATATGATTTGTCCTTGTCTTCATGGGGCCCTGACTACAGTGACCCGATGACTTACCTTGATATGTGGGTAGAAGGCGGATCCGCTAACCGTATGGATTACCATAACCCGAAATTGGACGAATTGGTAAATCAGGCGCGCGTGGAAACAGACCTATCTAAACGCTTTGAAATGCTGTTGAACATCGAGAAAATCCTATTGGAAGAAGATGCAGCAATCGTGCCTCTTTACCAAGATGGAACATCAATCTTGATGAGAGAAAAAATCAAAGGTTTAATTGTACACCCTACTGGTGCTTCACATACGTATAAGTGGGCATCAATCGAAGAATAATCTACAGTTATGCAGCTTTAGATACGAGGGTGTGGCCGGAAATCCGGTCCCCTCGTATTTTTTCATCCAGAAGGTTACTCAACTCATAGAATAGAGGTGTTTCCATGAAGGGATATTTACTTAAGCGGATTGGGTATATGCTGATTACGCTTTTTATCATCGTGACAGCCACATTCTTCCTCATGCAGCTTCTGCCGGGGACGCCGTTTACGAACCCTGAGAAATTAGGCGCTGAGCAATTGGCCGTATTAAATGCAAAATATGGATTGGATCAGCCAGTAGCTATCCAGTATTTTCACTATCTTGGAAATTTGGTGCAAGGCGATTTAGGCTATTCTTTCCAGCATGAAGGCAGAACCGTTACAAGCATGATCAGCACCCGAATCGGGCCGTCCGCCTTTATCGGTTTGCAGGCATTAATCATTGGTGCCATTCTCGGGCTTATTCTCGGCATCATTTCGGCTTTGAAGCATAATTCGATTTTTGATTATGGTTCAGTGGCGCTTGCAGTCATCGGCATGTCGATCCCTTCTTTCGTCTTTGCGGCATTGCTGCAATATTATATCGGTGTAAAGCTTGAATGGCTGCCGGTTGCGCTCTGGGAAGGCTATTCCAGCACTTTGCTGCCGTCTATCGCCTTATCGGTGACAGTCACTGCGACAGTCGCCCGGTTTATCCGCAGTGAAATGCTCGAAGTGCTCGGCCAGGATTACGTCATAACGGCCCGTGCAAAAGGAATGCGGGAAAATCAGGTCATTGTAAAGCACGTCATCCGCAATGCGTTGATTCCGGTGGTCACTATGCTTGGACCGCTAGCGGTTTCGATTATGACAGGGACACTCGTTATCGAGAAAATCTTCTCGGTTCCAGGGCTCGGAGAACAATTCACCTTATCCATCCTGGTACTGGATTACAGCGTCATCATGGGAATCACGATCTTCTATAGTGCGTTATTTATTTTCGTCGTGTTTGTCGTCGATATCATTTACGGCTTCTTAGATCCCCGCATCAACTATAAGGGGGAAGCGACATGAAAGAATTCGACGTAAAACTTCCAACTATGCATGCACAGAACGATTACAGCCTAGACAATATTCCAGACGATTTATTCGTCAAAGCGCCTTTAGATCAAAAGAAGAGCGAAGAGATTTCGACGCCTTCTGTTTCGTTTTGGAAAGAAGCATTTCAGCGCTTGGCTAAAAATAAAGGCGCTATGATTTCTCTCGTATTGCTTGTTATATTGATTATTATGGCGTTGATCGGTCCAAGCATGAATGAATTTACGTACCGGGGACAGAATTTGGCGCATTCGAATATGCCGCCTAAAGTCGCGGGCCTCGAATGGCTCGGCTTTGACGGTTTGAACGCCCAAGGCACCGATGTCTATGCCGAGCGCGAAGTCGCTACAAATTACTGGTTCGGCACAGATGAATTCGGCCGTGATTTATGGACGCGTGTGTGGAAAGGAACGCAAATCTCTCTATTCATCGCGTTAGTTGCCGCATTTCTCGATTTGGCCATCGGCGTTATTTACGGCGGCATCTCCTCGTTCTACGGAGGCCGGGTTGATAATGTCATGCAGCGGATCATTGAAATACTCATGGGGATACCGAACTTGATCGTTATCATCCTCTTCATTCTCGTCCTTCAGCCTGGGATTACATCAATTATCCTGGCGATGATTGTCACCGGCTGGGTCGGCATGGCCCGGGTTGTCCGGGGGCAGATCCTTCAGCTGAAAGGACAGGAATTTATCTTGGCCTCCCGCACATTAGGGGCTTCGAACAAGCGGTTGATCTGGAAACATTTAATGCCGAATATTATGGGTCCTGTCATTGTCACCGTCATGTTCACCATTCCGACAGCGATTTTCTTTGAAGCCTTCCTGAGCTTTATCGGTTTGGGTCTGCAGGCACCACAGGCATCGCTCGGTGTATTGATTGAAGATGGCTATAAATCGATGCGGTATTTCCCGTATAAACTGATTTATCCGGCACTCGTCATCAGTGCCATCATGATTTGCTTCAACTTGCTTGCAGACGGGCTGCGTGATGCGCTCGATCCGAAGATGAAAAAATAGGGGAGGGTCCAGAAAATGAAGAATACTATCTTAAAAGTGGAAGATCTGCATGTTTCATTCAAGACCCAAACCGGGAAAATCACGGCAGTGCGAGGCGTCAATTTCGAGTTGAATAAAGGCGAGACTTTGGCGATTGTCGGAGAGTCCGGTTCTGGGAAATCGGTGACGGCCAAGTCCATTATGCAGCTATTGCCGAAAAGCACGACCGAAATTTCAAAAGGTGATATTGTCTACGATGGCAAAAGCCTGTTGGAGCTTTCAAGCAAACAAATTACCGATATCCGCGGATCGGAAATATCGATGGTGTTCCAAGATCCGATGACCTCATTGAACCCGACGATGAAAGTCGGAAAGCAAATTATGGAAGGCCTTCAGCGCCATCAAAAAATGACGAAGCAGCAAGCGCGGGAGCGGGCATTGGAAATGCTGAAACTGGTGGGTATCCCGAAAGCAGAAATGCGGTTGGACAGCTTTCCTCACCAATTTTCAGGAGGAATGCGTCAACGGGTCGTGATCGCTTTGGCGCTCGCCTGCAACCCGAAAGTGCTGATTGCCGATGAACCGACGACAGCGCTTGATGTAACGATTCAGGCGCAGATCCTGGATTTGATGAAAGATCTTCAGCAAAAAACCGAAACCGCGATTATCTTGATTACACATGATTTAGGAGTCGTGGCGAATATGGCAGACCGGGTAGCGGTCATGTACGGCGGGAAAATCGTCGAACAAGGGACGCTGGACGAGATTTTCTATAATCCTCAGCATCCGTATACATTGGGCTTGATGCAATCCATGCCGAAAATGAACGAAGACCGTTCAAAGCCATTATTGCCAATCGGCGGATCTCCGCCAAATCTGGCAACGCTTGGAGAAGGCTGTGCATTTGCAGCACGTTGCCCTCATACAATGAAAGTGTGCCACAGCTTTACGCCGCGTGATACCGTAGTGGGAGAAGACAACCACACAGCCGCTTGCTGGCTGCAGGATCCGCGTGTGCAGAAGCCGGAAGCAGAACCGCTGGAAACAGCGGAAGTGGTTGGCGCCACTTGAAAATTCAAAAGCCT
This sequence comes from Planococcus sp. NCCP-2050, assembly GCF_023708025.1. Taxonomy (NCBI): domain Bacteria; kingdom Bacillati; phylum Bacillota; class Bacilli; order Caryophanales; family Caryophanaceae; genus Planococcus; species Planococcus sp. NCCP-2050. The sequence goes on along the minus strand of NZ_BRCX01000002.1, from coordinate 339,815 downwards.
GCCTGCATTTTGGGGCAGGCTTTTTGATTGGGGAGGCAAAAGACATGGAAACAGAAAAGCTGCGTGTGTTCGATGAAGACGGCAACGCGATTGGCGTAGCAAGCCGCGAAGAAGTGCATCGAAGGGGCTATTGGCATGAAACGTTCCATTGCTGGATGGTTAGCCGGAAAGAAGGAAAAGGTTTTGTTCACCTTCAGCTTCGGAGTCCATTGAAAAAGGATTTCCCCAATCTTTTTGATATTACAGCAGCAGGCCATTTGATGGCAGAAGAAACGGTGGAAGATGGAATCCGAGAAGTTGAAGAAGAGTTAGGGCTGACGGTCGCATTTGAAGAGCTCATCCCTTTAGGCATCATTAAAGACCAAATTCACTTGGATGGTTTCCTAGATAATGAACGGTGCCACAACTTTCTATATCGTATATCAGAAAACCCTCACGCAGTGTTGGAGTTACAAAAAGAAGAAGTGGCAGGCATGGCCACTGTTGAATTCACCGCGTTTGCACAGCTATGCCTCGGAGAAAGAACGGAAGTTGAAGCAAAAGGATTTGAAGTGGCAGAAGATGGCGAAAAGAAACCGTTTGTAACCACTATCCGCATGGATAACCTGGTGCCGCACAGCACGGATTACTTAAGAGAAGTGGTGGAAGGGATATCACGAGTACTTTAAGGACGCTGAAATTCATTTCCTGGGAAATAAGCTTTCGATGAAAGAGGTGTGCGATGAATAGTGATAAGCGGAACCGCTTAGAAGAAAATCCATTCACTTATAGCATCAGTAAAAATCAGACCGTTTTCATTTCTTACGAAGGCAAGCAAATAAAAATTGCTAAAGGAAAAGAAGCGGAGAAATTGATCGGGAAGATTCAGCAAGCTGAAACCGATAAAGACGTGCAGTTGGTTTTGGCAAAGGCGACAGGAAATTTCAAGCACGGCAATGAAAAGATGGGAAAGTAAAAAAGGGCGCCCAGATGGATTTCCACCTGGGCGCATTTTATGCTTATTCGAATAATTGAGGGATGCCGTTCGACAAGGTATAGATTCCCATCCACGCCATGGCAATAACGATGATAATGCCAAAAATGGTCATCCAAAGCGGATGTTTATAGTCTCCGACAATTTTCGCTTTATGGGCAGCAATCAGCATTACGCCGAGTGCAATCGGCAAAATCAAGCCATTCAATGAACCGACAAGCACGAGAATCAGAACCGGCTGGCCAATGAAGACGAAAACGGAAGTCGAAATAACGATGAAGGAAATGACCAGGAACCGATTGTATTTTTCCAAAACCGGGCTGAACGTCCGGATAAAAGAAACAGATGTATAAGCGGCACCGACAACTGAAGTGACAGCAGCTGCCCACATCACGACTCCGAAAATCTTATAGCCGACGTTTCCGGCTGCCAACTGGAATACAGAAGCCGGGGGATTGTCAGGATTCAGGGAAAGCCCTTGGGATACGACTCCAAGTACAGCTAAGAATAAAATGATGCGCATAATGGAAGCGATCCCGATGGCATAGATGGAACTGCGGGTCACTTCCGGAACAGCCGCTCTGCCGGTCAATCCGGCATCGATCAAGCGGTGCCCGCCGGCAAAAGTGATATAGCCGCCGACCGTCCCGCCGACAAGTGTCACAATTGCAAAAATGTCGATATTGTCGGGAATAAAGGTTTTGGTCACTGCTTCTCCAATAGGAGGCTGGGCGGTGAACATGACGTAAAGCGTCAGTGCAATCATCACAAAACCGAGGATTTGAGCAAAGCGGTCCATCGCCTGGCCCGCTTCTTTTACGACGAAAATGCCTACGGCGAGCAAGCCGCTCAAGATAGCGCCTGTTTTCGGATCGATGCCGAAAAGTACATTCATCCCCAGCCCTGCACCGCCGACGTTTCCGATATTAAATGCCAGGCCGCCCATTACCACTAATAAGGCGAGGAAATAGCCAAGCCCCGGCAGCACATCATTGGCAATATCTTGTGCGCGTTTGCCGGAAACCGCAATAATCCGCCAAATATTCGTCTGTGCCCCGATATCGATGATGATGGAAATTAAAATGACAAAACCGAATGAGGCCAGCAATTGCTCTGTAAAAACGGTAGTCTGTGTTAAAAATCCAGGACCGATGGCAGAAGTGGCCATGAGAAAAGCGGCACCTAGCAGAATACTGCGGTTTGATGTTTTCATCCAATCCCTCCTCCTTTAAATGAATTCCTCCACTTTTTGAATCGTGATTCCTGCATGGCTCAGCGACTTCGACAAGCTCTCAGCAAATTCCAACGCCGCCACGCCGTCACCGTGAATGCAAATGGTTTCTGCCTTCAATTCGACGTCTTGATTTTGCAGCGTCTTTACCTTGTTCTCTTTAACCATGCGAATCACTTGTTCTAGTGCCGAGTCTGTATCGGTAATCAGCGCATTCGCTTCTGTACGCGGCGTCAAACTGCCATCGAGTTGGTAAGTGCGGTCTGAAAAGACTTCGCTCGCTGTCCGCAAGCCGACTTTTTCACCGGCTTTCACCAATTCGCTGCCGGATAAGCCGAATAAGATCAGCTCAGGGTCAATCTTATAGACGGCTTCTGCAATCGCTTCAGAAAGCACCGCATTTTTAGCCGCCATATTGTACAAGGCGCCATGCGCTTTCACATGCTGCAAGCGTCCGCCTTCGGCTTGGACAAATCCGGATAAGGCGCCGATTTGATAAACCGTCAAGTCGTATGCTTCTTGCGGCGAAATCGCCATATTCCGGCGGCCGAAACCGACAAGGTCTTGCAATCCGGGGTGGGCGCCGATGCCGACGTTCTTATCCAACGCCATCTTCACCGTTTTCCGCATCGTTGCCGGATCACCGGCATGAAAGCCGCAGGCTATGTTGGCAGAAGTCACGAAATTTAAAATCTCCGCATCATTCCCCATTTGATAAGCGCCAAAGCTTTCTCCCATATCACAGTTTAAATCCACTTTATAGCTCATGTTCATTCCTCCCTTTTCAATTGGATGCCAAGCTTTAATTGGCGGATCTGCTGTTCTTGTTCAAGAAAAAGATTTTGTGCTTCTTCGAGCGTGATTTCTTTGAAGCGAATCCGGTCACCAGGCTTTAATTGAGTGGCGAGCGGCAAGTCGACGGAAGCAATCTGTCCGATTTTGGGATAGCCGCCTGTCGTCTGCCGGTCTGCAAGTAGGATAATCGGATTGCCATCAGCCGGTACTTGGATGGATCCGAAAGCGACAGCCTCCGAAATCAATTCCTTTGGTTCAATCAATGACAAGCGCGGACCTTCCAAGCGGTAGCCCATACGGTCCGAATCGGTCGAGATGGAAAAAGCTTCGGTAAAAAGCTGCTTCTGGCTCATGTCGTCGAATAAATGAAATTGGCGGCCGCGCATCAAACGGACAACGGGCTCAGTTGAGTAGCGATAGGCAGGAACTTGCCATTCCACTTCTTGATGAGCAGCCTTGGCTAGCGCATCTGCTGCCTCGTCTCTTAGCTTTTCAATTTGCAGCTCATCGCCAGCGGCTAAGGCACGCCCTTTAAATCCACCGATTCCTGCCCGCAAATAAGTCGATTTGCTGTTCATGACGGAGGTTAGGGAAATTCCCCCAGCGATGGCCAAGTAAGTGCGGCAGCCAGAGCGGGGAGCGCCGAATTTCAGGACGCTTCCTTTATTTACTGAAAGAGTGCGCCATAGTTTGACCGGGCTGCCGTCGATTTCTGGCGAAAGGTCAGCGCCGCATATGGCGATAAAAGTTTGTTCTTGAAATTCAATGGCCGGACCTACTAAAGCAATTTCGAGTGTGGCTTCTTGTTCCGCATTGCCGACAAGAAGATTCGCTATCCGATGGGCAAAAGGGTCCATCGCACCGCTCGCGATGACGCCGTATTTCTGAAAACCGGAACGGCCAAGATCTTGGACAGTGGTTTGAAGCCCGCCTTTAAGGATTTTCAGCATGGCGATCCTCCTTCCAAGAAGCGTATTCTTGTTCTGTAATTTGCGTAAAAACGATTTTATCGCCAGCGCGCAATAAACTTGGAATTTCCTCTTCCGGACGGAAAAGGCGCATCGGCGTACGACCGATCAATTGCCAGCCGCCGGGAGTTTCAATCGGATAAATTCCTGTTTGCATGCCGGCAATGCCGACGGTGCGTTCTGGAATCCGAAGTCTCGGAGAATCCCGCCTCGGCGCCGCAATTTTCTCAGACATGCCGCCGATAAAAGGAAAGCCCGGGGCAAAGCCGATCATGTAGACGGAATACTCGCCGCCTGTATGGAAATCGATGACTTGCTGCTGGGTGAGTCCGTTGTGCTCAGCTACAAATTCCAAGTCAGGACCGAACTCACCGCCATAGCAAACCGGAATTTCAACAGTTCTCGGGGTTACAGCCAGTTCTTCTCCAGTTTGGCTGAACAACTCTTCAAGTTCTAATTTAACTGTTCCATATAAAGCCTTTATCGGGTCATAAAAAACAGTGACTGTTGTAAAAGCTGGAATGGTTTCAATAAGCCAGGAAGGAGGAGAAGCTTCAAGCAATGCCGAAATGGTGCGTACGGCTTTTTGTGCAGATTCATTAATTTCGTTTCCGACTTCAATGACAATCGCTTGGTCGCTAAGTGGAGAAAAAGAAAAATCCATATTGCCACCTCTTAATTAGATTATTTTAATTATTTTATCCAGTATAAGTCTTAATAGATGAACGTGAAAGGATGCGCTGGAATTTAAAGAATATTTATTGTAAGAATCGAAGGAATCTTGAAACGGAAGCTTGGCGGCTCTCGTATGTAGATTAGAGATTTTCGGATGAATGAAATTTAAAAGCAGTAAAAAATTTAACGCGCTGGAGGCGAAATGCTACATGCGGTCCTATTGGTTTTGGTTAATGGTGTTAGGGATTTCCTGGACGATGGGAATTGTCCAGTTATCGGTTGATATGAGTGAGTTGCCGCTTCGCATCCTTGGAAGTGCATTGTTTTTCGGTTTTTTCTTCTTAGCGCCTTTAGTAAGGAAAACGCCATTGCTCGCATTTATGAATTTGGCATTGATGGCGCTATTGGCGATCCTCATTTTCTGGCCGCAACAAGAAGGGGCCTTGAATCCATATCCGCTATTGGTATTTACTATAATTGCCGGGAAAGCGGTCTATCGTCTTTCTGCAAAGTTGGCTATAGCAATCGCTTTGATATTGGTGGCAGGCGCTTTGCTGCATAGTTTAGCCGGAAATTCAGGGCTAGCACCTGTGTTTATCGGCCTTTACAGTTTAATGGTATGTGCGGCTCTAGTGTTCTTTAAGAGAAGCCATGTAGTAGAAGAAGGACTGAAGGAACGAAATGAAGCGCTGTTGAGTGAATACCGGAAAATGAAGCGCCGGCTCTTGACGAATGAACAGGCAGCGAGGCAGGAAGAACGCACGCAAATTGCACGCGATATCCACGACTCGGTCGGCCATAAGCTGACCGCGCTCTTGATGCAATTGGAAGTCTCGCGGCTGCAAGCGGAAGGCGAAACGGCAAGACAGCTGGAAGAATTAAAGAGCTTAGCGAAAGAAAGCTTAGAAGAAACACGCAGCGCCGTGAAAACCTTGAAACACGATGAACCGGGAGGCGTAACGGCAATCATCAGTTTGATCCGCAAACTGGAAGCTGAAAACTTTCTTCGCATCCAATTTGCGGTTAAGCATGGCGCTTTATCTGCGCCTCTCAGCAATGACCAGATGGTGATTGTTTACCGGGCAGTGCAAGAAGCATTGACGAATATCATGCGGCATAGCGGCGCACGGGAAGCGGATATTGTCTTCGAAGCGCCTGCAGGAAAAGTGTTCCGTTTCGTAATCACCAATAAAGCAGCAAGTACGATTTCATTTCATGAAGGGTTCGGTTTGTCTTCCATGCGGGAGAGAATCGAGCAAATCGGTGGTGAATTCAGGGCAGGGCCGGAAAACGGGTTGTTTGTCGTTAGCGGTTCGTTGCCATTAACGGATGAGGAGAGTGGATTGGAATGATCCGAATATTACTAGCAGAGGACCAGGCGATGGTGCGGCAAGGGTTGAAAATGATGATTGAAACCGCCCCCGGCATTGAAGTGACTGGAGAAGCGGTGAATGGAAAACAGGCAGTCGCGCTATGTGAAACCCAAGCGTTTGATCTGATCATCATGGATATCCGGATGCCTGAGATGGATGGGCTTGAAGCGACGCGCATCATCCTCTCGCGCTGGCCAAAATGCAAAGTGTTGATTTTAACGACTTTCAATGATGATGAATATGCGCTCGAAGCGCTGAAGAGCGGCGCTTGTGGTTATATGTTAAAAGATGCCGATACGTCAGAGTTGATCCGATCCATCCGAAGCTGTTTAGAAGGCGGTTTGGTGTTGGAGGACCAAGTGGCTGCCAATATTATGCCGAAATTGATTAAACAGCCTGTTCAAGAAAAGGTGCTCGAGTCGCTGACGCCGAGGGAACTCGATATCATTTGCCGAATCGGTGAAGGGCGAAGCAACCGGGAAATTTCCGATGAACTGGCTTTATCCGTTGGGACGGTTAAAAACCATATCAGTATGATTTTGGACAAATTGGAGCTTCGCGACCGCACCCAGATTGCGATTTACGCCATCCGCCATGGCCTTGTTTAACAAAAAATGACGGAAGTCATGGCATTTTCTAAAAGTAATGACGCAAGACAGTGGGCGCACTGTCTTTTTTTACATACACTGGGTTCACAAGATCGAAAGGAGAGGGAGATTTTGCTCGAAACCGAAGAACTGAAAAAGGTATTCAAAGGCAAGACCGCCGTGGAAGGGGCCAGTTTGTATTTAGACAAAGGGGAATCGGTCGGGTTGCTCGGGCCGAACGGCGCAGGAAAATCCACGACGATTTCCATGATTTCAACTTTATTGAAACCGACGTCTGGAGATGTGCGGCTTAACGGGAAAAGCGTGATTAAGAATCCAAGTGAGATGAGGCGGGTGCTAGGGGTGGTACCGCAGGAAATCGCTCTTTACGGGGAATTGACGGCGTATGAAAATTTAAAGTTCTTTGGGCGGATCTACGGCCTTTCGGGAAAGGCCCTTGAAGATGCGATCCAACGTTCCTTGAATTTGGTCGGCTTGGTTGAGCGGCAAAAAGAAATTGTTAAAACCTATTCCGGCGGGATGAAGCGCCGGGTGAATATTGCTGCGGCAATGATGCATGAACCTGAAGTGATTATTATGGACGAACCGACTGTCGGAATCGATCCGCAATCCCGGAGCCACATTTTAGAAATGGTGCGGGAACTCAATCAGGAAAAGGGACTGACCGTCCTCTATACGAGCCATTACATGGAAGAAGTGGAGCGGTTGTGCGATCGGGTTTATATCATGGACCACGGGAAAATCATTGCGAGCGGGACAAAAGAAGAGCTGAAAAGCATCCTTTCAAGTGAAGAAACGGTATGGATTGAATTGGACCGGCCCTATCCCGAATTTTTCAAAGAGCTGCAAAAGATTAAAACAATCAAACAGGCAGCGGGGACTGAAAAAGGCATTAAGCTCATTATTCCGAAAGGGAGCCGGATATTAGGCGAAGTATTTCAGGCTTCTGAGCACCATCAAGCACAAATCATCAACGTCAACGTCCAGACCCCGAGCCTCGAAGATGTGTTTTTGCATTTGACCGGCCGGAAACTGAGAGATTGAGGAGGCAGTCCCATGTTTACGTTTTTGAAAAAAGACCTGCTTGTTTTATTTCGCGACCGGACTGAGCTGATCATTCTCTTGGCAATGCCGTTCATTTTGATTGCGATTCTGGGCTTTGCATTAAGCGGGCTTCTTAGTGGGAATTCGGAAGTCCTGTCGATGGAAGTCGCGGTTGTCCAGGAAGACGACGAGCAGCAAGGACTCAGCCGCTTTAAAGGGGTATTGGAGACTTCGGAACTGCCAGCTGAAGCGCAAAACGGCATGATAGCGGCAGCAGAAGAAATGAGCCCTTCGGCTCTGCTGCAGGAAGTTTTGAAAGATGAAAGTTTGAGCAGTTTAGTAACGGCGAGGGAAATGGATTCGGCCGCCGCTAAACGTGCGCTCGAAGATGAGGAGATCGTCGCCATTCTCACACTCCCTGAAAACTTCACGTTCGATGCCTTGCAAAAAATGATGCTGGGCATAGGCAACGGGAGTGAGCTTCAATTGATGATTTCCGATTATGCAGAAACGCAGTCTGGAGTGTTCCAGAATATTTTGGACGAATTTGTTTGGTCGCTGAATTTTGAAAGTGCGATTACGCAAGCAGCAAACGGAGAGCGTGCAGCTAGTGAAACCCCATCCGAAATCGGAGGGGTGGAAAGCGTCTCTGCTGTCGCGCCAATCAGTTCTTTCCAATACTATACGATTGGCATGGCGGTTATGTTTGCGCTTTTTGTGGGCGGTTCCATCGCCGGCATTGCTTTTGTGGAAAAACAGCAATTTGTCTTTAATCGGATCTTGCTGTCAGACCGCCATCCCTTCGCTTATCTTGGAGGAAAAGCCATTTCGGCAACATTGGTCACTTTTTTCCAGTTGTGTATTTTGTTCTTCTTTTCATCGTTGATTTTTCAAGCCTTCGATTTGACGGATCTGTCCTTTTGGCCAGGCATGCTATTGATCGCTTTTTGTTTGGCGCTATGTGTAGGAGCGATTGCGGCATTTCTAACGGCTTTACTGATGCGGTTCAATAATGACACCATCGCTACGGTGTTTTCAGGCGGCATTGTCACGATTTTCGCCTTTTTAGGCGGAAGCTTTACACCGACTGAAGGCTTGCCTGTTTTCATCCGGCAATTGGGAAGCTGGACGCCGAATGGTGCTTCTTTGAATGCTTTTCTGTTGTGGGTGCAAAACTTGGATATCGGCCTGCTTTGGGAACCGCTTAGCCGGGTTCTATTGGCAACGGTCATCCTGTTCGTTTTAAGCTTTCTGTTATTTCCAAGAAAAGGGGAGGCGTAAGCATGAAATCAGTATTTCTATTGCAGTGGCAAAGATTTCGCCGGGCCCCAGTCATGGTCTTGTCATTCTTGGTCATGACCATTGTCTTTGTAGCAGCATTGGCCGGCAATAATCCGGCGGAAAGGTCGGCTATTCTTGCTTATGCTGATGAATCATTGCCTGTAGCGGAGGCCGAAGAATGGGTGGCTTCGTTAAATGAATCGGAAGAGTTTAAGTTTGAATTGATGAATGAAAATGAGGTGCGTGAAGCGGTTTCCGCAGGGGATACCCCGCTTGCGTTGCGACTCATGGATGACGATTACCGGATTGTGCTGGCGGCAGACGATATGGGACGCTTTGTCCTGGAAGCATTTTTGGATCGGAAATACCGCGAGGAAATACGATTTCAGCAAATCGAACAGCAAATAGCCGGAGGCGATATCCGGACAGAAGTGGCAGCTGGTTTGGAAGAACCCGCACTCCAAGTAACGACTTCCACTTTGGACGGCAAGGCGGAATTTCAGTACGACAACCAATTGCAGCTGCTGTTTGGGATGACGCTGTTTTTCTCGGTTTATACCATCATGTTTAGTTTGATGAAAATTGTAGAAGAAAAAAGAATGGGCACCTGGAATCGTTTGATCTTATCGCCAGTCGGGAAATGGGAGATCTATCTTGGCCATCTGGCGTATAGCTTTACCATCGGGTATGTGCAGATTTCCTTGATTTTCATTTTGTTCAAGTATGCGTTCGGATTTGATGTGGGTGACCGTTTCGGTGCCATCTTGCTGATTATCGCTTGCTATACGTTCGCTATCGTCGCACTCAGCATGCTTGTGATGAGCCTTGTCAGCCGACCGCAGCAGCTTCAAGCGATCGTTCCGATTATCGCAACAGGCATGGCCATGATCGGCGGCGCGTTTTGGCCGATTGAATTGGTCAGCAACAACATCTTATTGACGATTTCCAAAATCCTGCCGATCACTTACGGATTGGATGCACTGAAAGGCGTCGCCATCTATAACCGAAGTTGGCAAGAACTGAGTGAACCGTTGTCGATTCTCTTGCTATTCGGCGTTGTCTGCATGGGCATTGGGATCAATTTGATGGAACGTCGGAGTTCTTGATCGAAACGTGCTTTTCTTTTAAAGGCGAAAAATGGAAATAAAACAAAGGAGCTGCCGCATAAGTTATTCTTAACTTATGCGGCAGCTCCTTCTGGTTAAGTGCGGCGAATCATATGACTCCTGTCTCGGCACCGGTGGGCTTGCTTTGTAGTTCAGCTTCTTTTAAAAAGGCTTTCATCACGGAATCTTTTAATTTTATATCTATCTTACCGGACAAGCCGTCGATCACCAGCATATCCGTTTCTTTTCCTTTTAAATAGCCAATCCAGTACGGTACATAGAGCAGAAAAGGGCTCCCGACTTCCAGCCGAATGCTGCTCCGGCGCTTTTCCTTGATGAAAGCTTCACTGTAGACCGCATCATAGGCAAGCGTCGGATTTGCTTCTTCTCCAATAGGCAGAACCGGAACCCCCGCTTTCAATTCATCCAGTCTCTGCTCTACTGGAAGAATGACAGAATGGCTTTCATAAGTTTCGATGCCAATCAATCCGTCGATTGTTTCGTTGATGAAACGGCTCTGCAATTGATAGGGGAAAATATAATACGGCAAAAACACCATTTCGATGGATCTTAATTTCTTTTTGCCATTAAACCATTTCGAAATCCAATTTGCGATATGTTCATGCATTGTTTCGACAGCTGCAGCTTGGGCCACTTCCGGTTTTAAGCAATACTTCTCCATGATTATTTCCCCCTTCAATAAGCGATTTGCAGAAGAATGAGCAAGCCGACCAGCAAGAAGAAATAGGCAATCAAAATAAATGGCCATTTCTTCATGCCTTTGCTGTCTTGTTCCATTACTTCTATGGCTTCGGCTGAACGCTTATCCAATACTTTCTTCGCTTCTTCTTTGTTCCAGATATAGGTGTACTGATCCAATTGTTCGGCATCAGGTTTGCCGGACAGGAAGCTGACGAAATAGCCGACCGCTACCGCCACGACAGCCCCAACCAAATTATTATAGAGATAAGAAATATCGGCCAGGCGGTCGACGAGGAGCACGGAAATCATACCAGCAATGACACCGGTGAATGCACCAAGGCCGTTTGATCTTCTCGTGAAAATAGCCAGGATGAAAACGCCGAGCAAAGAACCATAAAAATAAGAGCCGATCTTATTGATGACTTCAATCAACGGTCCGAGATTTCCGGCGAAGAAAGCGAAGACCATGGCATAAATTCCCCAAAGAATCGTTGCCCAGCGTGAAGCTGACAAATAATGGGCTTCTGAAGCATTTTTCTTCATATACTTTTTATAAAAGCCTTGGATTGAAACGGCTGACAGTGAGTTTAAAGCCGAGTCAAGGCTCGACATGGCACCAGCAAATACACCGGCAATGATAAGGCCCGAAATGCCTGCAGGCAATTCATTGACGATGAACCGGGGAAATAGTTCGTTGATGTCATCGTATTGGGGAGCGCCGGTATGGCTGTAAAATGCATATAACATGACCCCGATGAAAAGGAATAATAGCATTTGAGGAACCAGTAAAAAACCAGTGAAAATCAAAGAATATTGGCTTTCTTTTACGGATTTGCTAGTCAAGACGCGCTGAATCTGGCTTTGGTCCACGCCAAAGTAAGCAGCATGAAGGAAAAAGCCGCCGAATATCCCGGCCCAGATGCTGTATTCCACACTCAGATCAAATGAAAAATCAAAAGCATCGAGCAATTGGGCATCAGATGAAACTTGCAGGATTTCACTCCATCCGCCGGGAATTTGCAAGTAGATGGCAATCGCACTGATGATAGCCCCGAACCATAAAACAATCATCTGGGCGACGTCAGTCCAAATAACCGCTGAAATTCCACCAAAAACCGTATAGGCAATCGATAGAACAGCCATCAAGATAATGGTGAAATTGATATTCCAACCGGTAATGACGGAAAGGACCAAAGCCGGGGCAAAAAGCGTGATTCCTGTCGCCAGGCCGCGGGAGATTAAAAATAAGCTCCCCGTTAAGAGGCGGGTTTTCTTATCAAATCGTTTTTCGAGGTATTCATAAGCAGTGTAGACATTGGTCCGGTAGAAAAAAGGGACAATCGTGACAATTAGGAAAGCCATTGCCAGCGGAACATTAATGAATGTGGTGATTCTTTCCAACCCGCCTTCGTAACCCCAGCCGGGAGTTCCGATAAACGTTATGGCGCCGGCTTGGGTAGCCATCACTGATATGCCGATGGACCACCAAGGAATTTTCCGGCCGCCGAGAAAATAATCTTTGGTTGAATGCTGATTTCTTCCTACATAAACACCAAGTACCGCTACAACTAACAAGTAAGCAATTAAAATTCCATAATCCAACGCAGTAAAATTGGCCAATTGAACCATCCTCTCTTATGTATGAATTAGAGATAGCCACCTCATATGTATTTATTTGGATGTTCCCTAAAAAAATTCAGCATAAACGCTCCGATGTATAGAAAAATCTGTTTTTTGAAAAAGTATTTGATCGTAAAAGAAAAAGAGGAACCGCTGCTCGCGGTCCCTCTTTGCTTTTATTCCTCGATTTCAACTTTCTGGGTAACATCTGCTCCGTTGAAGAATTCAGCGGAAATTTCCGCGATTGTGCCGTCTTCAAGCATTTCTTCAATAGCGCCATTGATGTTTTCAGCCAGTTCCTGATGATCTTTGTTCATTACCACGCCGACATCAGAAGGGCTGTATTTCAAGTTCGGATGAATCGTAATTTCCAGTTCCGGGAAAGCTGCGATCGCCAAAGTCTGCAGGTAATAATCGTTCAAAATGACGTCCGTGCGACCGATTGCCACGTCGCGAAGGTAGACTTCGTTCGTAGCGTTGTCGTAGACAACTTCTTCAGCGCCGTATTCACGTGCTGTATCCATATAGACGGAAGTAGAGGCGCCGGCTGCTTTCTTGCCTTTTAAATCTTCCAAAGTTTCGATGCCTGACAAATCGTCTTTACGGACAATGGCTGTCCCGTATGAATATTTAAAAGGTGTTGAGAAAGTAAATTTCTCTTCACGGTCTTCCGTAATCTCAATGTCGTTAGAAGCAAGATCCACTTGCCCGGTCTGTACGGAAGTCAGCATTTCGTCAAACCCGAGTTCGGTGAATTCAATTTCAAGTTCCAAGCGTTCCCCCAGTTCCCGTACAACTTCCACCTCGAAGCCGGTCAATTTATCTGTACCTTCTTCGCGGTAAGAAGTGGGGAATAAGGTGCCGGATGTCGCCACATTCAACGTACCTTCTTCTTGAATTTCATCCCATGCTGTCGCTTCTTCTTTAACCGTTTCTTCTTCGTTGCCGCAAGCAGCCAATAATGACAAGGAAAGCGTTCCCGCTATCAATGCCAACCCTTTGTTCGTGAATAACCTCTTCATTTCAATCTCCCTTTCTTTTATAAATACTCTATTCAAAACATATCATTTAATTGCGCAAATCAAACCTGTTTCAAAATTCTTTTTATTCTATTGACCATCGTGGTCGAAAGGTGTATTCTAGAGTCGACCAAGATGGTCTAAAGAGGGCGGGGAACGAAATATGGAGAAATTCAAAAGTTTAGATGTGTTGAAACAACAGGCCATTCTAGAAGCGGCATTGGAAGAGTTTGCGGAATATGGATACGATACCGCTTCCACTAATCGCATTGTCAAAAAGGCTGGAATCGGAAAAGGCATGTTGTTTTATTATTTTAATAGCAAGAAAGAATTGTTCCATCATTTGGTGAGTTATAGTTTTGATCTCGTTGTAAAAGAATATTTCAATTTGGTGGACCTGTCAGAAAGGGATTTTATCGAACGGTTTAAACAGGCGTCGAAAGTGAAGTTGAAAGCGCAGACGGAAAACAGGCATGTATTCAATTTTATCGGGATGGTGATGCTCGAAAAGGAGCTGGAGCTGCCGGAAGATCTGCAAAAGCAATTCAAAGAATTACAGCGCTTGGGCTATGCACTGCTTTATGAAGGAATTGACAAATCATTGTTCAAGCAAGAGATGGATGTTGAAAAGACCTTCAATTTAATCCGCTGGGCTATTGAGGGCTATCAAAATGAACTGCTGCGAAAGCTGGAAGGGCAGAAGATGGCAGCGATCGATTTTGATCCGTATTGGGAGGAGTTTTATGAATACCTGGATATTTTAAAACGCAGCTTTTATAAGTAAGGGGTGAAAGTGATGAGCGTATTGAAAACTAGCGGGCTGACGAAAATATTCGGTGATTTTGCAGCGCTAGACGGCGTAGACATTGAGGTAGGCGCAGGTGAAGTGTACGGCTTTATCGGTCCGAACGGCGCCGGTAAATCGACGACAATCCGAGTGCTGTTAGGGATTTTAAAAGCGAGTTCCGGCAAAGCGGAAATCTTTGGGATGGATGCTTGGAAAGAATCGGTGAACATTCATAAAAGGGTGGCGTACGTACCGGGAGATGTGAACTTATGGCCAAATTTGACGGGCGGTGAAGTAATCGACCTGTTCATGAAGTTGAATGGAAACGGTGATAAGGGGAGAAGAGACGAATTGATCCGTCGATTCGATTTGGATCCGACCAAAAAATGCCGGACCTATTCGAAAGGGAACCGGCAAAAAGTCGCGCTGGTTGCCGCTTTTTCGTCTAACGCAGATTTGTATATTCTGGATGAACCGACTTCAGGCTTGGATCCGTTGATGGAGCGCATCTTCCAAGAATGTGTCATGGAAGCGAAAGTACAAGGGAAAAGTATTTTATTGTCGAGCCACATCTTATCGGAAGTGGAAAAATTATGCGATAAAGTGGCGATCATCCGGCAAGGGAAAATTATCGAAACCGGCAGCTTGCAGGATCTCCGGCATTTGACAGGGACGGTCATGCTTGTCGAAACACAACGGCCGATGCCTTTATTGCATGAAGTCAAAGGAGTTCGAGGCATCAAGGAACAAGGGGATGCCCTTTCTTTCCAAGTGGATGCGGAGGAATTGGATCGTGTGATCCGCTATGTCAGCGAATTTGGCATCGTCCGGATGGAAAGCGCTCCGCCAACATTGGAAGAATTGTTCATGCGCCATTACGAAGAAAGCAGCGAAGTGGACCGGAAAGCGGAGGAGGCGGTACACCGTGGCTAATCACCTTTTTGACGGAACCGGTGAGCTGATTCGGTTAATCGTGCGGCGCGATCGCATCCGGATTGCCGCTTGGCTCCTAGGCTTTGCGCTGATGACATTGGCCACCGCCGCCGCTTTTACCGATTTGTATCAAAATGCGGCAGAACGGCAAGCGCTCGCGGAAACGATGAAGAACCCGGCGATGACCGCGATGGTAGGACCAGGATTCGGTCTGGCGAACTACACGAACGGAGCCATGATGGCGCATCAAATGCTCTTGATGACCGCAGTCGTTGTCGGATTGATGAGTGTGTTGCTGGTGACGCGGAATACCCGTGCAGAGGAAGAAGACGGACGAACAGAAATGATCCGATCACTTCCGGTTGGCCGGTTGTCCGGATTGCAGTCGACTTTATGGGTCATGCTGGCAGTCAATGTCCTGCTCACTTTAATTATCGGTTTCGGTTTGTATGCGCTCGGAATTGAAGGCATGGATTTGGAAGGCTCTCTTTTATACGGGGCAGCTTTAGGCTCAACAGGTTTTGTGTTCGCCGCTATTACGGCCGTATTTGCCCAGTTGTCTCAAAGTTCGCGGGGAACGCTTGGCTGGTCAGTAGCTGTATTGGTGCTCGCGTATTTGATCCGAGGGATTGGAGATGTCGGCAACGAAGTCTTGTCCTGGTTCTCGCCGCTTGGCTGGGCAGTCCGCTCGGAAGTCTACGTCAATAACTACTGGTGGCCGGTTTTATTGACCATTGGTGTGGCTTTGGCAATTTCAGGACTCGCCCTTTACTTGAATTCGATCCGTGATTTGGGTTCAGGATTCTTTCCGGCAAGAACGGGCCGGACCCACGCATCTCCGGCAATGTTGAGCCCTTTCGGTTTGGCGTTCCGTTTGCAGCGCACCGGAATCATCGCTTGGGCGATCGGCATGTTCGTGCTCGGAGCTTCTTATGGCTCGGTGCTTGGAGACTTAGAAGCCTTTTTCGCCGATGTGGATTTGATGCAGGAGCTGCTGGTCGTCCAGGAAGGCTTTACTCTAGTGGAACAATTTTTGCCGATTTTGATGTCTGTGCTCGCGATTATCGGTGCCATTCCGTCTCTCCTGGCCTTTTTGAAATTAAAGAGTGAAGAAAAAAATGGCCGTATCGAACATCTCCTGGGAAGAGCGGTATCGAGAACCCGTTTGATGGGAAGTTATTTGGTGCTCGCTTTTCTTATCAGCATTGTGATGACTTCCATGGCGGGCCTCGGAATGGGGATCGTCGGCAATTCGTTGATGGACGAAACACTGCCGCTTTCCACTTTCTATTATGCAGCCATCGTCTATTTGCCTGCTATTTGGGCGATGATTGGCTTGTCGGCCTTGTTAATGGGGTGGTTCAAATCGTTGACCGGTTTTGTCTGGCTTTATTTGGCGTTTTCCTTTGTGGTGGTTTACATGGGCAGCCTGTTTCAATTTCCGGAATGGGTGGTGAAAATTTCACCATTCGGCCACATCCCCAGATGGCCGATCGAATCGATGGATTTCGGAACAGCCGCCGTGCTGACAGGAATTGCAGTCCTATTGGCGATTGCCGGCGGTATCGGCTACAACAAAAGAGATATCGGACTGTGAACAAGCCGGTGGAAGATGAAATCCTTCATTTTCCGCCGGCTTTTTGCGTGGATTCGGCTGAACGCGCGTATTTTTGTTTGAGCGCGCGCAAATCTTTCTGAACGCGCGCATTTTCAAACCAACGCGCGTATTTAGAGCTGAACGCGCGCATTTCGAAATAATCGCGCGCAATTTCGCCAAAACAAAAAGCTGTTCTTCGCTAAAAGAACAGCCAAACGATAGCGGGACCGAGAAATGAGCCGACAACCGCACTTAATGTCATCGCAACAGAGCTCATGGACGCTTCTTCGGGTCCGTATTCAAATGCTTTCGAAGTCCCAAGGCCATGAGCTGAGGAGCCGAGGCCGATGCCGCGCCCAATGGGTGAGTCGATGCGCAGCACTTTCAAAAGCCAAGGGCCAGCCAGGATGCCGGTAAATCCGGCTACCATGACGAACACAGCTGCCAGCGAAGGAATGCCTCCAAAGCCTTCTGCCAGTTGCATCGCCACCGGAGTGGTGATGGATTTCGGTAAGATGGTCAGCACGACTTCTTCCGAAAACTGAAAAGCCTGGGCGAGCAGCATGCCGCTGAACATTCCGACTGCAGCACCGCCCGAAACACCGATGACAATCGGCAGCAAATTTTGCAGCAGCAAATCGCGCTGCTTATAGAGTGGAACTGCTAAAGCGACAACTGCCGGCCCGAGCAGTGAACCAATCCACTGGCCGCCAAGCATATAGCGGTCATAAGGAATGTCGAAAACGAGCAAGAGAGCAATCAACGCAACTGTCGTAGTCAAGACCGGCGTCAGAATGGTCCATCTATATTTGACATATAGACTGTTTAAAACGAGGTAAAGGCCGATTGTCAGCCCGGCAAACAGCAAGGATAAAAGAAAAACAGCCATGGTCAGTCCACCTCTCTTTCGCGAGGGGAATGCGCCGTTCGCTGGCTAAGATAGCCGGATACAGCCATCGTCAAAAGTGTGCTGAAAACGCCAATGACAATCAGCAAGATGCCTTTTCCTGTAAAGACATCGCCGTAGTTCATAACGCCGACTGTCGCGGGAATGAAATAAAGCGACAAGAAAGCGAGCAGGAACTGGGCACCGGATTCGATCCAGCGAAGGGGATAAATTTTCAAGGCTAAAGCTGAGAATAACAGCAAGAACCCGATGATGCTGCCGGGAAGCGGCAAATGCAGGAAGTCGCCCAGCCATTCACCGGCTAAATAAAACCCGTATAAAACGAGAAACTGAATAAAGATAATGAAAAACTTCATAAGCGATCGCGCCTTCCGATTGAAATGCGAAACAAAGCGGTTAAGCTTCATTGTAAATAATTCTACATCATTTTAAGCGAAAAGCGAGGGGCTGCGGCTTAGAAAGGAATTCGATCCGGTCTTAAACGAATCGATGTTTAAGCTCGAAGGAAAATGGATAAGGGAAGCAAAACGCCAAGGCAATGATGGAGGTGCGGTGATGGCTGCAGACTTGTTGGGGTTTGTCGTTCTTGGGTTCTCGCTTTCTGTTCCGGTCGGCGCAATCACGATTGAGATGGTGAAAAGAGGGATGCATGGCGGTTTTTGGCCCGCCTGGTTTGTCGGGTTAGGCGGCATGTCAGCGGATATTCTCTTGATGCTGCTGATTTATTTTGGAATAGCCGCTATGTTGATGACGGCTGCTGCGCAAACCGTAATGTGGAGCATCGGCTTCATCGTGCTGGTCTATTTAGGGATGGATAGCATTCGGTCGGCGGCCGCACCTTTTGACTTGGACCCGGGAAGAAGGGCGGGAAATAAATCACTGGCGGCTTGCTTTTGGTCCGGCTTTGCCATTGCGATTTCCAATCCATTGAATATCCTTTTCTGGGTAGGCATATACGGAGCGGTCCTGTCGTCCACGCTTCAAGGCAAAAGCGGTGGAAGTGTCCTTTTTTACAGCAGCGCCATTTTCATCGGCATCGCAATCTGGGACGCAATCGTTGCGGCAGCAGTTCATTTTGGCAAAAATTTTGCGGGGCATAAATTTATGAAAGTCTTTTCAATTTGCGCAGGCTTCGCCCTCATCGGTTTTGGTTTATATTTCGGGTGGCAGGCGCTGCAAAATATTCTGGCGAGTTTTGTTTGAAACCTGCGAACCCGCTATCCGTAAATGAAGACAGGCCAATTGAAAGGGGAAATGGAACATGGGGAATTATACAATTTCAGAATTTGTGCGCAAGACACAGCAAGACGAACAGGAAAATGATTATTTCGAGCTTGAGACCGAGCGGATATTGGAAGTGAATTTAATGGATACGGTATGGGCAAAAGCCGGCTCCATGATTTCTTATACCGGCCAGATTAAATTTGAACGTGAGCGCATGCTTGAACATGGCGTCAGCAAAATGTTCAAAAAAGCATTGACCGGCGAAGGCACTTCATTAATGAAGGCAACAGGGCAAGGCCGCCTGTATTTAGCCGATCAAGGGAAGAAAGTGACCATCTTCGATTTGAACAATGAATCCATTACGGTAAACGGCAATGATTTATTAGCTTTTGAACCGAGCATTGAATGGGAAATCAAACTGATGCGAAAAGTCGCCGGCATGATGGCCGGGGGATTATTCAATGTCCAGTTAAGCGGGAAAGGCCGAGTCGCCATCACTTCCCATTACGAGCCGCTCACACTTCTCGTACGCCCAGGAGAATCGGTTATCACGGATCCTAATGCAACAGTTGCTTGGTCAGGGAATCTGGTGCCGGAATTCAAGACTGACATCAGTTTCCGGACCTTGATCGGCCGAGGAAGCGGGGAATCGATTCAAATGGAGTTCAAAGGCGAAGGTTTTGTCATTGTTCAGCCATTTGAAGAAGTTTACAGTGCCGGAACAACCACTTCCTAATTTCAATTAGCGGGTGCTGTTTCAGGCAAGGAGATTCGGGAATAAGGGAACCATCAACCTTAAGAAAGGGGGGAGCCATGGCCAGGCACTCCCGATTGGAGGATGAGCTGGAATGGCAGTTTCAGAACCAACTCGATAAGCAGATACGAAAAACGTATGAAACCGGTCAGACGCTCTACCACTACACAAGCTTGCAAAGTTTGATGGGAATGGTGGAAACCAATAATTTGTGGATGAGTAAAGGGACTTTTTTGAACGACTCGAGTGAATTGATTTATTTTTCGAATGTCTTGAAAACGGTAATCGGCAAGATGGAGATCCAAACAGAAACTGAACTGTGGAAGTTATTTATCAACGAGCTCGAAGCGGCAATGGACCATTTTTTGAAGGAAATAGAAGAAAGCGGATTTGAAGTTTATATCTTCTCTCTATCTCATTCTCGGGATTCATTGGCTCTTTGGTATAACTACGCAAAAGGAGAAGGCTATAATCTGGGGTTTTACGCAGAAGATCTTTTGGGGAAACTGGGGAACTTGCCAGATGGGCACCGGGCGCTCCACGGCTTTGTCGAATACGATTGCAAAGAACAGGAATTGCTATTGATGAACTTTTTAATGGAAACATTTAAAGTGGCTATCAATCACGACATCCAAAAAGTGAAAAAAGCATTGCCCAAGCATTTCTTTACGGTGATTTCCAGCTGCGCAGTCTTTTTCAAAGACCCTGCTTTTAAAAGTGAAGAAGAATACCGCATCGCTTTATTGGATACAGGCGATAAATTAAAGCAGGCGGTGAGCTTTAGGGCCCAAAACGGCATCATTATCCCTTATATCGCAGTGGACTTTAAGGGGAGATTGCCGCTCAGCCACATTACCATCGGCCCTAAGAACAATATCGATATCGCCAAAAGAGGCATGGAACATTATATGAAGAGCAAAGGATATGACATGGACCAACTCACAATCAGTAAATCAGTAGCGGCCCTTCGGTATTGATTTCATTAAAATGAGGAGTGATTGAATGTATCCAGATCTAGTAGGAAAAACAGCCATTGTTACTGGGGCATCTAAAGGGATTGGCAAGGGCATTGCTGAACGTTTCGGAAAAGAAAAGATGAATGTGGTGGTGGATTATTTCACGGATCCGGAAGGTGCTGAAGATACCGTAGCTGTTATCCGTGAAAATGGCGGCAATGCAGTGGCGGTTAAAGCCGACGTTGCCAATGAAAAAAGCATCGCCAAACTGGTTGAAGCGGCATTAGAGAATTTTGGTTCTCTGGATGTATTGGTGAATAACGCGGGGTTCAGTGAAAGCGCGCCGACAGAAGAGATGGATTTGGAAACGTGGCAGCGCGTGTTGGATGTGAACTTGACCGGCGCCTTTATCGCGAGCCGGGAAGTGCTCAAGTATATGTCAGAAAACAAGGTGCAAGGAAGCATCGTCAATATTACGAGTGTGCATCAAGCCATTCCAAAAGTGGACAATGTCCATTATGCCGTCACAAAGGCAGGGCTCAAAATGATGACGGAAACTTTAGCTCTTGAATATGCCGACCAAGGAATCCGCATCAATGCCATTGGTCCGGGAACGATCCATACACCGGCAAACCCGGCTGAAGAACAAGAAGGCGAAGAACGGGCAAAAACGATGGAGAAAATACCGATGAAAAAAATCGGCAAGCTCAAACATATTGCGGCTGCCGCGGCTTGGCTTGTTTCAGCAGAAGCGGATTATGTTACCGGTGCTACACTGTTTGTGGACGGTGGCATGACTTTATATCCATCCCAATTAAAATGAAATAAAGTCGTTCATTCAATTAAATACAAGTGCAAAACAGCTTTGCAGCCAGCGAAGCTGTTTTTTATTTGATTGTGATATTATTTCGAGAAAATGGTCTTTAGAACCAAAATTATTGAATTGACAGATTTTTTAAAATATCTTCATAAAATTCCTTGCATTTTAGCTTAAATATTGTATTATTACTTTAAGCGATATATTGCATACGGAATTTTGAGTGACGAAGTATTATTTTGAAATCATTAAATGTTGAAATACAGCCTCTTAGGCCAGCGTTTCAGTCATCAAGGAGGAAAAAAGATGGACCGTAAGTTATCATTTAGTCAATATTCAATTGTAGGTATGATGTTGTTTGCTTTATTCTTTGGAGCAGGGAACTTAATTTTTCCGGCACAGCTTGGCCAATACGCAGGATCAGAAGTATGGATCGCCATTGCTGGATTCTTAATCACGGGTGTAGGGCTGCCATTGCTTGGGATTTTAGCAATCGGCTATTCGAAAAGCAGTGATTTGCAGGATCTCTCTAGCCGGGTGCACCCTGTATTCGGGCTTGTTTTCACCGCATTATTGTATCTGACAATCGGGCCGTTCTTCGCTTTGCCGAGAACTGGAGCCGTTTCTTATGAAGTAGGGATTGCACCATTTATCGGAGAAGGCAATCTGGCAATCGGCTTGATCATCTTTTCCATAATCTTTTACGCCATTTCCCTGTGGCTTTCATTAAACCCTTCAAAATTAGTTGATAATATCGGGAAGTATTTATCTCCTGCGATTTTATTGACGCTTGCGGCTTTGTTGATCATGGCGATCATCAAACCGATGGGTTCACCTGAAGCTCCTCAAGAAGCCTATGCAAGCGGCGCTTTTTTGAAAGGCTTTACGGAAGGCTATAACACCATGGATGCATTGGCATCTTTAGTATTCGGGATTATCGTCATTGCAACCGTCCGTAAATTGGGTGTGAATTCTCCAAAAGGAATCTTAGGCGCAACATTGAAAAGCGGTATCGTGGCCGCTGCACTTTTGGCGATCGTTTATACGGGAATTGCCTACCTTGGCGCAACGAGCACAAACACATTAGGGCTTATGGATACCGGCGGCCCTGTACTAAGCGGCGCTTCTGCCCATTATTTCGGGACATTCGGTGCGTCTTTACTGGCCATCATCATTACGCTGGCATGTTTGACAACGGCGATCGGGTTGACAGTAGCGAACGCGGAATTCTTCCATAAATTGACGCCGAAGATTAGTTATAAAACATATGTCGTTATATTCTCGGTCTTCTCATTGATCGTTACCAATGCGGGCCTTGCGAATATCATCACGTATTCGATTCCAGTATTGATGTTCTTGTACCCACTTGCGATTGTTTTGATTATCTTGGCATTCTTGTCGCCATTGTTCAAACATGACCGTCTTGTCTATGTATCAGCGATTACGGTGACGTTTTTCATCGCTATCATTGATGGCTTTAAGACGTTGACGAGTTCACTTGAAATAGCGAATCCGGGCTGGCTGCAAGCCATCATCGATTTCTATGCTTCCTCGTTGCCGCTTTATGCGGATGGGCTCGGCTGGTTGTTGCCGGCACTCATCGTCATTGCGATTACGGGAGTCATTGCCCGCAGCAAAAAAAGCGTCAATGTCCAAGGTGTACAGAACGAAGCTTATAATAAATAAAAGTAGAAAAAGCTGCAACAGAAGCGAATATGCTTCTATTGCAGCTTTTTTCTTTGAGAATTAATGGGTCAATTCGTCTGTGGTACGGATCCAATTCGATTTCATGAGTTGAGCGGCCTTGTCGCCGTCTTTCTCTTTCAATGCTTCAATGATCTGCACGTGTTCGTCATGTGAATGCATCGTCAATATCAATGAATGATGGAAAAACTGTCTTCTTACATGGGCTTGCAAGCGATTAAGTATGGTTGTGATATACGTATTATTTGCTGCATCCACCATATATTGATGAAACTCCTCGTCAATTCGAAGCGATGAAGAATGGTCTCCGGATTTAATGGCTTCTGCAAAACGGCGGTTCGTATCTTCCAATAACTCAATCAACTCATCGTCCAAATTCGGAATGGCCAGTTCAGCCGCTAGAGCCTGTAATGCAGCAAGAGGGGGCAATAATTCTTTAATGTCTTCCTTGTCGACTTTTGTAACGCGCGTCGCTTTTCCTGGGAACATTTCAACGAAGCCTTGTGCTTCCAAAAGTTGAAGGGCTTCTCGTATCGGCGTTCTGCTTAAATTTAAGGCAGTTGCAAGTTCAGTATCTGTCAATTTTTCTTCAGGCTGCAAAGTACCATCGATGATCCACTGCTGCAGTTGAAGATATGCGCTTTCTTTCGCAGTGACCCGAACAGGTTTTGCGTGGTTTACTGGAATCGGCATAAAGTACTCTCCCTTTCTGATGCATGAATTAAGTATAATTATACACTAGTTTGTAGAAAATGGATATATGCATTATGCAATATATTACTTGCCAGCTGCTTTTGGAATGATTTGCTGTTTTATTTTTATGGTAAAGGGAATAGATGGAATAACTAGCGGGAAGAAGAGGAGTGTGGAAACCTTGCTGACATTTACACCGAGCCAAGACACGAATACAGTAGCAGTGGAATTTGACGGGAAAGCCCGTTTGGAAGATGCATTGAAACTGGATAAAATCATCCAAGAGAAATTTTCGGAAAAAGGAAAGTTTAATATTTATGCGGTGATCTATGATTTAGACGATACCACGATTCAGGGAATCATAGAAGGCATGAAGATGGATCTCAATCGCTGGAATCACTTTGAAAAACTTGCGGTCATCAGTGAAAATGACTGGAGCAAATTAAAAGCGAAACTGGAAGAGTTGCTTCCAGGCATTGATATTAAACATTTTGAAATGGAAGAAATGCACGAAGGCTGGGACTGGATCCAAAAAGCGGAAAAGCGCGATGCTCTGTAGCATCGTGCTTTTCTGCTTCTAGAATTCTTCCACATGGATCAACTCGGCTTTTACGATGTGATACATATTAAGCACGATGGATTTTCCTTGTTCGTTTTCCACTTGGATAAAACTGACGGCAACACCTGGGAAATTGTCTTCTAGCGACCCTTCAATGCGGATGCTTCTCAGCCACTCGCCGGTGGTCAAGAGAATATCATAGGTGTAGAATACTTTCTTCATGCAAATTCCTCCTTCAGGAAAGATGAATGAATCTGAATCCGGCAGAAGCGTTTGGTATGCGAAGGTATGAATGCGCCATGCTTTGTATTACACTTATTATAAAACAAATGGGCTTTGACAGATAGGATGAGAAATGATGAAACAGGAAATTACGGTAAAATTGAATGATAAATTCAAAGCGAGCTATGCGGCAGGCTATCCGTTGATCGAAAAAGAGGCTTTAGCCGATACTCAAATGTTGAAAGAAGAAGGAGCACTTCTCAGGTTGACAGATTCGCAAGGGCGCTTTTTAGCCCGCGGCTATTACGGCAAGCAAAATAAGGGGCTTGGATGGATCTGGACGCGCAATGAAGAAGAAAGCATCGACCAGGCTTTCATGGAACGCAAGTTGGCTAAATCCATTAACAGAAGGCAGCCCTATTTCGATGATCCGGCAACTACAGCTTTTCGCGTAGTGAACGGAGAAGGTGACGGCTTCGGAGGGTTAACGATCGATTATTACGGCGGCTATTACTTATTGAGCTGGTACAGTGAAGGAATTTACACGTTTAAAGAAGACATCATTGCGGCGCTTCAGAACGTAGTGGAATTCAAGGGGATCTACGAAAAGAAACGTTTTGACACGAAAGGCCAGTACATTGAAGACGATGATTTTGTAGCCGGAGAACGCGGCGAGTTCCCATTGATTGTTAAAGAAAATGGCATGAATTATGCCGTTTACTTAAATGACGGTGCAATGACCGGTATTTTCTTAGACCAGCGTGATGTGCGCCGGACGATCCGGGACACCTATGCAAAAGGAAAAACCGTCTTAAATACTTTCTCATACACCGGTGCTTTTTCGGTGGCTGCCGCATTAGGCGGTGCGGCAAAAACCACGAGCGTAGATTTGGCAAAACGCAGCTCGAGCAAGACCATCGAGCAGTTCAGTGTGAATGGAATTGACTACGAACAACAAGACATCCTCGTCATGGACGTTTTCAATTATTTTAAATACGCAAAGCGCAAAGAATTGAAATTTGATGTGGTCATCTTGGATCCACCGAGTTTTGCCCGTTCGAAAAAGTACACGTTCAGCACGTCAAAAGATTACACCAACTTGATGCGTGAAGCCATTGCTATCACAGAAAAGAACGGAATCATCGTTGCTTCTACCAATAGCGCTTCATTTGGCATGAAAAAATTTAAAGGCTTTATCGATAAGGCTTTTAAAGAAGAAGGAAAGAAATACAGCATTGTAGAAGAATTCACTTTGCCTGCAGATTTCCGTGTCCAAAAAGAGTTTAAAGAAGGCGACTATCTAAAGGTCTTGTTTATTAAGTTGAAATAGGCCTGAAACTATGGCGAAATCTTGAAGAGGTTCATGGAACATTTTCTAAATCAAGAGGCTGGCTCTTGTGCCAAGAAGCCTACTCTCCCTATAATGGTAAGCAGAGAAACAAGGGGGAGAACGATGAAAAATTCACTGAAAAACTTTCGGATCATGGGCTTGATCGAAGGAGGTTCCTTATTGATCCTTCTTTTCATTGCCATGCCATTGAAATATTTTGTTGATTTGCCGGAAGCGGTCAGCTTTGTGGGGCCGATCCACGGTGCGCTATTTACGTTATACATTCTCTTTATCGCTTATATGACGTTCATTGCCAGATGGCCGTTCCGTTTTTCGATTGGTGCATTCGCTGCTGCGTTTATCCCGTTCGGCAATATTGTTTTGGACAAACGGCTTGAAAATTGGAAGCAAAATCATTCAACAAAAAATAGTTTGGCTTAATCATCCGGCTGCGGAATAAATTCCGCAGCCGGATTTTTTTGCGCCGGAATCTGTCGATTGGTCCACAACTAGATTATAATAAAAGCACAAAGAAGACTTTGTTTTCGAATTCTTCTACCCGTCAGAACGGGCTAGCATGCACATACATAATTGGAGGCGGGTTGATGGCAAAATCAATAAGTTCGTCCATGGCTGGAAATCCGGTTTATCCGGTCATGTTTGCAATTGGCGCCTGCCATTTGCTGAATGATTCATTGCAGGCAGTCATTCCCGCGATGTTTCCGATACTCGAGAAGGATTTGAGGCTGACTTTCACGCAACTGGGATTGATCGCATTCGCGTTGAATATTGTCGCGTCGCTCCTGCAGCCGGTGGTTGGATTTATAAGTGACAAGAAACCGATGCCGTTTGCGCTGCCGTTCGGCATGACCAGTTCGTTTCTCGGGATGGCGGGGCTCGCCTTTGCGCCGGAATATTGGATGATTCTCTTATCGGTCGTTTTTCTAGGATTCGGTTCGGCCGTATTTCATCCGGAAGGTTCACGGGTGTCGTATATGGCAGCGGGAACGAAGCGCGGATTGTCCCAATCGATCTTCCAGGTCGGCGGAAATTCTGGGCAGGCACTCGCTCCATTGATCAGTGCCTTTATCCTCGTCCCGCTTGGGCAAAGAGGGGCCGCGCTGTTTTTATTTGTAGCTGCACTTGGGATTTTCATCCTATCGAGGATTTCGGTCTGGTATAAAGAAGAGCTGGCGCAGCAAAAGCTGCAAAAAGGGAAAAAAGTGCTCCTTTCTTCATTGCCGGAGCTGACGAAAAGACAAGTTGGTGCAGCGTTGTCATTGTTGCTGATCATTATTTTTGCACGCTCATTCTACGTCACGAACATGACGAGCTTTTACATTTTTCATTTGATGGAAGCTTACGGATTGACCATTCAGACAGGGCAGCTCTACATCTTCCTGTTCTTGGCGGTCGGCGCAGCCGGAACTTTTTTCGGCGGGCCGCTCGCAGACCGGATTGGCAGAAAAAACGTTATTGTGCTGTCGCTTTTGGTGCCGATTCCGCTAGCCATTGCACTTCCGTATGTTCCGCTTTTCGCGGTGCTGATTTTGCTCGCATTGATTGGGTTTTTTATCATGCTGAGCTTTTCTGTGACGGTCGTTTATGCGCAGGAGCTGGTGCCGAGCAAAATTGGGACGATGTCCGGGCTAACGGTCGGCTTGGCTTTTGGAATGGGTGCTATTGGGGGCGTGGTCATTGGGATCTTGATGGATTCCATCGGCGTTTACGAAACAATGGTCGTGGTGTCGTTCTTGCCGATTATCGGCTTAGTCGGGCTCGGTTTGCCGCGCGACCGGAAAATTACTGCTAGTTAATTAATCGAAAAGGGTGATGGAGAAATGGCTATAGCAATTCCTGAAATTCCAACGAAAATCGAAACAGAGCGTTTAGTGCTGCGGATGCCGAAACCGGGAGACGGGGCTGTCATCAATTCAGCGATTCGGGCATCCATTAATGAGTTGAAGCCGTGGCTTCCGTTTGCGCAAACAACACCGACGGCTGAAGAAACCGAAATCAATATTTTAGAAGCGCATCTCTTGTTTATGAAAAAAGAAAATCTTCGTTACGTAATCTTCAGCAAAGAAACTGGTGAATTTATTGGAAGCACCGGTTTTCATAGCATAGAATGGGATATTCCGAAAATGGAAATCGGCTATTGGATCAATACGGAAGCGAGTGGCTTCGGCTATATGTCAGAAGCCATTTCGGCATTGACGGATCTTGCGTTGAATGGCTTTGGTTGTAAGCGCCTGGAAATCAGATGCGATGCGGAAAATTACAAGAGCCGGGCCATTCCTGAAAAGTTAGGCTTTGTATTGGAAGGCGTTTTGCATAACGATGAATTATCCGTGGACGGCAAAAACCTGACTGACACGTGCATTTATGCAAAATTCAGCTGAGCGAATAAAACAGAAGTTTGCTCAAAGGAAATGGAGCTTTTATCTATGAAGAAACAACAAGAAACGAACGGTCTCAAACCCTTTATTTCATTGATCCTTTCGTTGAAGATTCCAAAATGGGCGCTTATCTTTGGTCTTGCGACGAGCGTTGTAACGACAATAGTGGGTCTTGCGGTGCCGTTATTAACGCGGGATTTGGTCGACGGCTTTTCGGTGGAAACCATCAGCCCATGGCTTGTCGGAGCACTCGTTGCCGCTTTCATTTTGCAGGCCGTCATTAACGGAATATCCATTTATCTATTGAGCATGGTGGGGCAGAAAATCGTAGCGGAATTGCGTGACCGGATGTGGGTGCATTTGATCCGGCTGCGCGTCCCTTATTTCGATCAGCAAGCAAGCGGGGAGACGGTCAGCCGGGTTGTTAATGATACAGGAATTGTCCGGAATCTGATTACTGACCACTTCCCGCAGTTTATTACGGGCATCATCTCCATCATCGGAGCAGTCACTATTTTGCTGCTGCTTGATTGGAAAATGACCTTGATCATGCTGATTTCAGTACCGCTTACGATTGCCATCATGATTCCGCTTGGACGACGGATGGCGAAAATCTCCAGAAGTTTGCAGGATGAAACGGCGACTTTCACTGGCCATGTTCAACAGACATTGAGCGAAATCCGTTTGATGAAATCTTCGACCGCTGAAATGATTGAAGAAAAAAGAGGCCAATCAGGCATCCAGACCTTGTTTCAAATAGGGTTAAAAGAAGCGAGAATCTATGCCTTGATTGCGCCGCTAATGTATACCGTAGTGATGGCCGTGATCGTGATGATTATCGGGTACGGCGGAATCCGCGTAGCAGAAGGGACGATGTCGACGGGCTCTCTTGTGGCGTTCCTCTTGTATTTGTTCCAAATCATTATGCCGATGACCGGCTTTGCTTTATTTTTCACAGAACTTCAAAAAGCAAAAGGGGCAACGGAGCGTATTATTGAAATCCTGGATCTGCCGCTTGAAGAAGGGCAGGAAGGTCTGCAAATCGATATCGCGAATAAAACCTTGCGGGTTTCGAACGTCAGCTTTTCCTATGAAAAAGGCGAGCCAGTATTAAAAAATCTTTCCTTTGAAGCGAAGCCGGGTGAAATGATTGCTTTTGCCGGTCCAAGCGGTGGAGGCAAAACGACGGTCTTTGGATTGATTGAACGATTTTATGAACCGGAAGACGGAACCATCACGATAGGTGAGACTCCGATAAACGAATTATCAATGCTAGCTTGGCGCAGCCAAATCGGCTATGTTTCCCAGGAAAGTGCGATGATGGGCGGAACCATCCGGGAGAATTTGGTGTATGGACTCCCGGAAACCGGAGCTATTTCAGATGAGGTATTATGGAACGTTGCAGAAATGGCCTACGCGAAAGAATTCATTCAAGAATTTCCAGAAGGGTTGGATACGCAAGTCGGAGAGCGCGGGGTGAAATTATCGGGCGGCCAGCGCCAGCGAATTGCCATTGCGCGGGCGTTCTTAAGAGATCCCAAAATATTGATGATGGACGAGGCGACCGCAAGCCTTGATAGCCAATCGGAGGGCATTGTCCAGCAAGCATTGAGCCGGTTGATGGAAGGGCGTACTACCTTGGTCATCGCCCATCGCTTGTCGACCATTGTGGATGCGGACCAAATTGTCTTTATTGAAAAAGGACAGGTGACGGGCATCGGAACCCACGAAGAACTTAGCCGGATGCACGGCCTTTACAGTGAATTTGCGGAACAGCAATTGACTTGATTAGAGGTTGATAAGGCTAGATGGGCGCTTGCGCTTTTCGGGCTTGACCTTGACGCTGCGTTAAGGTGTAGAGTGGTTTTGAGGAGGTGAGCGGATGGAATATACGGTCCGGAAATTGGGCAGGCTGGCAGGGGTCAGCACGCGGACGTTGCGGTATTACGATGAAATTGGGCTCCTTGAACCGGCAAGGAAGAATTCATCTGGTTACCGGATTTACGGGCAAGCCGAAGTGGATAAGCTGCAGCAAATCCTCTTTTACCGGGAGCTTGGCGTCGATCTGGAAAGCATCAAGAACATCGTCAATGATCCATCGTTTGACGGCCCGTCAGCTTTAAAAAGACATCGGCAGCAGCTCCTTGAAAAACGCAGGCAATTGGATGTTTTGATCACTAATGTGGAAAACACCATTTCTGCAGTGGAAAGGAAGAGTGAAATGGCAGACACTGAGAAGTTTAAAGGCTTTAAACAGCAGCTGATTGAGGACAATGAAAAGCATTACGGCGAGGAAATACGCGCGAAGTACGGCGATGAAACAGTCGACCAATCGAATGTGAAGATGCTGAACATGAGCGAAGAAAAATACGCAGAGTTTAAGCGGCTGGAGCAGGAAGTGCTAGATACTTTGGCGTCGGCTATTGAAACCGGCGATCCGGCTGGTGTTCTTGGACAAAAAACAGCGGACCTTCATAAACAATGGCTGTCTTTTACATGGCCGACCTATAGCAAAGAAGCTCATGCCGGACTTGCGCAAATGTATGTCGACGATGAACGTTTTGCGGCTTATTACGACAAAGCTCGTCCGGGAGCAGCTAAATTTTTGCGCGATGCTATTTTTGTTTACACAGGGATGACTAAATAAGGAACGGTTTCAGTGCTTGTTGAAAAACAGGCACTGGCCGTTTTTTTGTTTAACTTTTAAAGCGATCCAGGAATTTTTCAAAGAGTCGGGAGTATTTATTTGAAAGTCGGGAGTATGCCAATAAAAGTTGGGAGTATTCGACTCCAAGTTAAGAATAAAGAGAAAATTCGCTTTTTGTGAGAACAACTCTTCTTCTATTTTTCTACTATTTCGGCTTAAATGGTTTACAAATTCTTAACAAAAATTCACATTTTATTTACAGCATTTCGATCAAAAATTTGCTAAACTAAACCCATCTTAGTCACTTAGCCAAGGCCATGCGTTACTATTCAGGAGGAGAGTTTTCATGGAAGAAAATAGGACGGTGTCCACTATTCCACTTAAGGTTATGTCATTCAATATCGCTCACGGGATGGGAATGGACAATAAAGTGGATTTGGAGAGAATCGCCTATATCATTGAACAGTCAGGGACAGAAGTGATCGGCTTGCAGGAACTTGACCGTTATTTTGATGAACGCAGTTCGTTTATTGATCAGGTAGAATGGTTGAGCGAAAGGCTCGGCATGTATGCGGCTTTTGGAGCAAATCTAAATTTGGAGCCCATTGAAGCAGAAAGGCCTCGAAGACAATACGGAAACGCTGTGTTCAGCAAGTATCCTATCAAGTATGTAGAAAATCATTTATTGACTGAAGTGGAGTCCCCGTTTACGCCAAGTGAACAACGCGGTATTTTAGAAGCGGTGATTGAAGTGAAAGGCACCTACCTTAGTTTTTATAACACGCATTTATCCTTGAAAGAAGAACAGCTTCAACTAAATGTAGATGAAATTTTGGCTATTATGGACAAAAGCCATTTTCCAAAAGTGTTGACCGGAGACTTTAATGCGAATCCGGAACAACCGCAGATCAAACGGTTAACAAATTGGTTGAATGATGCGTTCGCGGATGTAGAAGAAGGGAAATCCTTTACATATCCAGCACCCCATCAAGATGGAAGTGACGGCGTCATGTTAAAACCGATAACCCGCATTGACTACATTTTGACGGATTCACTGTTGCCGCCAAAACAGGCATCGGTTATTGAAACTTCGGCTTCTGACCATTTGCCGATTGTAGCGGAACTTGTCTTGGCTAGTGCAGCAAAACCGACAAAATCTGCAGCAGGCATGAGAAATCAATAAACCGAAAAAAGCCGGAAGCATCCTTTGCTTCCGGCTTTTTTCATGCTTATGAATAGCTGTGTTCAGCTGCTATGCGTTCGCGCCGGCATATTTTCACCAGCAAATAGAC
This sequence comes from Planococcus sp. NCCP-2050, assembly GCF_023708025.1. Taxonomy (NCBI): domain Bacteria; kingdom Bacillati; phylum Bacillota; class Bacilli; order Caryophanales; family Caryophanaceae; genus Planococcus; species Planococcus sp. NCCP-2050. The sequence goes on along the minus strand of NZ_BRCX01000002.1, from coordinate 307,599 downwards.
AAGCGGTGTGTCGAGAGCCGCAGCGCACCATTTGAAAGCGTATTGCGTGAAAATCATGGCGATCAATGCAGAAAGCGGCATCGTTCCGTAAAAAGCGATAACGATAAAAATCGTCGTATCGACCAACTGGCTGACCATCGTCGAAGCATTATTGCGCAGCCACAATTTCGACTCGCCGTGGCGGTCTTTTAATTTGTGGAAAATGGTAACGTCCAGGTTTTGGCTGATGAAATAGGAAACGAGGCTCGCTAGCGTGACACGAAAGCCCGCTGAAAAAATGGTTTCAAAAGAAGCCTGATCACCGAAAAACGGAGCCGAAGGCAACTGGATGGCGAAATAGATAAATGCCAGGGCGCATAATTGTGTGATGAAACCGGCAAATACCGTTTTTCGCGCCGCTTCTTTTCCGTACACCTCAGCAATGGTATCGGTAATCGGAAAAGTGAACACATACACGATGACCGCAGCTGGCAGAACGAGCCACTCGCCGATGCTGAAAAGTTTTACCGCCAAAATATTCGAGAGAATCAACAAGCCGACAAAAGCGCCGTTTAAGTAAAGCAACATCTAGACGGCCCCCTTAGCGATTGGTAATCGTTTCAGGATACATGTCGTGATTCATCATCCGGTACGATGCCATTTCTTCGTATTTTGTTCCAGGTTTGCCGTAATTCGTATAAGGGTCGATGGAAAGGCCGCCGCGCGGTGTGAATTTCCCCCATACTTCAATATAGCGGGGTTCCATTAATTTAATCAGATCGTTCATGATGATATTGACGACATCTTCGTGGAAATCGCCATGGTTGCGGAAGCTGAATAAATACAATTTCAAGGATTTGCTTTCCACCAATTTTTTATCCGGGATGAAGCTGATGTACATTGTCGCGAAATCCGGCTGTCCCGTTTGCGGACAAAGCGAAGTGAATTCCGGGCAATTGAATTTCACGAAATAATCCCGTGTGTGGAGATTATCAATCGGTTCCAAAATGTCCGGGTCGTACTCGAATTTGTATTTGGTGTTCTGATTGCCGAGCAATGATAAGTGATCTAATGTGTCTTCGTTTCTTCCTGCCATGAAAAAAGGCCTCCCTCAAGTAGCCGGCTTGAGAGAGGCCTATAAAAAACGGAAAAAGAAAAGCCGAATCGCATGTGGATTCGGCTGAGTTTCGTCAATCCATAGTTTTTTATAGAGGGTGAAATGCTATGAACCTCTCCCGTTGCCGGGTTATAAAATTAGTCTAGCTCATTCATAGTAAAAGACTTTCAGGTCCATGTCAATGGGTGTAGGAAGCTCTAACAATACTCTGTCCATGTTCACGGAAAAGAATATTGGCGGGTGACTCTTTCATCTTCCGGACGTTGCTGATGATAAACCGGCTCTTCGGCATGGTCGGCATGCGCGTCATGTCGTATGCTAAATCCTGATTCGGCACGCTGTAGCTGATATTCTCCGTGAAGTATTTAAAGAACGCCTGCATGACCATAACCGTCATCCATTCACCGGCACAGCGGTGGCCGGCGTAATGATCACCGCCGCCTTGTTGGACGAATGAGAATGGACTGCCTTTCCAATTTTCAAAGCGTTCCGGAATAAATTCATCGGCTCTATCCCAGCTGTCGGGATGGCGGTTCGTACCGAAAATATCGAGGACGACCATCATGTTTTCTTTGAAATGATAGCCATGCCAGACAAAATCCTTTTTCACTTTTGCTGCCATTGCTGGAGTGAAAGGGTAATAGCGGCGGACTTCCTGCGCAAACATATGGCTGTAATTGTTCTGGTCTTCCTGCAATTTCGTTTTTGTTTCCGGGTACTCATGAATGGCAAGTGCACCGAACACAATAAGGAATGAGGTCGCGAGCATTGGGCGATATGAATTATTCAAGTCGACCGCAGCGGTGTGGAGATCCAATAATTTCCCGTCTGTTCCGCGATGGTTGGCAACGATATAGGCAGCGGTATACGGCGGCGGGTTAAAGACACCTGAGCGGATATCCTGAATAATGTCTTTCAGCCAGGCTTCCTGACTTTGCCGGGCAGCCGCCGCGCGTTTAAACCGCGCAATAGATCCGTTGAAGGAATCGACCATCGATACCAATTCTTCGGTGCGCTGCTTTACTTCACTTTCTTTTAAAGGAAGGCCAGCCCAATGGCAGATGGCGCGCGTTAAAATTTCTTGGACTTCATCCAGCAGCACAACTTGGTCCATTGTTTCCCACTGGCTCGCTTTCGCATCGAGTTCTTCAATGGCCATCCGTTTAATATCTTCAAGGCGTTCAGGCGTCATCATCGAAAGGAACATGCGCTTCAAATGGTGATGCTCTTCACCGTCTCGACCGTGAATACCGCCTTCGCCAAGCAAAGTTTTCTTCAGAGGTTTCGGCATCGCGCTTTTTCGTTTAAAGTATTGATTATCATAAAAGAGGGAAGCGGCTTCTTCGCCGGAAATGCACACAGCTTTTTGGCCCATGAGACGGGTTTCAAAAATATCGGATCCCAGTTCTTGGCGCCGGCTCGGCATAAAGTTAAATCCTTCATTGATTAAGGATAAGGTGCTATCTAATTCCTTTGCACGGGGGATTGGCGTTTTCACTTTCATTGATTTCAGCTCCTCAAAATTTTGGCTTTATCTGAAGTAAGGCTATAGCTTAAAATATACCCTCTGCTGTTTTGAATAAACGCTGAACGGGGTTCGCATGGAAGGGAGACAACCGATGATGAATAACCAATACGAAGTGACACCCGAAATACAGGCATGGCTTCAAAAGTCGCTCGGCAGCAAAAGTGAACTAAATGAGATGGTCCCACTGAAAGGCGGAACTTCTTCGCATTTGTTTGAGTTCACTGCTGTACGTGAAGGACGGTTTGAATCATTCGTCTTGCGCTTATTCACGCTAAAGGAATGGCTCATGATGGAGCCGGATCTGGCAAAACACGAGGCGGCTAGTTTAAAGGAAGCCAAAAAGACCCGCTTGGCAGTTCCAGAAATCGTGGCTTTTGATGAAACGGGTGAATTTTGTGGAATGCCGGCCGTGCTAATGACCAAAATTAGTGGAGAAGTCGTGCTGCAGCCGGTCGATGAAAAACAGTGGTTGAAAGAGATGGCAATCGCTTTATCAAAAATCCACCGCCATGCCGCGGAAGACTTCGAATGGGAATATTTCGCTTATAACGATGCATTGAAAATGGAGCGGCCTGTCTGGTCGGGTTACGCAGACGAATGGATGCGCGCTTTCTATATTGTCGGCGGTATTCGGCCGGCTGCGGAGTTTTGTTTCATTCACCGGGACTACCATCCCACAAATGTACTATGGGAGGATGGCCGGATAAGTGGGGTTGTGGATTGGGTCAATGCTTGCCGGGGACCAGCTGGAGTAGATATCGGGCATTGCCGCGTCAATCTTGCTTTGCTGTATGGGATTTCTGCAGCCGACGAATTTTTAGCGGCTTACGAGCAAGCGGCAGGAGAAAATTTCACTTATGACCCTTATTGGGATTTGGCGGCATTGGTAGACGTTTCGGAAGGCCCGCCAACCGTTTATCCGGGTTGGGCTGTGTTTGGAATGACTGGTCTAACAGATGAATTGATCCGGCATCGGCTCGATGCATATCTCCTAAGTTTGTTAAAGCGTTTTGATGAATAAAATAGAGGTGCTCGGAATTCTAAAATTCTTGCAGGTTTGATTTCTCCTAAAAAGGAAATATACAAAACAAGCAAGCTTTTGAGGAGGAACCAAGATGACGGATCAACAATTAAAGGGATTAAAAGAACAATTGATCGAACAAAAGAGTTCTTTAGAAGATCGTGTTGAACATACTGAAGAATTTGATACGACAGAGCTGTCAAATTACGATAACCATCCGGCAGATAATGCCACCGACTTGTTCGACCAGGAACGCGGAATGGCGCTTAACCAATTCAAAGAAGATGAATTGGATGATGTCAACGCGGCGTTAGCGGCAATCGAAGAAGGAACTTATGGAAAATGCACCGTTTGCGGAAAAGACATTCCGTATGAACGGCTCGAAGCATTGCCGACAGCTTTGACATGCATCGACCATGCCGACCAAAACCCGGATTTAACCACGCGTCCACCGGAAGAGGATGTGCTCCAAGGCGCTACTGGCCAGCCGGTCGAGAAAGAAGACGGCCGCCTGCGCGACTACACGGATTCCTTTGAAGACGTAGAAGACTACGGTTCTTCAGATGGGCCGCAGGATCAGCCTGGAAAAGATGAAGACATGAAAGAATTTTACGAAGACGAAAAATAAAGGTCGGCCTCTGCTTCTTGCAGAGGCTTTTTGCGTTGAGAATATATTGACGCTCCTGCATTTATTCCCTAGAGTAAAAAGAAATACAGGAGGGGGAAACGGCATGAAGGAGTTGGAACAGGAGATTTATAAGCTGGAGTGCAGCCATATCCATCCGGACGTCCGCGTTTCTAGAGAGAAACTGGGAGATGTGCTGGATGATGAATTTTACGAAATCGGCAGTTCGGGAAAAATTTGGAGAAGGGCGGATTACGACGGCGATCATGCACTCACTCCTGACGAGATGGAAATTTCCGATTTTCTTCTGCATCCACTCGGCGAAGAAGCGGTATTGACCACTTATCAGATCTGGAATAAAACCAGCGGAAAAAAATCCTTGCGCAGTTCCGTATGGAAAAAGCGGGCTTCTGGCTGGAAACTCTTCTTTCACCAAGGCACGCTTTCCGAATGAGTCGTGTTTGAGCGAAGCAAAAAGAGGTTATTTAAGTATTAACATGTTTTTGCAAAGGAGGGATTTAGATGGATCATGCCGTAGTGTTATTTGACGGAGATTGTAATTTCTGTGACTCAAGCGTTCAATTCATCATACAGCACGACCCAGCCGGCTATTACCAGTTTGCGTCACTTCAAAGCGACGTCGGAATGGAGCTGCGCAAAAAATATGGCGTGCCGGACGATGTAGACAGCTTAGTGCTGATCAAAGACGGAGAGGCTTACGTTAAGTCGGAAGGGGCCTTAATGATTTCCCGCCATTTAACGGGTTTGTGGAAATTAGCATACTATCTAAAGCCGTTTCCTCGCGCTGTGCGTGACGGCGCTTACGATGTGTTTGCTAAAAACCGCTATAAGGTTTTTGGAAAGCTCAACAGCTGTATGCTGCCGCCGCCTCACATCCGCAAACGCTTTTTGGATAAATAAAACAAGCTGGATGCTAAATGCATCCAGCTTTTTGATTTGTGGAAAGGGCTAAGGTTAAAATGGCCGCTTCCGCTTTTCTTTGTCCAGCTGCAAGAGCCAGCTTCTCGGGTCTTAAGTCAGCCCGCTGCGGCGGCAACAGCCTCCTCGCGTTCTGCCTCAAGCCTGTCGAAGCTATCCGGCTCTTTCCGCTTTTCTAATGTCCAGTTCCGTCGCCTAGCCGCTCGAGGTCGCTTCAGCCTTATCAGCAATGGCAGAGAACGCCATTACCGCTAAGGCTTCCAGCGCTTGTCGCGGCTACATAGGCGACTGCACTTTTCTTACTGTCCAGACTCCAGCGGCCAACCACTCGGGGTCATAAGCCCACTCAGCTGTGCGGCAAAGAGCGCCGCTTCGCTGAGCGGGCTTATGCCTGTCGTGGCTAAACGGCCGCTTCCGCTTTTCTTTGTCCAGCTGCAAGAGCCAGCTTCTCGGGTCTTAAGTCAGCCCGCTGCGGCGGCAACAGCCTCCTCGCGTTCTGCCTTAAGCCTGTCGAAGCTACCCGGCTCTTTCCGCTTTTCTTACTCAAAGTTTGATATTCTCCAATATTGGCTGGCGATGGAGCGGGACATCCAGGCGAGGCCTTTGCTTTCGGCTTCGTGGATTTGGAACCAGTCGTCCATTTTATCGTTTTTCAAGTAAACTTCGTGGTTAGGTGCTTGGTCGTGCAGGCCGACGATGTCGTATTGGCCGTTGCGGTAAAACGTTGCCGATACGTCATAGTCGATATTCGGCGACGTCGTTAAAGGGTTGCCGACGCTATGCGTTAAGGAGATGTTGACATTCCGGTCGTCTTCTTTCACTTTCTCCACCTGTACTTCAGTAGAAGAAGCGACGTCTGCTTTCCGGAATTTTTTCCGCCAGTCATAGGCGATGCTGACGCCTACGTCTTTTTTGAATTCAATGCGGGATTCTTCATCTCGCAGCTCGAGCGTGAAATTCACTTGGGTCCGGTAATCTTTTGCTTCCGCATCGAATCCCCGCCCGTCTCCGCCAAAATAGCGGTTGGGCGATAGCAAGTTAGGGTTCTGCAGAAGATCGTCGGGAAGGAAAGTCGTGTAGCGGAAATCCCATTTGCGATTTTGGTCAGAAACATCGGTTTTTGGCGAGTCCCCTAAAAGTTTATCGAGTGATGCCAGTTTTTTCGTTACCCAAAACTCTTCCATCGCTGCTTTATCTTGAGAAGATTTGATGTTGATAAACCCGAAGATGTTGGCCAGGAATGATTTCTCTTCACTGAAATCGGTTTCGGATCGTTCGAGCGGACGCTTTGCACGAATCCAATAGGTGTAGGCTTGGTCTTTCTCAATATCCCGATCCGTATATTGTCTTTTCTTGATTGTATCTATCAGTTCGCCGTCGCGGTAAATTTCGTATGAATCCACGCCTTCGATGCCTCCCCAGGCCAGTGCAATTTTTGAAGGGGTGACAATGGTGGTAAAGGCCCGTTGCTGGAGGAGATTGACAATGTCTTCCGAATGATTTTCTGTGCTGGTCTGCATTTTAATTCGCTCGGCTTTATTGCCTGAGCTGTCTAGGCGATCAATCGTATACGTATACATTTCACCCGGTTCCAGGTTTTCATCTGTGAAGCTATGCTTTGTTCCTTCGTAAATTACGTTGGCGTCTCTTTTGACGACACAGGTATCGCCCGTTTCGGTCCATTCAAAGTAAATGCTTGTATCGGTTTGCTTCAATAAATCGATTTCCAGGTGCGTATTTGCCTTATTCATTCGTCTGCCTCCTTCAAGTGGGTTTGGTAAACTATACCCGAATCCCGAATTTCCTGAACATTACTAGGAAGCAAGATGGAGCCGGCTTGTACATTTGCAAAGCCCTTGAACAAATAGTATGTTAAAGAAAGAGTGTTGGCAGTGATTTACAACAGAAGAAGCGCAAGGAGGGCGAAGAATGTCTTTAAATGAAACCCAAGCATCTAGAAGTTTTCGGAATTTCGAAGAAGCGGCAGATCATATCTTAGCGTTGTTGAGTATGCAATTGGATATCAATACCTTATTCATTGCCAAAAACGACGGCCGAAGAAATGAAATCGTTCGAGCGGTCAATGCAAAAGAAACATTGGTCGAAGAAGGCCATTCATCTCCTCTGAATCAAACCTTTTGCAGTTTAAGCATCAATCACGGGAAAGATGCGCTGATCATTGAAGACATTTCTGCAGATCCTCTTTCGAATGAGCTCGAAATTGCTTCGCGTTTTGGACGCGGATCATTTGTGGGAATTCCTGTTTATTATGAAAATGGGGAAGTGTATGGCACCATCTGTGGCCTTGACACCGAGTCCTTTGAATTCACGGAAGAAAATCAGCGGCTCTTCGAAATGATGTCCTCGCTCCTGACTTATGTCCTCGAACTTGAAAAAGCGAATGAACAGATTCAATTTCTTTCATCTCCTCTTGTTCCTGTTACGAAAGGCGTGGCAATTTTACCGATTATCGGTGATATTACGGCTAAACGTGCGCAGTTTATCTTAAATGATGTATTAGTCAAATGCAGCGACCAAAATCTCGATTATTTGGTCATCGACGTTTCAGGGGTTTCGCAAATCAATTCGGTGGTCGGGGAATACTTGCTGAAGCTTGTCAGCATGTTAAAACTGATTGGCATTGCTCCAGTATTGACAGGAATCCAACCATATATGGCTTTAAAAGTTCCGCATTTCGCGGAAAGTTTAAAAGGCATCCTGATTGAAGCGAATCTTGAAACGGCTTTAAAGCAGCTCGGATTTGTACTGATGAAAGAATGTGAAGGAAAAACGGACCGGCGCGGGTAGCGGCGGTCCGTTTCTTTATCCTTCTTCTTTATCAAAAAATAGATGTTTGAGTTCCCAGCTATCGCCAATTTCAAGGAGGCCAAATGAGTATTGAGATTCGCGCCGCTTGTCAGTAGGGGAACCGGGATTAAATAAGGTCACGCCTTCAACTTCGCGCCTGATCGGTGTGTGGGAATGGCCGAAAACAATTATATCGACATTCTCACCTTCGAAAGCCTCAAAGGCTCGCTGCTCGGTTGTTTTCCGGATGCCGTCTCCATGCACGACACCGATTCTTAAATCGCCGAATGTGAGGATCTTTTTCTTGCCGAAGCGGTCTAGAATCTCCCAGGGATCGACATTTCCGGTGACGCCATCTGTTTCGGCGTAGGCCGCCAATTCATAGTACACGTCTAAAGTTTGCCAATCGCCTGCATGGATGATGAAATCTGCAGTTTGGCATTCATCAACCAACTTCTGCGGCAGTTTTTTTGAGCGGTTTGGAATATGCGTATCGGAAACAATGACAATCTTTTGCACTTGCACCCCTCCGTCATTTCAAGATACTTAAACTGTATCAGAGAAATGGGAAGCCGTCTAAGCTAATCCGGTTTGTCGCCAAACTGAAATGATTAACTTTTCAAGGAAAAGGGAACATAGCTTTATAAGCAAATACGGTTCTTGGAGGAATGGCAATGGCTAATAAAACATTTGTCTATACAGGAATGGCGGTAGCCAGCGGAATTCTATTGCTCACTGCATACAACAAAAACAAGAAAAAGAAAGTCTGGGTCTTCGAAGACAACGATATGCGAAATAGCGTAGAAGTCGACCGTGAAGAAAGCGTAAACGCTCCTTATGATGAAGCGGAAATCGGATTGACGAAATTGGATTCAGCTTATCGTTCGGAATGGCAAGCGAATGGCTTTCCTCAAACGCATAAAGGAATGAAAGAACTCGAAGATTCTTGATAGCCATGAAGCGCTGGGATGAAAATCCTCGGCGCTATTTTTTATGCTTAGTTAACTTCCGGATAGGCAGCATCGTGATATAGTGAATGAAACGCAGCAAGTGATCAAACTTGGAAGAGGTGAAAAAATGGGCGAGCAAAGAAAGGTTGTCTGTTATATAGCCGAGAGCTTGGATGGCTATATAGCGACCGAAGACGATTCGTTGGACTGGCTTTTCAAAGTCGAAATGGATGGAGACGCCGGCTATGCTGAATTCATGGAAACGGTTGATACGGTCGTAATGGGAAGGCGCACCTATGAGTGGGTGATGGAAATGGAAAAAGGAAAGTTTCCATATGAAGACAAAGAATGCTATGTGTTTTCGACTAGATCGACTGAAAACAGTGAACACGCTATTTTTACTAACGAAGACATCCCGAGTTTTGTCGAACGGCTTCGAAAACGCCAAGGAAAAAATATTTGGGTAATCGGAGGCAGCTTATTGATTGAAGCTTTTCTGCGGGAAGATTTGATAGACGAATTCATAATTTCAATCGCACCCGCCTTAATTGGCAAGGGCATCCCACTGTTCCAAAAACTTGATAAGGAAATTGAATACGAGCTGAAGTCGGTCAAACAATCCGGACAATTTGCACAGCTGCATTTGATTCGGAAATAACCATTCAAAAGGGCTTGCGAAAGCCCTTTTTTCTTTTATGTCGCTATGGAGAATAGAGAGTGCCTGCAGGATTAGATTGCTCATTTTTGAATCTTTTATCCTTTAAGGACATGAGCATAAATTCATAAAGTTTATCGAAAAAACCTTTCTTTCTTCAATAAAAATCAAACAGACGCGACTTTTGAACTTTTCTTTCCGATAAAGAAAGTAGGTCTGATGGATATGATTCACCCCACTCGAACTCTATACTGGGATAAGGAACACTCAATGGTTCCGGAATAGAAGGGAGAGAAAGCATGAAAATCATTAAAACATTCACTTTTGTCTTGTTTACTGTATTCTTTCTAAGTTTTTCTCAAACAGAAGCAGAAGCTCATTCTGGAGATCTGCAATTAGGCTCTACGGGGCAGCAAGTAACCGAATTGCAGACATTATTGAAGAAGCTCGATTATTTCCATGTAGATCCCACAGGCTATTACGGCCCGATAACTGAAAAAGCGGTGAGTCGTTTCCAGCGCGATTTCAATATTCCTTCAACGGGCTATACAGGTCCTTTGACGCAAAACAAAATCGATCAAGTTAAAATGATGGCGCGTACGGTGCATGGAGAAGCACGGGGCGAAAGCTATAAAGGGCAAGTAGCCGTTGCAGCAGTTATTTTAAACCGCATCGATTCAGCCCATTTCCCAAACAGTACATACAATGTCATTTTCCAGCGCAACGCCTTTACGGCTGTAAATGACGGCCAGTATTGGCTGAACCCGAATTCTTCCGCTTACCGAGCTGTGAGAGACGCGATGCAAGGAGCCGATCCGACAGGCGGGGCGACGTATTACTATAATCCTGCAGGTGTAACGGATACGTGGATTTTCACTCGCGACGTCGTTACGAAAATTGGCAAACATTATTTCGCCAACTGATTAAATGCAAGTTAGATAGAAAAGGAGTGGCGCAGATGATCTGCGGCCGCTCCTTTTTTAAATTATTCCGGTAGCCTATAATAAAGAAAGAACGAAAAAAAGGACGTTGAAATGATTTATGCTATATACATTGATTTTATTCGCGCATATCATGAGCGCTATTTTATCCATCGGGCCGTTTTTTGTACTGATCCCTTTGCTGAAACGAATGGAAGGGGTGGCGGAAAACGTGTTGGAAGCGCAAATTCAAACATTTAAATCTGCGATCCGGCTTGTTAAACACGCAGGGCACGTATTGGTAGCTTCGGGTGTGCTGATGATTTGGCTCGGCTATTGGCCATGGTCCACTTCATGGATTGTCATGACCTTAGCTATCATGTTCGCTTCGGTATTTTTCCTTGCGCGGGCTTTCAAGCCGACTTTAAAAAAATTCGAATCGCCTGGCGCTGACCGTAAAAACTTGATCGAGAAATTGAACCGTTCTGTCTGGATCTACATTTTCCTCTTGCTCGTGATGCTTTGGCTCATGGTCGCAAAACCGCAGCTTTGGTAATGAGAAAGGCCGGTGCCCAAAACGGGTACCGGCCTTTCTTCGATATATTTATCCTTTTACCGCGCCCGCTGTCATGCCGGCGACGAAATAGCGCTGCAAGAAAACGTAGGCAACGACCATCGGCGCGGATGCAATGACGACACCGGTGAACAGCATCGGATAGTTAGTGGCATATTGCCCTCTGAACTCCAATAAAGCGAGCGGCAAAGTTTTATAAGCGTTGTCCGTGATGAACAGCAACGGATAAAGCAAGTCGTTCCAATGCATCACGAAAAGAAAAATAGCGGTTGCCGAAAGAGAAGGCAGGGACAAGGGAATGGCGACTTTCGTGAACATCTTCCAATTGCCCGCGCCGTCGATTGTCGAAGCTTCGAACAATTCTTTTGGCAAAGTTTTCATGAATCCGGTCAGGATGAAAACAGCGATCGGCAAGGTAGAAGAGATGTTGACCAAAATTAGTCCAACTAAACTATTGGTAAGCCCGATATTCAGCACGAGCGAGTAAAGCGGCACCATGATCACTTGGGCCGGCACCATCATGCCGAGCGTAAACAAGGCGAAAAGAATATTGCCTAGCCAATTGCTGAGCCGTGTAATGCCGAAGGCGATCATAGCGGCAAACAATAAGGTCAGGGAAACCGAGAACAAAGTGACGACGGTACTGTTCATAAAATAACCGGCCATGGTCTGTTCTTGGAAAATAGCGACGTAATTATCGAACTTAATGCCGCCTTCAGGAAAGCCAAGCGGGTTTGCAAAAGTTTCCTGAAGCGTTTTAACAGAAGTCAGCAAGACCATGACTAGCGGAATTAGGATTAGCAAAGCATAAACGAATAGGGAAAACCTTTTAAAAAACAAGCTGTCGTCCTCCTTTCTTCAGTAAGAAACCCGATCCGATCGCAATGCTTTAAATTGCAGGAACGTGATAAAGGCGATAATAATCATAAAGATCACGGAAATCGAACTCGCGTAACCGAATTGATAGCTTCTAAAAGCGACTTCATAAATATAAGTCGCAATGATTTCAGTCGAGTTATTCGGTCCGCCGCCAGTCATGGCAAAGACCAGGTCGAATGCTTTAAACGATTGGATGGTCGTATAAGCGACGACAATCGTAGCAGAAGGAGCAAGCAATGGCCACGTGACGCTTCGGAAAGTCTGCCATTTGCTGGCGCCTTCGATTTTTGCCACTTCGTACATTTCCTGCGGGATCGCTTGCAAGCCGGCAACGAAAACGATGAGCATCTGGCCCGCGTGAAACCAAATCTGGGTGATGGCCAATGAGTAGATGGCGATATTCGCATTGCCGAGCCAGTTTTGTGCAAGGAAATCGAGTCCCACTAATTCAAGCAGCTGATTTAAAATCCCAAGGGAAGGATCATAAATGAATGACCAGATAAATGCTACCGAAACTGATGATAAGATCGTCGGGAAAAAGTACAACGCGCGAAGAAATACAGTAGTCTTCGTATTTTTCAAAACAATCATCGCAAAAGCGAGGGCCACGATCGTTTGAAAAATAACAACAACCAACATGAATTTCAAGTTGTTGCCGACGGTTTTCCAGAAAATCGAGTCTCCGGTAAGTGCTCTTTCAAAATTATTGAATCCGACAAATTGAAACGCTTCACTGAAGCCATCCCAATCTGTAAACGAGTAGAAGAGGGCGCTAACAGTCGGATATAGAAAGAAAATGCTATAAAGGATCAATCCTGGGATAAAAAATAAATAAATGGTTTTCGAAGTTTTCATGACATCATTCCCTGTTTTCGTCTACGATTTTCTGGGCAGCTTCTGCCGCTGCCATTGGATCTTCACCGCCGAGTACGTTTTCAATTGAACTCAACACCGCATCTTCGATTTGTGCGTTGGTGATTAAGAAGCGCGGCTGGAACCGTGTTTTCTTTTCGTCAATCCAGTAAGCAGTATTTTTCAATTCCTCTGATTCGTAATTCACGTCTGTAACTGTTAAATGCTGGCCTGTACCGTTCGCATATTTTGAAGCGATTTCAGGCTCGCTGAGAAAATCGATGAATTTCTTCGCTTGTTCCTGTTTTTCAGACTTGCTGTTGACCGCAAGCATGAAAGTAGCGGTATTGATGCCTTCATACACGGCTTCGCTTTCTTCAACTGTAATTGGGGCAAGCAGATCCAATTGCAAATCCGGATTTAAACCCATGATCGAAGCCATATGATAAGAACCTGTCGCGATCATGGCAGCTTCCTCATTTGCTACCATTGCCATAGCGGAATCAGCATTCGTTCCTAATGCATTCTCTTGGATATAGCCTTTTTGCTCAAGCAATTGGAAGTCTTCCAAAGTCTTGACCCACCATTCGTTTGTCAAAGACTCTTCTCCGCTTTGCAATTTTGCAAAGACGTCTTCATCTAAGGCGTTATTCATCATCATGCTGTTCATGAATTGGTTAGGGCCAATATCTGCACCTGGGAAAGCGATCGGCGTGATGCCATTTTCAAGAAGTGTATCGGCCATTTCTTGAAACTCAGTCCAACTCTTTGGTACCTCTAATCCTAATTCTTCAAACATGCCTTTATTGTAGACCGGAATATTAAATACGAGCTGGTAAGGAAGCGCCATTTGTTTGCCGTCTTTCTGCCCGACAGAAATTAAATTTTCATCAAATTTCGAAACAAACTCTTCTTCTGTCAAGTCGGCAAAAATGCCTGCTTTTTGCAAGGATTCAAATTGGGCTCCTGGGAAAGAAGTGAATACATCGCCTGTAGAACCTTCTTGCAGCATGCGCTGTGCAGTAGCTTGGTACTGGTCGGAAGGATAAATGTTCATTTCAACAGCAATGTCGGGGTTGGCTGCTTCAAACTCGGCAATAATCTCATCGAGTACAGCTTTGTCTTCATTGCGCCAATGCATGAAACTGATGGTCGTCTTATCGCCGGAACCTTCTCCGCTGCTGTCACTTCCGCCGCTCTCACCTGCACAGCCGGTTAAAATCAACAGTAAAGTCAACATTCCTGCTAATAAAGAGAAAGATTTCTTCTTCATTTGTATAGCCTCCCTTGTTATAGGTTATCGTGCTTAATAATAGTTATACCGTAAATTTATTGATTAATACAGAATTATCCGATAGAAAGAACAGTGGATGGTTGACATTGAAGTAGGAATTGAATAAGATAGGAGCAACCTTTTTGTACGGATGATGGCAGAAGGTGCCGGGAGCGGCATCGCCAAAGTACAGTTGAGCTGAGAATAGCAGAGCAAATCGATGAATAAGAAGAGTAGCGCGTGATCTCCACTCAAAGAGAGCCAGTGGCAGGTGGAAACTGGTGTGGAACGGGCGTGAATGGACTTATGAGTGATTCCTTGAAATCGGAGTAGAGGAATCCGTTGCCCCGCGTTACAGGGGATCAAGTGAAAGCTGGATCAGCTTTAACATGAGGTGGCACCGCGGTTGAACCGTCCTCTGCAGGGATTTTATTTCCTGTAGGGGTTTTTTTATGGTTTAAATGCGCTGTCTTTTAACTTAGAGGAGATGAGCAGAGATGAAAACTAAGAAAATTGATGGTGATTCCCTGACACCGATCATGGTGTTCAACCGGTTGAAAGGGCCAAGAAAATGCCTGCTTGAAAGTTCGTTGAAAACGAGCCTTACGGGCCGCTATTCGTTTATCGGAGCAGACCCTTCCAAAACATTTATCGGGCATGGAGAAAAACTGGAAGAGCAGGATTTTAGAACGGGAAAAGTCATTCACCATACAGGGAAGCCGCTTGAACTATTAAAGTCCCTCCTTCCAGTTCACGATGCGGAATTGGAAGGCATCCCGTTTACAGGAGGAGCTCTCGGCTATATCGGCTACGATGCCATTCAAGCGTATGAGCCAATTGAGGCAGCCAAGGAAAACAGTTTGGCGATGCCGGATATCCATCTGCATTTATACGAAACGATCATCGTTTTTGACCACGTGAAAAATGATGTCACCATTATTTCGTTCGAAGACAAGCTTGGTGAAGTGGAACAGCAATTGCGCGTACCTGAAAAAGGAGAGGAAAGGGAAAGCCAAGACCCTTTGGATTTTGCATCGAAAACGGATGCAGCTGCATTCCGTGCGCAAGTGGCGCAAGCGAAAGAGCATATCCGAAAAGGCGACGTTTTTCAATTGGTCCTATCGCAGCGTTTGTCGGCTTCCTATACAGGCAGTGCCTTCGACTTGTACCGGAAATTGCGCAAACAAAATCCGTCACCGTATCAATTCTATATCGACTTTGAGGACTATGCGGTAGTGGGGGCCTCTCCTGAAAGCTTGTTGACCATCCGCGGCGGCCATATGGTGACCAATCCAATCGCTGGCACAAGAAAGCGCGGGCGGACAGAAGAGGAAGACCAGATGCTTGCTGAAGAGCTGGCAAATGATGAAAAGGAGCGCGCGGAACATCAGATGCTGGTCGATCTCAGCCGCAATGATGTCGGCAGGGTAGCTGCAATCGGTTCAGTGAAGATTCCAAAATACATGGCGATTGAAAAATACCAGCACGTGATGCATCTCGTTTCAGAAGTGACCGGCAACTTGAATACAGCGATGCACCCTCTAGATGCTTTGGTGTCATGCCTGCCTGCTGGGACGGTTTCCGGAGCTCCGAAAGTGCGCGCCATGCAATTGATCCAGCAGTACGAAGAAGAGCGCCGCGGTGTATACGGAGGGGCTATCGGCTATATCGGCTATAATGGCAATTTGGATGTGGCGCTTGCCATCCGGACATTTGTCGTCAAGGATCAGTTTGTCCATGTCCAAGCGGGTGCCGGCATCGTCTATGATTCGGATCTGCAAGCCGAGTACGAAGAGACATTGCATAAAGCACGTTCACTGACGGAGGTGTTCGGATGATTTTATTGATCGATCATTATGATTCATTCACTTATAACATTTATCAGGCGGCAGCAGAACTGGGAAAAGAAATTAAAGTGGTCCGCTACGGTGTGATGACGGTAGATGAAATTGTTGCGCTCCAGCCGGAAGCCATCATCTTATCTCCCGGTCCGGGGCATCCGGAAGAGTTGCCGGAATCCCTGCAGTTGATTGAAGCTGTCTATCAATCCATTCCAGTGCTTGGAATTTGCTTAGGACACCAATTGATCGGCACTGCATTTGGCGGAAAGGTCGTTCAAGCACCGGAGATTCGGCATGGCAAAGTTTCAATGGTCAGCCACAAACAGCAAGGAGCCTTTGCAGGACTCTCCACGCCTTTGCCGGTCATGCGCTATCATTCGCTTGCGATTGAAGAGAGTTCGTTGCCGGATTGTTTTCAAGTCCAGGCAGTGGCAGAAGATGACGGCACAATCATGGCAGTAAAGCATCGGGATTATCCGGTCTTTGGCTTTCAGTTCCATCCTGAATCGATCGGGACGCCTGAAGGGAATCGATTGATAGAAGGATTTTTAATGGCTGCAGAAAAGCAGGCGGCTTTAAAATGAAAAAGGAAATCCCCGGTTTTACTAGGGATTTCCTTTTTTGATCAAACGATTGTAAAATTTTATTTTCTTGTGATGGGCATCGTACAGCAGCGGAAAGCGCCGCCGGATTTGATGATTTCAGAAAAATCGATTTCAATGACTTCAAAGCCATGGGCTTTTAGCTGTCGATTAACGTCTTCGTTTTGCGGTTGGCTGAATACGCGTCTGTTGCCGATTGATAATACATTCGTACCGAGCGCAAATTGTTCTTTGGCATTGACCGGAAGGAGCGTATAGCGTTCTGCTAACATTTCTACAGTTTCTGTATCCAATGCTTCCTCAAAAATCAATGCTTCGGTCGGAGAAAGGATGTTGAATACGCAATCCAAATGCAGGTATTTATCATTAAAAGAAATCGGAATGACGTTAAAATTCGGAAGCTTCTCTTGCAATTCGCGAACGGCATTTTTTGAAGTCCGGCTGCTGATGCCGATGTAGAGGGTATCGCCGTCGATGATGACATCGCCGCCTTCTACCCGGTTGCTGCCGAGGGTTTTTGAACGAATCTGCTCAGCGTCAAGCCAATCTTGCAAGACGCATTCTTCTCCTTGGCGGATGGAAGAAGCCATTTCACCGATAAACACTGTATCGCCTACTGTAAAGCCGATGTCGCGGGTGAAGACTTGTTCGGGGTATTCCTCAGAAGGATCGAGCAATACGGTTTCCACTCCTTGAGCCTTTAAAGCTTCGACAAATTTTTGATGCTGCTCCATCGCAATCGCTACATCAATATTTTCTTCTTGATATCGCTTTTGGACATCATTGATGACTTCTTTTATTTCCATATAGTTGGGCGGGCAAAGCAAGACAAAACGCAAAGGGTCGTATTCACTTCTGCACCAAGCCGACGGAATTTCTTTTGCATAAGATGACATAAAGGTTCCTCCAAAAAACGTAGTTAGTAGTTTACTATTCCCTCTATCAAATGCGGTTAAAACCTGGAAAAGGCGTGCAAGCAGCGAAGCTGGATGCGAAAATAAGGAAGAAAGTGCATAAAAATAAGTTGGGGGAGATACGGGATGAAGATTGTGCAGCAGGAAATAAAAGAGGACCGTGATTTTATACGCGGCAAAGTCATTGAACACAATATGGCCAATGTGCCGGACGAAATCAAATCGCCGATAGACGAAGTAAGTTTTATCGCACGCGATGACAGCGATGAAATCATTGGGGGAATTACTGGAACCGGATTTTGGCGCCATATGCACATCGATTTTTTGTGGGTTGATGAAAATGCGCGAGGACAGGGAATTGCGGAACAATTGATGGGGCAGATGGAACAATACGCGCGCCAGGCAGGCTGCCATTTAATGGTCGTAGATACATTTAGTTTTCAGGCACCGGGCTTTTACAAAAAACAGGGATTCGTTGAATTTGGCGTGCTTGAAAATCATCCGCCTGGCCATAGCCGCCATTATTTTGAAAAGCGGCTTTAGGGAATAACAAAAGAAGCGCGTAACGCATGGAAATTTTTCAGGGTGCATATAAATTCATTTATGAATCCTGTGAAATTTATTTTTAAAAATGTATAATCGTCGCGTAAATACGGAAAAAGAAAAGCCCGCAGAATGAATTCATTCTGCGGGCTTTTTCGAATCAGTCTTTGTAGAAGACTTTATCAACGTTGTATTTTGCTTGAAGCGCATTGATCAAATACGTTTCGTAAATCTCGCGTTCCATCGGATCTTCCACGATGGAAACAGTGATGCGGTAGACTTCATCACGGTGATTTTTCAAAGGCGATACATTGTCTTCGAAATGTTTTTTCACACGCTGGCGAAGTTTGCGGGCTTTGCCGACAAACAGCAATTCGCCGCTATGGTTGAAGAACTGAATAATGCCGCCTTTATCACGCGGAATTTCATGCAAATCAATAAAACCATACAATGGCTTTATGATGGCTTCATCTCCAGTTACTTCTTGTTTGCGCTGTGTAATTGTCACATCCGCTTTTGGGGGTTGAATATTAATCATAATTATCACGTCCTCTATTATCGTATGGCTTATCGTACCATAAATAGGAGCGAAAATCTATCCGCCCTTAATTCACGCACTAAGACAGACGATTACAGGGAATCCAATTCAGAAGCTGTCGTATTGCCGCCTTGCAGCACTTCAAAAGTTTTATGGTAAGTGTTTGGACGGTCTAATACCGTCACTAAAACACTCGCTACATCAGCGCGCGGAATGGAACGGCCTTCCATGGAAGTAAAGCCGGAACTTGACACTTCGATGCTGCCGGTTTTATCTTCATCCGATAAAGCACCAGGGCGGACGATCGTATAATCCAAATTCGTCGATTTTAGGATTTCATCCGCTGCTCGCTTAGCAACAAGGTATGGCTTCATTTCTTCGCCGCCGGCATCCGGATCGTTCGTACCCATCGAACTCAACTGAACAAAGCGTTTTACGCCATTTTCTTCTGCATATTTAGCCGCTTTGGCGGAGCCCCATAAGTCGATCGTCAAAGTTTTGTCCGGACCGGTCGAACCGCCAGATCCTGCAGCGAAAATGACTGCGTCCACTTCGCTGAAAGCATCACTGAAATCTTTTTCCAAATCAGCGAGAACCACTTTTTGTGCACCCAATTCTTTCAAATGGTCCACCTGTTCTTCTTTGCGCACCATTGCCACAGCTTCATGTTCGGATGCTGAAAGTTCTTTTACGATATTTCGTCCAACTTGTCCATTTGCACCAATTACTAATACTTTCATCTAATATTCCACTCCTTTATTTGTTTCGGTTTTATCTGTATTCCCGTTGCCGTTCGATTTAAACAGATGTACGAAAGGCTACCCAAATGCCTGTATAAAGGCTAGAATAAAGGGACGGAGGTGTTATGACATGGAAATTACGAATTACAGCATTTCTCAGATAAAAGACCCGACAGGCATCATTGAAGGCGAGCGCTACGAGTTCTTGCTTGATGTAGAAGTTGACGAAGACGATGAGTTGTATACAGAAGGCGGCTTGGAACTTCGCGTCATTTTCGCAGTCGAAGGGGAAGAGACGCGCATTGCCTTTTACAATTTTATAGACAAATTGAGCCGGAATGCGTTGGAATTCGCTCTTGAAGAAGACGAAGAAGCGGAAGTTCTCGCTTACTGCCAAGGAAAACTATAAAATCAAAAACCCCCAGCTAGCACAGAAATGCTAGCTGGGGGTTTTAATTTAAATTTTCACGTCAATTTTAGCTGCCGCTTTCAATTCTTCAATGCGGTCATAAACAGCTTGCTGTGTGTTTTGCTGTTCAAGCGATTGGCGGATGGTCGGCTCCATCTCTTCGTAAGCTGGAGCTTCTTGTTCAGATGACGAAGCGAAGCCATCATATGCTTCTTTCACTTCTTCGTCAGTCACTTCTTTTGCTTTTACTTCTTCCGCTACATATTGCTCGTAGACGATTTGGTCACGGAGCTGGCCTTCCATATCATCCAAAGTGAATCCGGTTCTTTCCAAAGCTTCGTTCATCGCTTTTTCATCTTCGAATTGGCCTTTCAATGATTCAAGACGCTCTTCAACAGCGGCATCTTCCGCTTTATAGCCTTTTTCTTCCGCATCCTGCAAAATCAGTTTATTGCCGACGATCACAGTAATCGCCTGTTCTTTCACCAATTCCGCATTTTCCGGTTCGGATGCTTTTTTGCCGTCTGCTGCCAAAGTGCTTTCCAACTGGCGTGCGACACTATTATAGACATTTCCTAAAATCTCTTCTTCATTAACAACGACTACGACGTCTTCTTCAGCAGGCAGCTCCAATTCTGTCGGCTGCTCTTCCGTGGTCTCTTCCGCTGATTTTGCAGCTTCGTCCTCTTTTGGCTGTGTCTCTTCATTATCTGAGCAAGCTCCCAATGTTAACAATAAAAGAAAAGGGGCTAATGCAAATTTCATTTTTTTGATCATCTGAAAATCTCCTCTATGTTTGTCTCGTTACAGTAAAACACATTTGTACGCTGGACACAAATAGTACCCTTGCCTCGTGCCAATAATGCCATTATTCTGTACAATAAACTATTATAGACAATCTTACTATCGGGGGCTGTATGATGGCAAAATATTGGAACCGGGCAACTGCACTTCTCGTTCTGCTGGTTTTTATCTGGGGAATCAGCTGGTCCATTTATAAAGCAGCGCTCGATTTTACGCCGCCGATCCTTTTTGCGGGGGCCCGCTCGCTGATTGGCGGGCTGTTATTGGCACTTGTCTTGCTGCCGGTTTGGAAACGCATCAAGTGGCGGGAAAATTGGCCGGCCTATACCATTTCGGCTTTATTGAATGCGGTTCTTTTTTACGGGCTGCAAACAGCAGGCCTCAATTACTTGCCAGGCGGATTGTTTTCGGTCCTTGTCTATTTTCAACCGGTTCTGATCGGCATCTTCGCCTGGCTTTGGCTGGGCGAGAAAATGACGGTTTTTAAAATAACCGGACTGTTTTTAGGCTTCCTTGGCATTTTGGTTATCAGTGCAGACAGTTTATCTGGAACTTTATCGGTAACCGGGATTGTCTTAGGGCTGCTTGCTGCTCTTAGTTGGGCCTTGGGTGTCATTTATGTGAAAAAAGTCAGTTTGCGCATTGATTCGATGTGGATGGTTGCTTTGCAATTCATCATCGGCGGCATCATTTTAATCGCAGCTGGAAGCTTCACAGAAAACTGGACAGAGATTACATGGAATGCCACTTACCTTTTTGGCCTTGGATTCGGTTCCACATTCGGCATCCCAATCGCCTTCGTTATTTATTTCCACTTGATGAATAATGGGGAAGCAAGCAAAGTAGCGGCGTTCACTTTTTTAGTCCCGCTGATTGCGGTTTTAACCGGGACCGTCTTTATGCATGAACCGGTAACCGCAACTTTAGTCATCGGCTTATTATTGATTGTTTTAAGCATCTATTTGGTCAACCGCCAAAAACCAGCGATTAAGCCGCTGATTTCCTCGGATTAAGTAGAATCGAGTAGCCAAGCAGCGTTGAATTGTATGTCTTAAATGGTATGATTATAAATACATTAAAATAAAAATACATAATACTGTTGGAGGAATCAATATGACAAACCCCATTACAATTAAAGCACGCAAAACTTTAGAAACGATTCAGCCTTATTCTCCAGGGAAACCGATCTGGGAAGTCCAAAAAGAATTGGGATTGGATCGCGTCATAAAATTAGCTTCAAATGAAAATCCGCTTGGCCCTTCTCCGAAAGCTGTAGAAGCTATCCAAACGGGGTTAGCTGAATTGAATCGCTATCCCGATGCCGATGCGACAGTATTGAAGCAAGCCATTGCGGACCGCTATGAAGTTACTCCTTCTCAAGTCATCACGACGAATGGCGCGGACGAATTGATCACGTTAATTTCGGAAGCGTTCCTTGAACAAGGAGATGAAATTATTGTGCCATCGCCTTCATTCAGTGAATACGATTTCGGCGCACATATTATGGGGGCAGACGTCGTACCCGTGCCATTTGCTGCCGGTTTCGAATACGATGTGGACGCCTTGATCGCCGCAGTAACGGAAAAAACGAAAATCATCTATATTTGTTCGCCGAATAACCCGACAGGCACGTATATGCAAAAAGCGGACATCGAAAAATTGCTGAATGCTGTCAAAGACGTACTCGTCGTCATCGATGCAGCATATAGCCATTTCGCCGAGGCAGCGGATTATACGGACGGCATTGAGTATATTAATGCAGGGTACCCCGTTGTCGCACTTCAGACATTCTCGAAAATCTACGGCATTGCAGGGGTGCGGGTCGGATTCGGAATTGCACCGGAATCGATTGTGCAATCCATTTTAAAAGTGAAAGAGCCATTCAACGTCAACACGCTTGCCCAAATAGCGGCCACTGCAGCCATTTCAGACAAGGAACATGTTGAAGCTTCTCAAACGGCCAATAAAGCAGGGCGTGAGCAGCTTTACAAAGCTTTTGATGAATTAGGTTTGGCGTATACATCAAGTATGGCTAACTTTGTTTTGGTGAATGTAGGGCCTAACGGAGAAGCGCTTTATAAGGAATTGATGGCTAAAGGTGTTATTGTACGATACGGAAAAACGTGGGGCTTGCCGGAGTACATCCGCGTTTCAGTCGGGACAAAAGAAGAAAACGAATTCTTCATTGAAGTTTTGAAAGGTTTATTGGCTAAACAAGTGTAAAAAATTGCCGCTTCCAATCAGGAGGCGGCTTTTATATTGGCTGAAATTCGAAAAACAGGGCTTTTCCTCCGTTTATCCTGTTATGTAAGCGGGAAACTCTATGATTAAACTGATTTATAAAGGATGGATGTCATGATATATGATTGCGCAATTATTGGAGGCGGGCCAGCTGGACTGAACGCCGCTTTGGTTCTTGGAAGATCCCGCAGAAACACGCTATTGTTCGATGATGACCACGGCCGGAATTTAGTCACTCGTGAATCGCACGGGTTTATTACACGCGACGGCATCTGTCCTGAAGAATTTAAGAAACTGGGACGTCAAGATATTGCCAAATATGACTCGGTAAAGTTGAAAAACAGCCGCGTAAAAGAAATAAAGCGCGTGACGGAAACCCATTATGAATTGACGACGGAGCAAGGCGAGACTTTCCATAGCATCAAGATTATCCTGGCTACCGGATTGAAAGAACAGCTTCCGAATATTCCGGACATAGAGAAATTCTATGGAACGAGCCTTTTTAGCTGTCCGTATTGCGATGGATGGGAGTTAAAGGACCAGCCGCTCGCAGTCATTGCGGATAAGAGTGTCTTTGAATTGGCGAAAAAAGTATACACCTGGAGCAAAGATTTGGTAGTCTTCACCAATGGAGAAGGAAGGCTTGATCTGGAAGAGAAGGATAAGCTGATTGCCAAAGGCATTAAAGTCAGGGAAGAGATCATTGATGGGTTGGAAGGCGAAAATGGACAGTTACGCAGCGTCAGACTTGAAGATGGAACCTTGATTGACCGAACAGGCGGGTTTGTCACACCGCTCTGGAGCCATCCGACAAGTTTCGCGAAAGAATTAGGCTGTGACCAAAATGAATACGGCGGCATTTTAACGGATGGCTATGGACGCACGAACGTCTGGAATGTCTATGCTGCAGGAGACGCTTCGCTTATCGTCCCTTCCCAATTGGTGATTGCAGCAGGCGAAGGAAGTGCTGCAGCCATCGGCGTCAATGGGGATTTGACCAATGAGTATTTTGACAGCGAATGATGAATAAGTAATTTTTCAAAGCGGACAGCTACTGGCTTGTCTGCTTTTTTTAAAACGAATCTTTTGCGTATACCTGGCTTTATGGGTTAAACTTTCCATACAGAATGCTAGGAGGCGAGCCGAAATGGATCAATCGAATGCTTTATCAACCATTACCTATATCGACACCGAACGGTCCATTGAAGCCGGTGAAATGAAGATTACGCAATCAGAATACAGCATCTATCTTTTTGAAGACCATCTTATCGCTTCAACGACAAAATTCAGCTTGGACAATGTCTGGGATATTTCCTATAAATCGTTTTCGGAAGAAGCCAATCTCCTTTATCTGCACACGCATAGGGGAGTGGTCACTTATAAAGTCTTTGAAAATCCGATGAAGTTTGTCCGGACTTTCAAGAAAATAAAAAATGAAAATTACTGAGAAGCAGCGGGAAAGCGGCTTCTTTTTTTGCGGTCAAAATCCTAAAGAAAACAGCATTTGCCGCTGTTGGAAAGCAGGCTTTGTGCTAAAATTTAGAAAAAGGGGGTGGGCGAGTGGAAGGCGATTATTTTGTGGGTTGGGGTACTTTAGCGTTGATCAATGCCGGAATTGCCCAAGGGAAGAACAGGAGCGGATTGAATTGGTTTCTGCTATCGCTGATTGCCGGGCCGGCAGCGACGCTTGCCTTAGTGATTTTTGAGAAATTGCCTGATGAAGGGAGCCATGCCAGATGAACTCAGTGATCGAAACAGCAGATCAATGGACGGATTGTGTAAATGCCAAAGATATTGACGGTGTGCTAAGCCTATCAGCGACAAATGTCGAAATCAGCGGGCCGAGAGGAACAGCAGCGGGCCATGACATGCTTGCACAATGGATAGAAAACTCCGGAATTCAATTGCGTACGCTCGCCCGTTACGTGAAAGACGGCAAAGTGATCTATGAACAAAAAGCTTCTTGGGAAAATGAGGACGGAGAAGTCATCCTTTATTCATTTTTCTTAGTGAAAGAGGGAAAAGTCACGCAAATAGCACGATTTGATTTATTGGAAGATGCGTTTGGTTCGAGTGGGCTGAGCGAAGAAGACTTGGTTTAATGGATAAAGAAAAAAGCTGGCCACGGAATATGGCCAGCTTTTTTAGTTGGTTTTGCTTTTTACAAGTTGATGGAACTCAGACCAGTCAGTTAAGCGGAGTCCTTCGACATGCCGATTGTACGATTGGTCGCGGATAATGACATTCAAGGAATCACCGGACAAAGTATCGATCACTGCAGGCTTGTCATCAAAATAATAGTCCAGTTCGAGATTTTTGATGATTTCAAACTTCTCATGGTCTTTCATGCCGCAATAAAACTGGCTGTCTTTTACAGGAAAGCCCTGGCTCTTCATCCAGTTTTTCGTTTCCTCTCCATGTGCAGCCCCGCGAGCTGTAATATAGAAAATTTCATGGCCTTCTTTATCGAGCTGCTGCAGAATTTCCACAGCGCCTGGATAAACAGGGCATTCCGCATAATATAGTTCAGCGAGCGAACTATTCCACATATTGCTTCCTTCTTCGTCCGTCAAATCGAATAATTCATGGATTTCTACTCGGTTAAGCTGATCGAACAATTCACGGGCAACTTCGCGCCCTAGCTTCTGTTGATAAAGCTGGAATGCATAGCCCCGCAAATCGATTAAGGTATCATCAATATCGAATCCAAATTTCATTTTTTTATCTCCTAACTGGATAAGCTGTAAATTTAAAGTCTTTGCCGACTTTCGTAAAATCGCCTTCTTCGAGGTCGATGGCATCTTTCATCAAATCAAACCCGTTTCCTTCTAAAAACGTCGGGGCATTCTTGCCGCCGATCAATTTCGGAGCGAAGTAGAGCACTACTTTGTCAATAAACCCATTTTCTAAGAACGAGGCGTTGACTGTTCCGCCGCCTTCGATGAATAAAGAAGAAACCGACTGCTCGCCGAGCGTGCGCAAAACATCCGGAAGGTCGACCCGGGTTTCTCCGCTAGTCTCGAAAATGCGTATGCCGCGTTCTTCCAATACCGCTTTTTTGTTTCCATCCACTTGCTTTGCCGTGAAAATCCAAGTCTCTGCTAAAGAGTCTGTCACGAGCTTCGCATCCAGCGGAATGCGCAGGCTGGAATCCAAGACAATGCGCAAAGGGTTGCGGCCATTAGGGATGCGTGCAGTCAATTCGGGATCATCTTCGATGACAGTTCCGACTCCTACAAGAATCGCTTGGTTTTCGCTTCGCAATTTATGTACATCGTAGCGTGCTTCTTCGGAAGTGATCCATTTGCTGTCGAGGGCATGGGTCGCAATTTTGCCATCTAAAGTAGAAGCGGCTTTCAACGTAACGAAAGGGCGCTGTTTAACAATGAATTTATTGAAGACTTCATTCATTTTGCGGGATTCTTCCTCGCGTATGCCAACGATTACTTCAATGCCGGCATCTTCCAGCATCTTCACGCCATTTCCGGAAACGACAGGGTTTGGGTCTAATGTGGCCACCACAGCTTTTTTCAATCCAGCTTTGATGATTGCTTCAGCGCAAGGACCTGTCCGGCCGTGGTGGGAACAGGGTTCCAAGGTGACATAAATGGTACCTCCTCTTGCAGCATCGCCCGCCATCCGCAGTGCATGGATCTCTGCGTGCGGTTCCCCGGCTTTAAGATGGGCACCTACGCCGACAATCCGGCTTTCATTGACGATGACCGAACCTACCAAGGGATTCGGAAAGGTCTGTCCTTTCATAGACTGGGCATTATTCAAGGCTAAATCCATATAAAACTCATGGTTTGGCATGAACAGGGCCCTCCTCGTCTTGTAAGTGGCCGGAACGATTGATTTTTGTCTGCAGGTATTTGGAATTGTATTCCGATTTATCGCCCCAAAGTGCTGTGCGTCCAGCGAGCGGCAGTCCAGCATTTTCAAGCGCATGAATTTTTTTCGGGTTATTGGTCAGCAAAGTGACCGGTTTTGTCCGAAGGGTTTTTAAGACGGCAATCGCGTCTTCGTAGTTCCGCGAATCATCGACAAATCCCAAGCTTTCATTGGCTTCGACCGTGTCATAGCCGTTTTCCTGCAGGACATAAGCCATCGCTTTGCTGAAAAGTCCGATGCCGCGTCCTTCGTGGTTCGCCAAATAGAACAAAGCGCCAGAACCGTGTTCTGTGATTTGCTTCATGGATTGTTTCAATTGGAAGCCGCAGTCGCAGCGTTTGCTGCCGAAGATATCTCCAGTATGGCAAATCGAATGCATGCGAATCAAAGCGTCTTCACTGTTTTCAAAATCTCCGTATACCAATACACTTGATTGTTGGTATTCAGCCAGGTTCGACGAAGAAAGTTTTTCGATGATGCTTTCGATATCATCTGTTGTTTCATCGTGTTTCAACCAGCAATACCATTGGAAAATAACGGTTTCATCGTATAAGTTAACCGGAAGGCGGATCGGCCCTACGAGATAGATCGCTCCTTCATCGGATTCAACCATTTTTATTTTATCTTTTAATACTGAAAAAACTTCAGGTTCTAATTTTGTAGAAGTCATTTTGCTTCCCCCTCTTGAATAGCTTAATCGAGCTTGTACCGTTATCATACAACAATCGGTTACTAAAAGTAAGTTAAAAGCTTCGAAATCGAATAGAATATATTAATAATATTTTTAAATAATAATTATTATCGTTTAGAAAGTTTTATATCTTCATTTAAATGATTATTATTCTCAATTATATTATTCTATTCTCATTTATTTTGCAATGATTTAAGGGATATGTTATATTATCTACATTAGAATGATTCTAAATAAGGAAGAGGAGGATGATCACATGTTGCCGTCAAAACTAGTATTAGCGTTAAATGACCAATTCAATAACGAGTTGCAGGCATCCCATTCGTATACTGCCATGGCCGCTTATTTCTCGAAAAAAGGGTATCATGGATTTGCCAATTTCTATTTAGTGCAGGCGAAAGAAGAACATTTTCATGCGATGAAATTTTACGAGTATTTGGTTACAATGGATGAAAAGCCAATGCTGCAATCCTTGAGTGAACCGAGAAACCATTACGACAGTGCCATGGACGTGTTAGAAAGTTCTTTAGCGCAAGAAAAAGATGTCACAAGCAATATTTATGCACTGGTTACATTAGCCGATGAATTGCAGGAACATGCAACTTTATCTTTCCTTGACTGGTTTATTGAAGAACAGATGGAAGAAGAAAAAATGTTCCGTGATATGATTACCCGGATGAAACATATTGAAGAAGGCGGAGAATACTTCCTTAAGATGGATGATGAATTCGCTGAACGCAAATTAGAAGAGTAAAGCGATTTTAAACAGCACACTGCTGACTGTGTGCTGTTTTATTTTTTGAGAAGAGGAGTGGGACTATGGCGATCGACTATAAACCGGCGATCCATTTTAAGCATGTGGATTATTCCATCGGAAACCTGAACATCTTAAAAGACATCACCGGTTCTTTTCCAGCCGGAAAAATCACCACATTAGTGGGACCGTCTGGAGCAGGGAAAACGACCTTGCTTAAATTATGCAATGGCTTATTGTCACCAAAATCCGGTGAAATCTATATTAACGGCGTATCGATCCAGCAATATGAACCGGTGGAACTTCGCCAGACTGTCGGCATTGCTTTGCAAAGTGCGCCGATGATTGATGGATCTGTCTATGACAATTTAAATTTGCCGCTGGCATTGAAAAATGAAAAATTGGAGGAAAGCCGGGCTCTTAGCTTATTGGAAGATGTCGGTTTAGAAAAAGAACTTTTAAAGAGGAACGTCAAAGATTTATCAGGAGGGCAGCGGCAGAAAGTGTCGATTGCCAGGACTTTGGTGAACCGCCCTCAAATTTTATTGCTGGACGAAATCACTTCATCTTTAGACCGGACTTCACTGAAAGAAATCGAAGAATTGGTTGTAAAGATCAATCGAAAATACAAAGCAGCAATCATTTGGATTACCCATAATTTGCAGCAAGCTTTGGAAATCGGTGATTTTACCTGGGTCATGATGGACGGGGAAGTTGTCGAAACCGGGGAAAGCGAATTATTGGAAGACCCGCACAATGAAAAAGTCAAAGTCTTTGTGAAGGGGGAAGTTAAATGACTTATTTGACCTTATCGATTACCCTTATTTTCGTTGTCATTCCCTTGATCCTATCGAAGACCTTGAATCTTGGATTAGAAAAAGACACCATTATTGCAACGATCCGTTCGATTGTTCAATTGCTGGCAGTCGGATTTATCCTGAAATTCGTCTTTGATTCGGAGAGCTTGCTTTATATTTTCCTGATGGTGACGTTGATGATTGTAGCGGCCACTCATAATGCACAGAAGAAAGGTGCCGCGATTAAAGGAATTACCTGGAAAATAGCGGTGACGCTCGTATTTGTGGAAGTCCTCACTCAAAGCATTCTCTTAGGCTTCCATATCACGCCTCCAACTGCGCAATACATCATTTCCATCAGCGGCATGGTGATCGGGAACTCCATGGTGCTTTCCATCTTATTCTTGAATCGCTTCACTTCGGAAGTAGAATCGCATCAAGATCAAACGGAACTGATCCTATCGCTTGGAGGCACCCCGAAACAAGCGATTCACAGACAATTGATCCAATCGATCAAAGCCAGTATGATCCCGACCATCGAGAGCCAGAAAACCGTCGGGCTTGTGCAATTGCCTGGTATGATGAGCGGACAAATCATTGCGGGTGCGGATCCAATTCAAGCCGTGCAATTCCAGTTGCTGATCATGTTCCTATTGCTAACGACTGCAGCCGTCACGAGCGTTTTGTTAGGATTCCTATCTTATCCGACCTTGTTCAACCAACGGATGCAATTACTGAAGAATTAAAAAAGGGGTTGTCTCAAAAGTAATTTGGGACAACCCTTTTTTCTATTAGTTGATCAAGGGTAAAAGGTATCGACTTCGAAATTTCCGGAGCCTGGCAGTTCTTCGACAAGGCTTGAGCCGAATAGCATGGATGGCGTGTAGCTGCCTCCCGTAAATCGGTCAGCCAGCACTCGAGTGACACATTCCAATGCGCCGTAAATCGTTAAGTCGTATACATTGGCTGTCTGAAGGCGAGCAACTTTTCTTAAGCCTGCTGCATTCCGGGCTTCTCCCCATATAAAAGCGGGAGAGTTGGAGCGAAGTTCTTCGTCGGGTCCGGATATGCGCTTATCCACCCAATTATTCAATGTTTTTTGAACCGCGGCGGATGATAAAACAGGGCGCAGGCCGCCGATAAAGCGAGCGCCGACTGCTGCTGGGCGGGGGACGGGCGTCCAAGCAGAAATGTTTTGAATGCCGGTTGTGTAGTAAGCGGTTGAAACGTCTCCCCAAGGGATGCCCATGGAAGAACGCGGCCCTCGCCCGTAATCGATGACGCGGCGCTGGCTTCCAAGAGGCACAGGCGTTAGCTCCCCGTCTTGCCGGACCGTACTGCCGGAACCCAATCCTTCGATCATCGTTTTATAAGTGCCTCTCGAAATTCCCGAGTCCGAATCAAAGCCAAGAGACAACGAAACGGCATCCGGCATTAATTCTTTTAATTTTAAAGCTGTGCAGTCAGTTGGAATAATATCGAAACCGACACCGGAACAAATAATGATGCCTTTTTGTTTCGCTTCTTCTTTTAAGGCATGGGCTTGTTCAAAGACGTCGATTTCCCCGGTAATATCCAAATAATGCACCCCTGCAGAAAGGCAGGCTTCCATCATGGGTTGGCTAGTTTTGCTGAAAGGGCCGGCACAATGGAGGACCAGCGAAACATCGGCCAAATGGCCCGCCGCATGTGCATCCAAAGAAAAAGCGCGCATGTCGAGATTTAATTCATCTGCGAGCGGCTGAAGTTTCTGCTCATTTCGGCCAGCCAAAATCGGAGACAGCCCTCGCTTAACTGCTTCGCGTGCAATCAATTCACCTGTAAAGCCATAAGCTCCGTATAAAAGCCATTTCTCCATTTCTGTCCACTCCTTTATGGTTTGAAACTTACAACCATTCTGACGGCAAGCCGTTGGAAAATCCAGTGAACCCTCTCTCGACGCATTTTGCTATTTTCCGGTCTTTGATTTATTCATATCTTCTAGAGCTTGTCTGACAGTTGCATAACTTCGGATGGTCGAAAGGTTGACGCCTTCATGGATCATCGCCTGTGCAATTTGGGGACGGATGCCCGTAGAAGCGATAGCGATACCGAGCAGCTTCAGCATACTTGAGATTTTCAGTAACTGGTCAGCCACTTGGTTGTCGATCATGAGGATGCCAGAGAAATCGACAATCAGCATTTCAATATTCAAAGAAGGGATTTTCGGTACGATATGTTCCATCAGGTATTGAGCCCGTTCCCGGTCGATCAAACCGATCAACGGAAGAACGGCAATGCCTTCTTGAATGGATACAATCGGAGCAGAAAGTTCATTGATTTGGCGGCGGTTGGCGGTGAGTTTCTCTTCAGTCAACCGTTCAAATGCAAAGATGGCTTCATTCAAACTGATATCCAGTAAATAATTAAACCGTTTGATTAAATTTATCATTTCGAGTGCTGGCAATTGATAAGCCATGGACACAGCTGTTAAATGGTCAATGAAAATGGAGCGGGTTGATGGATAGCGGACAATCACCGTTGAAATTGGCTGGCCAAGAGCTGCCTGAAGCTCTCCATTTTTTTTGCTCCATTTTACTAATTCGGTATGTACATTTTCTTCCGGGTTCAATAATGAAGCGCCAAGGAATTCCAGAAACTCGGTATAGACAATTTTAGCTTGGTCAATTTCCTGTTGGGAAACAGAGTGGGGAAAAGTAGGCACTATGTCATCAACGATTGTGTTAGATAGAGATTGAGCATTTTCAGTCAAATGCTTGGCCACATTTAAAATTGATTCCATATAGTTCACGCTCCAATAATAGATTCGATTGTCCTAGTTCCATTATATACATTTAAAAGGAAGAATTTTAAAAATGAATTAATATTTCCTTTTATAGCCACAAATTATTCGTTTGACAATTTAGAACATTTGTTCTATTATACGAAATAAATCCAAGCATCAAATTGTTCGATTAAATCGTTAAAGGAGGAAAAGATGGCAATCACTTATAAAAGCGTGGACGGTGAATTGAATGATCCGGTTTTATTGGAAGGAATTCTTCGTCTGCATCACTCTATTTTTGGCGAATCAGCCCTTCTTGAGGAACAGATGAAGGAAAAAATGAAGCTGCGGATAGAAATCGCTCTCCAGGAAAATGAGGTACTCGGCTATAAGATGGGGTATGAATTGAAGAAGGAAACTTTCTATAGTTGGCTCGGAGGAGTGGATAGCAGATGGAGAGGAAAAGGCATTGCTTCTGAACTGATGGATCGGCAGCACCACTATGCACGTGCCAGTTCCTATAAAACGATCGAGACCCGCACCAAAAACAAATGGAGAAATATGCTTTTGCTGAATATCAAAAATGGCTTTGACATTGTAGGGATTTACGCAACTGCCGATAGGGATGTTAAGATCATCTTGGAAAAAAAGTTATTTTAAGTAATTCCATTCATAAGGAGGAGAAACAGATGGAAAAAATTCATCTCATACCATACCGAATTGAAGAAATTACTTCAGCGGCACCACAGATACCTGAAGGCGTTCGCATGATACAGGCACCGGCTATTTGGGAAATGGCAGCACATGGGAAAGGAAATGTCATTGCCGTTTTGGATACGGGCTGCCAGGCAGATCACCCGGATTTAATCGAGCGGATCATTGCTGGCAGAAACTTTACAAGCGACTTTGATGGAGATCCTGAAAATTTTGATGACAATAATGGGCACGGCACACATGTAGCGGGAACTGCCGCTGCATCATTGCGAAAAGGTGGAGGCATTGCGGGTGTTGCACCGGGTGCTGATTTGCTGATTATTAAAGTGTTGAATGGAAGCGGAAGTGGAGAGTATGCGGGTATTATTGCCGGCATCCATTATGCAATCGATTGGAGAGGGCCAAACGGTGAACAGACTAGTGTGATTTCGATGTCTCTCGGTGGCCCGGAAGATATTCCGGAATTATATGAAGCGGTAAAACGGGCGGTTGATGCAGGGATTCCAGTGGTTTGCGCTGCCGGAAATGAAGGGGACGACAGCCCTCAAACAGACGAATTCGCTTATCCAGGGGCTTATGGTGAAGTCATTCAAGTAGGAGCGGTAGATTTCAGCCGGAAAATTGCGCCGTTTAGCAACACCAATAACGAAATTGATTTGGTGGCGCCGGGCATGAACATCTACTCGTCTTATCCAGGCGGCAAATATGCAAGCTTGTCAGGAACTTCAATGGCGACGCCTCACGTGTCTGGAGCCTTGGCGCTGATCAAGAATATTGCTGAAAAAGAATTCCAGCGGGAGTTGACAGAAGCGGAACTTTACGCTCAATTGGTCAGAAGAACCGTGCCTCTTGGCTATCCGAAAACAGCGGAAGGAAACGGTTTGCTCGCCTTGGATATTCTGCAGAAATACGAGCGGTTAATGGACCTTTTCAATTCTTCCATAGAGAAAACCGATCCAGAATAATTAGTTGCAAAGAAAAAATCTCAGAACAGTCAGGTGACTGCTTCTGAGGTTTTTTTTGAATAAAATTCCATCCTATATTACCACATTTTGTATGATTTTTATTGACGTGAGTCTTTAAGGATGTTTTAATTATTTTTAGATTCAGAAAAATTAAAATTTTAAGGGGTGTTATATTTGTCAAAGCCAATTGCAGAAACCAATGCAGAACTTGCTCGTTCAAAGGGGAGCAGCAAAGTGAAAGATGGCAATACCGTTTCTGATTCAAGAGCAGCAGGACATGTCCCGGACTTTTTAGCAATTGAATCCTCAGCGGGGTTCAAAGAATTAATGAAGAAGAAAAAAGCTTTTCTCGTACCAACAACCATCCTTTTTTTAGGACTTTATCTATTATTTAATTTTATTATTTCGTACTCAAATATTCTCGAAGCTACTATTATCGGTGATATTTCTTGGGTTTGGGTCTTCGCTTTCAGCTTATTCGCCATGACGTGGATTCTTGTAACCGTATACATGAAGCGGGCAGAGAAGTTTGACAAGATGGCTCAAGATACGTTAAAAGAGTTTAACTATGACAAGGAGGAAAATCGATGAATGCTACAGTAATTATTATTTTCTTAGTCATCGTTGCGATGACCCTTGTCATTACATATTACGCTGCGAAACGGACCAATTCGACAAGTGATTTTTACACGGCAGGCGGAGGATTGACAGGTTGGCAGAACGGAATGGCCATTGCAGGGGATTATTTATCAGCAGCATCATTCCTAGGGATAGCGGGCTCCATCGCATTATTCGGATTTGATGGATTCCTATTCTCAATCGGCTATTTGGTGGCTTATCTCGTAGTACTATTCATTGTCGCAGAACCCCTTCGGAACTTAGGGAAGTATACATTAGCTGATATGATCAATGCCCGTTTTAATGCGAAAAAAGTACGAGGAGCGGCAGCATTGAGCTCCATAACAATTGTTATTTTCTACATGATCGCCCAATTGGTAGGGGCCGGTGCATTAATCCAGTTGCTTTTCGGCATTGACTATTTATGGGCCGTGCTTTTGGTCGGTATCATGATGACCATTTACGTTCTTTTTGGCGGCATGACAGCGACAAGCTGGGTTCAAATCATTAAAGCCGTTCTTTTGATGGTGGGTACCGTCATTCTTTCTTTCCTGGTGCTGCAGCGCTTCGATTTCAGCATCCTGGAAATGTTTGCTCAAGTGAAAACAGCTACACCACATGGTGAAGCATTCTTGAATCCAGGTGTGAAATACACGATTCCGTTGGATACGATTTCCCTTATGCTGGCACTTGTTCTAGGAACAGCCGGGTTGCCGCATATCTTGATGCGTTTCTTTACAGTTCGTGATGCGAAAACGGCAAGAAGCTCGGTTATGTGGGCAACTTGGATCGTCGGCATCTTCTACGTAATGACAATTTTCCTTGGATTCGGCGCTGCCGCATTTGTAGGATCCCAAAAAATTATTAGTACGAATGCTGCCGGAAATATGGCGGCTCCGCTCCTTGCTCAGGCGCTTGGTGGAGACATCTTGATGTCCTTCATTTCCGCGGTAGCATTTGCGACCATCTTAGCCGTAGTGGCAGGTCTTGTGTTAACGGGTGCTTCTGCTTTTGCCCATGATATTTATGGCCAAATCATCAAAAAAGGAAAAGCATCCGAAAGAGAACAGATGCTGGCTGCACGTTATGCCTCCGTCGGCGTCTCTGTATTCTCCATCCTTTTGGCGATTTTCGCCCAAAACTTGAACGTTGCGTTCTTGGTATCATTGGCATTCTGTATCGCAGCAAGTGCAAACTTGCCGGTTATCATCTACACGATTTTCTGGAAGAAGTTCAACACGACGGGAGCCATTTCCGCTATTTTGACCGGTTTGATCTCAGCGTTAGTTCTGGTTTCAATCAGCCCGAGCGTGATGAATCCGGAAGCTGGCGCAGCGATTATCACAGGAACGCCGATCTTCCCGCTGACTAATCCGGCCATCGTTTCCATCCCGCTCGGCTTTATCGGCGGAGTGGTAGGAACTTTGCTTTCGAAGGAAAGCGATATCAAGAAATATGCTGAAGTTAAAGTCCGTGCGAATACAGGCGGCTTCAGACAGCTATAAAATAAGAAGTCCAATAGGTGCGCCGCCTTCTCTTTCTCTGAGAAGGCGGTTTTTTTGGGGAGAAAAATGAAGGGGCTTAGAGAAGTTATCATTCTTTTCCTGCAGGTTGTTATTCTGGACACCTTCCCTCTTGTGGAAAACTGCACCAAATCTTAAAAGATTATGGTAGAATTTCATCGTATGCAATTAATGACAGCTGGTATTCAGAAAGAGCAGGTGCGAAATGATTATCGGAATAGATGCGGGAGGTACACTGATTAAGATCGTGTACACCGAGAATGATCAACTGCAATTCAAGAAATCCCCGATAGCAGATATAGAAGGAGTGGCAGCTTGGGTGAACAGCCTAGGCGATTGTGAAATTTGCCTGACTGGCGGAAAATCAGGCGTGTTGCGTTCACTTTTGACGAAAGAAGCAAAGGAAATAGTGGAATTCGAGGCCACTCATCGTGGTGTTCAATTTCTGTTGGGCAGAATGGGGCGCAGTGAAACGACGTATCTTGTCACAAATGTAGGGACAGGGACTTCCATTCACTGTATTCAAAACGATACTCAAGAACGCTTAGGGGGCACGGGAGTTGGCGGGGGCACTTTATTGGGCTTAAGCCATTTATTGACCGGGGTCAGCGACTACGAAGAAATCGTCAGACTCGCAAGCAATGGTTCCCGTGAGCGGATCGATTTAAAAGTAAAACATATATATGAAGGAAAAGAACCGCCGATTTCCGGTGAATTGACAGCAAGCAACTTCGGAAACGATCTTTTTTCCGTCTCGGATGAATTGACGAAAGAAGAATTACTGGCTACAGTGATCGGGCTTGTCGGCGAAACCGTCAGTACGGTCAGCGTACAAGCGGCCCGTCAATGCGACAGTTCGTTGGTCATCTATATTGGATCTTCATTCATCCACAATCCCTTATTAAAAGAAGTGGTAAAAAGTTATACGATTCTTCGCGGCTCTACACCGTTATTTTTGGAAAACGGTGAGTTTTCAGGAGCAGTCGGAGCGATGACCACTTTGCAGTAGAGGGTTAAGCGTACGTAAAAAAACTCGTCTCTTCGGCCGGAATTCGGCGCCTGAGACGAGTTTTTTATTCGGAAATAATGGTTAGTTTTTCACGGATATCGGTGCGTTCACGTTTTTCAGGAACATGCTGCGGATAGCCGATCATCATCGTAGCGACGATTTTCTCTCCTGGCTGAACACCGATGGAATGACGGAAAATCGGGTTATAAATCCAGTCGTTTGAGCGCCAAATCATGCCGATGCCGCGCGCCCAGGCTGCTAATTGGAAGTTTTGCAATAAGGAAGAAATAGCGCCGTAATCTTCATCCCAGCGTCTTTGGCGAGGATCTTCCGGCATGATCACCACGAGATGCAGCGGGATTTCGCGGAAGTACTTCGCTTTATTCAAAACTTTTTGCGGTGTGACACCATCTTCTTTTGGCATAGCGTCGATGAAAGCTTGGACGAATTTTTCTTTGCCTTCGCCAGCGTAAAGCTGGAAGCGCCATGGTTCGTTCACTGTATGGTTCGGAGCCCATTTGGCAACATTTAATAACTCGATGATTTCCTCTATATCAATTGGGTCGGATTTGAATTTTTTAATGGTGCGCCGTTCTATGATATTCTGGTCAATAGCATTCATCATCTTCATTCTCTCCTTCATGTGGTAAAGTCCCTTTCTTTATCAAACCAAAAGTTTTGGTGAAACGCAATCTAAAAAGAAAATCAAAGCGTAGTAAAACTGTCAAACTCTCTTCTGCCGAGAAGGATATTTATTGATAAAATGAAGTCACAAGGAGTGGATGAACCATGAAAACGGCTGCAATTATAGGTGGAGGCATTACCGGGCTCTCCGCTATGCATTATTTGCAAAAGTTAAAACAGCAGCGAAACCTGGATTTGAATCTTGTGTTGATTGAAAAAGATGAGTTGCTCGGCGGTAAAATCAAAACAGCCAAGGATGAGGAATTCATCATGGAAACTGGAGCGGATTCAATAGTAGCACGCCACGCAAGCGTCATGCCGCTTATTGAAGACTTGGATCTGCAAGAACACGTTGTCTATAATGGAACCGGGATTTCTTATTTGTATGCGAATAATAGATTACATGCCATTCCAGCAGATTCTGTCTTTGGGATTCCGATGAACAAAGAAGCATTATTCAGTTCTACGCTCGTTTCAGAAGAAGGGAAGCAAGAAGCCCTCAAAGATTTTGAAACGATCAATGCAACTTTTACGAAAGACAGTTCCATCGGTGAATTTTTGGAAGCTTTTCTTGGAAAAGAATTGGTCGAAAATCAAATCGCACCGGTTTTATCGGGCGTTTACTCCGGGAATCTGTACGAACTGACATTGGCGACAACTTTGCCGTATCTAGTCGATTACAAGAATAAATATGGCAGCATCATCAAAGGGTTCGAAGCGAATGCTGCCCATTTCAAAGGAACAGCGAATAAGAAATTCATCTCGTTTGACGAAGGGATGTCTGTATTGATCGACCGTTTGGAAGAAACACTTGAAGATGCAGCGATTGTGAAAGGTGCTCAGACGGAAAAAGTGGAAAAAACGCAAGCCGGCTATGAAATCAAAATCAGCAATGGCGAAACGATAAACGCTGATTATGTTGTGCTAGCAACGCCTCACCGGGCAGCACAAACAATGTTGGATCTTCCGGAACTAGACGAGGAATTCGATCAACTTTTAACTTCTTCGCTTGTAAGCGTCTATCTCGGCTTTGATTTGCCGGACGCGGATCTTCCAGCGGATGGCACCGGGTTTATCGTCTCCCAGAAAAGTGATCTTCTGTGCAATGCTTGCACATGGACGAGCCGGAAATGGGCGCATACTTCACGAAAAGGCAATTTGCTTGTTCGCTTATTTTATAAAAGTTCGAACCCTTCCTATGCCCGTTTAAAAGATTTAACCGAAACGGAATTGGCTGAAGTGGCTTTGTCGGATATTCAGAAAAGTTTAGGGATTGGGGCAAAGCCTGTGTCAGTCGAAGTGACTGGCTGGAAGAACTTAATGCCGAATTACACGATGCAGCATAAAACAGCTGTCTCTGCTTTAGAAGATAAAATGGCGAAACTTGTGCCGAATGTAAAGCTTGCTGGTGCTTCTTTTTACGGTGTCGGCATCGGCGCTTGCATTCAGAATGGCAAAGATTTAGCCGAAGAAATTGCAGAAAGTATACTAGCAGAAAACTAAGGAAAGCAGGGGAGCGGCCGATCAGGCAGCTTTCCTGCTTTTTGATTTGCGAGCGACTTTCCGAGAAATACGAGCGACTCAATGACAAATACGAGCAAGTTGCAAAAAGTCCAAAAAAAGCAGCCACCCTTTAAAAAGGATGGCCGTAAAATAGGTTTTATTTTGTTTCAGTAAGACCTGGAACTGGAAGTCCAAGACCTTCTGCAACACGTGTTCCAAATTCAGGATCCGCTTTGTACAAGTGGCCGATTTGGCGAAGTTTGATATCTTCTTTGTCGACTGCGCTCAAGCCGCCAACGAAAGTAGCAACAAGGCGTTCTTGCTCTTCCGGAGTTTGCAGGCGGTATAGGTCGCCCGGCTGCGTGTAATGGTCTTCCTGGAAGTAAGGAACTGAATCAGTCATGCCGGAAACTTCAAGCGGAGCTGGTTTCGCAGCTGCTGTTTCAGTTGGTCCGCCGTAGCTGTTTGGCTCGTAATAAACTGAACCGCCGCCGTTGTTGCCAAAGTTCATTTGGCCGTCGCGCTGGTAGTTGTTTACTTGGTTTTTCGCAGCATTGATCGGAAGCATTTGATGGTTAGCGCCTACACGGTAACGGTGTGCATCGTGGTAAGCGAACAAACGGCCTTGCAGCATTTTGTCCGGTGAAACGTCGATACCAGGAACCAATGTGCCAGGTGAGAATGTTGCTTGCTCAACTTCAGCAAAATAGTTTTCCGGGTTGCGGTTCAGCACCATGCGTCCAACTTCGATTAACGGATAGTCTTTATGAGACCAAGTTTTCGTTACATCGAATGGGTCGAAGCGGTACGTGTTCGCATCTTCCAATGGCATGATTTGAACGTACATTTTCCAAGCTGGGAAGTCGCCTTCTTCGATTGCGTTGAACAGATCTTCTGTGTGGAAGTCTGGGTTTTCACCGGCAATTTTATCTGCTACTTCTTGTGTGATGTTTTTGATGCCTTGTTCAGTCAGGAAGTGGTATTTCACCCAGTGGGATACGCCTTCAGCGTTTGTCCATTTGAATGTATGGCTTCCGAAACCGTGCATATGGCGAAGTGTTGCAGGGATCCCGCGGTCACCCATCAAGTAAGTTACTTGGTGCAACGATTCTGGAGATAACGACCAGAAGTCCCACACTGCGTTAGGGTTTTTCAAGTGTGTGCGTGGATCGCGTTTTTGTGTATGGATGAAGTCAGGGAATTTGATCGCATCTTGGATAAAGAAGATCGGCGTGTTGTTTCCGACTAGATCGTAGTTTCCTTCTTCTGTATAGAATTTCAAAGCGAAGCCGCGTGGGTCGCGAACGGTATCAGCAGATCCAAGTTCTCCAGCTACTGTAGAGAAACGTGCGAACATATCTGTACGTTTGCCGACTTCAGAAAGGAAAGCAGCTTTCGTATATTTTGTAACATCTTGAGTTACTTCAAAGTATCCGTGAGCGCCGGCGCCTTTAGCATGAACTACACGCTCAGGTACACGTTCCCGGTTAAAATGCGCTAATTTTTCAAGAAGATGAACATCTTGAAGCAATACTGGTCCGCGTTGGCCAGCTGTCTGTGAGTTCTGGTTGTCGCCAACTGGAGCTCCCCAGCTAGTCGTTAGAGTTCTTTTATCTGTACTCATGTTTCGAACACCTCATTCTCATTATTATGTAAAACACTACACTACTAATAATAACATTTTTTAAATTAAAATCAAACCTTAATAATAATCATTATAAATAAAAGAGAGTTAATACTATTCTAATTGAACGGAATTGAAAAAATCTCCGTAGTTTCTCAATTACAAATATGCATTGAGCGAATCAATATATTAATTTGAACAATCGTTCGAAAATTAAACGAAAAGGTAAAAATCCGTTGCATTTCAAAATGAAAGAAGATAAGATTTATTCTAAGGTAAGAATTTTCTGACAAATATCCGCTTGTTTATTTTCATAACTACTTTTTCACTCGACAAAATGAAAACCCTTACAGAATCTGATATCTTCATCATTTGTCTTAAGGAGGAAAAATATGTTCATAACCGAAAGCATTGCCCGATACGCTGATAGCCAGCCGGAAAAGATCTACACGACTTATGAAGGGAGGACATGGACATACCAGTCCTTTTATGAAAAGGCGAAACGCGTGGCGAGCTATTTTCAAAATAAAGGCTATGAAAAAGAAGATATTATCGCGTTGTATGCTTTAAACTCGGATATTTTCCTCGTCTGTTATTTTGGGATTCAATTAGGTGGATTTACTGCGATGCCCGTAAACACCAAATTAGCAGCGCCGGAAGTGGAATATATTTTCTCGAATTCCAATGCGAAAGCGCTGATCTACGATGTCCGGATTGAAGAGACGATCCACGGAACTGCGCATCAATTCCAGGACGTGCTTCAAATTGGCGGCGGCAACACAATAGGAAGCGTGATTGCTGACGAAGCGCTGCATTTCCAGCGAGTCGCACTCCAGCCGGAAGATACGGCAGTGGTCATGTATACTTCCGGGACGACCGGCAAACCGAAAGGCGTCATGCTGACTCATGCTAATATCCAGGCGGCGGCTGAAATTTGGTCGGAAGCGATGGCCATTACAGAAAATGACCGGATGTTGGTTGCAACGCCGCTCTTTCATTGTGCAGCAAGCCATGTATTCGTTGTGCCAGTCACCTATATGGGCGGATCCCTTATTATAGAAGAAGCTTTTTCCCCTGATCGCACCGTCAGCATGCTTCAAAAGTCGGCGCCAACGATGTTCTTTGGCGTACCGGCCATGTACAGCATTATTTTAAATATGCCGGCGATCCAAGAAACCAAATTGCCGGAACTCCGGTTATTTTGCTACGGGGCTGCACCTATGCCGTATGAGCTGGTCAAAAAGCTAAAAGAAATATTCCCGGGAGTCGGCCTTCAAAATTGCTATGGCCAAACGGAAAATGCACCGGCGGCTTCTTCGTTAAAGGATGAATTTGCATTAGGGAAAATCGGTTCAGTGGGCGAAGTGCTGCCTCAAACGGAAATACGCATTGCGGATGAATTCGGCGAATCGTTGCCTGTTGGACAAGTCGGTGAAATTGTCGTCAAAGGCCCGCAAGTGATGAAAGGCTATTTGCGGAACGAAGAAGCGACTCATCAGACGATCCGGAACGGCTGGCTTTATACCGGTGACCTGGGAAAATTCGATGAAGATGGATTGTTGTATATCGTCGACCGAAAAAAAGACATGATCATCCGCGGGGGTGAAAATGTCTATCCCGTTGAAGTTGAAGAAGTCCTTTACCAAATCCCTCAATTGCTGGAAGCGGCAGTAGTCGGGGTGCCGCATGAAGTCTATGGTGAAGTGCCGAAAGCTTACGCTGTGAAGAAACAAGGGCAGGAAATTTCAGAACAAGAAATTAAAGATTATTGCGCGACGCAATTAGCCAAATACAAAGTGCCGCTGGAAGTTGAATTCATGGAAGAATTACCAAGAAACGCCTCTGGAAAAGTGTTGAAGCATACATTGCGGAAAGTGGAAAATACGGTTTCGTAAAGAACTGGAAATTCGAAAGGGGAATAATGAAATGGAAAACGTGTACTTAGTGGACGGAGCGAGAACGGCGTTTACAGCATTTGGCGGGTCTTTTGCCAATGTAGAAGCAACGGAACTTGGAACAGCAACCGCGATTGAAGCGTTAAAACGTGCGAACGTCAAAGCGGAAGATATTGACCACGTCATTTATGGAAACGTCATTCATTCCAGTTTGAACGCGGCCTATTTAGCAAGGCATATCGGGTTGAAAGCGGGAGTGCCGCAAGAAGTGCCGGCGCTTACATTAAACCGCCTTTGTGGTTCGGGGGCGCAGGCTGTTGTTTCAGCGGCGCAGCATATTTTGCTTGGGGAAGCGGATCTTGTGCTGGCGGGTGGTGCAGAGAATATGTCAATGTCGCCTTACTCGAATTTCAAGCAGCGTTTCAATGGATCCAAGATGGGCAATATGCAATTTGAAGATATGCTGACTGCCACGTTGACCGATCAATATACCGGCAATGGCATGGGCATGACAGCGGAGAAACTGGCTGAACAGTATTCGATTTCACGCGAAGAACAGGATGCGTATGCCGTAGAATCCAACCAAAAAGCTGCAGCGGCCTCGAACAATGGCGTATTTGCCGAAGAGATTGTCAGTGTTGAAGTAAAAACAAGAAAAGGCACTACGCTCATTGATAAAGATGAACATATCAAACCGGACGCCAATGTCGAAAAACTCTCGACACTGCGCCCTTCCTTTAAAAAAGAGGGTACGGTAACAGCTGGAAATGCATCCGGCATCAATGACGGCGCGGCTTCAGTCGTAGTAGCGGGCCAAGCGGCCGTCGACAAGCATGGCTTAAAGCCGATTGCCCGAATCGTTTCTTGGGGAGTTGCAGGTGTCGATCCGACGGTTATGGGAATCGGACCGGTGCCAGCGATTAAACAAGCCTTATCACGTGCAGACTTATCGTTGGAAGATATTGACCTCATTGAGGTAAATGAAGCATTCGCTGCGCAGTATCTAGCTGTAGAAAAAGAATTAGGGCTCGACCGTGCTAAAGTGAACGTCCACGGAGGTGCCATTGCACTTGGGCACCCGGTAGGAGCTAGCGGAACCCGGGTCTTGCTCTCAGCAGCCTATGAACTGAAGCGCCGCGGAGGGAAATATGCGGTCGCGAGCCTATGCATTGGTGGCGGGCAAGGGATTGCGGTGGTGATTGAACGTGCTTAAATTGCCCGTTATCGTCTCTCCGATGTTTCTCGTCTCTACGCCTAAAATGGTCATCGAATCCAGCAATGCAGGTGTCATCGGGTCATTTCCTTTATTGAATGCCCGGCCGATTGAGCAATGCGCGGCTTGGCTGGAAGAAGTAAAGACTGCACTCGGTGATAAGCCGTGGGCTGTCAATTTCATCTGCCATAGGGGTTCGAATAAACGCTATGAGGAAGATTTGGAAATGATCCGGCGCTATGAGCCGCCCATCGTCATCACGTCGCTGGGCTCGCCGGCTGATGTGATTGAAATCGTCCACGCTTATGGGGGACTGATCTATTCGGATGTCGCGAATGTCCGG
Source organism: Planococcus sp. NCCP-2050 (assembly GCF_023708025.1). NCBI lineage: Bacteria > Bacillati > Bacillota > Bacilli > Caryophanales > Caryophanaceae > Planococcus > Planococcus sp. NCCP-2050. Next base: position 263,859 of record NZ_BRCX01000002.1, on the reverse strand, counting down.
CATGCGAAAAAAGCGGCAGCAAGCGGAGTCGATGGCTTGGTTCTAGTGAGTGCAGGGGCTGGCGGCCACGGGGGAACATTAAATCCTTTTGCTTTCATTGCTGCAGTGAAAGCCTTTTATGAAGGGACCATTATCTTATCCGGATCTCTTTCGACCGGGGCGGATGTCGCGGCTGCCAAAATGATGGGGGCTGACTATGCGTACATGGGCACCCGCTTTTTAGCAGCTGAAGAAAGCAATGCCCCGGAAGATTACAAGCAGATGGTCATCGACTCTTCGATTGAAGATATCCTGTATACCGATTCGTTCAGCGGAGTGCCTGTGAATGTGCTCGTCCCGAGCTTGATCAAACAAGGAATCGATCCGAAAACCTTGAAGCCGAAAGAGGAGATTGATCTGTCGCATTTAGTCAATGCAAAAGCATGGCGTGATATCTGGTCTGCTGGCCACGGCGTGACAACCATCACGAAACGGGAGACGACTAAAGAGATTGTTGAAACCTTGATTGCCGAGTATGAGGAAGGAGTGGCTAAACTTGTACGAAACGATTAAAACGGAACTAAAAGAGGGCATATTGACGCTCACCTTAAACCGTCCGGATCAAATGAACGCGTATACGGAAAAAATGAATGAAGAACTTCTGGATTTTTATAAAAATGTAAACCAGGATGACGCAGTCCGTGTCATTGTGGTGACCGGAAGCGGCCGGGCATTTTGTGCAGGCATGGATTTATCCGAAGGAGGCTCCACGTTTTCATCAGAGCAGTCCGCCGAAGATTATCGGGATCTAGGCGGACAGGTGAGCTTGCAGGTCTATGAAGTGAACAAGCCGATTATCGCTGCCATCAACGGACCAGCTGTCGGCATCGGGATGACGATGACTTTGCCGATGGATATCCGGATTGTGAAAAAAGATGCGAAAATCGGATTTGTGTTCGGACGGCGCGGGATCGGCCCGGAAGCAAGTTCAGGTTGGTTCTTGCCGCGGCTTGTCGGCATCGGGAAAGCGTTGGAATGGACGCTGACTGGCAGGTACATTCCAACGGGCGAAGCCGTCAGAAGCGGACTGGTTCAATATGAGTCGGATGAGCCGCTGGCAAAAGCTTATGAAATTGCACGCGAGATTGTCGAGAACACAGCTGCCACTTCGAATAGTTTTACACGGCAGCTGTTATGGAAGATGCTGGGGCAAGACCATCCGGAAGCTTCCCATTTAATTGAATCGAAATTTCTGCACTGGGCAGGGCAAAATGCAGATGCCAACGAAGGCATCCAGGCATTCGTTGAAAAACGGAAAGCTGAATTCCCAATGAAATCAAGCCAACTGCCCGAGTTTTTTAAATGAAGAAAAGGAGTGGCCCCAAATTAGTTTGGGATCACTCCTTTTTCTTTTATTACACTTTCGTGTCGATGTATTTATAGATGCTTTGGAAATCAGCGGGGATGTTCGCAGCATTCTTCATTACATCGGTATACCAAGTGTCCAATTGAGCCAGTTCATCGGTGCTTAGGCTTTTCCCGTTCGCCGCTTTGTCGACAAAGCTATTGATGCCGTTCACCCGGTTTTGGAAATGAGGGATGTGCTGGCGAAAACGATCGGCGATTGTCGGATTGAACAGCATTCCGAGATGAATAATCCCATTATTGATGTATTCTTCCGCATACAAAGCCGCTCCTGCTACTGCTAATTGATCAGCGAGCTCAGGCTTTTCCGTTTTCTCCACGGTATGCGGCATTAATTTTTTTACAGTCGCAAGAATGGCCAGCAATTCTTGCTGCTGTTCTTTGGACAAGCCGTTTTTTGTGTCGAAGTGTTGGAAAATCTCGCTGGTTTTATCCAGCAATGATGGCAGGCTATCGATTTCAAGCGTTTCAGGTACAGCCCCGAGCATGCTTTTCACTTTTCCGTAGACGAATAAACGCTGAAGATACCCATAAAGCAAAACAATGCCGTTGTATTGAATTTCTAAAGGATTCATTTCCGTAGCCTCCAATCTGTTTTATCTTTACCCATTATACCGATTCTTAAAAAGTTAAGACAAATCGCTTAAATTTTCTGAAAAGTTATTGCGTTGTTTATATAAATCTGACATCATTATAGGTAGAAACAAAATGAATAGCTGTTCATAAAAAGGCGAAGGGGTTGGGGGAATGTACGCAACGCTCGGCAGAATTTTTGATCAGACAGTGAGTAAATTACCGGACAAAGAAGCGATTGTGGATTTGCGAAGAGGCTATCGATGGACGTACCTCCAGTGGGATGAAGAAGTAAACCGCTTAGCCCATGCCTTAACAGCAGCGGGTGTCGAAAAAGGGGATCGTGTTTCAACCTATCTTTTTAATAATATTGAACTGCCGACTGCCATGTTTGCTTGCGCCAAAATTGGTGCGATATTCAATCCGATTAATTTCCGTTTGAAGTCTGAAGAACTTGCTTACATTTTAACTGACGCCAGCCCTAAGATTGTTTTATTCGAAGAAGCCTTGAAAGAACCGGTAGCTGCCATCCAAGCGGATTTCCCGAATATCGGCTTCTGGTTCATCGATGCAGAAACACCTGATTATGCGAAGAACTATAACGAAGTCACCCAGGCTTCACCATCGGAAAAACCGGTTGTGGAAGTTGAGGAAACGGACACTTATGCCATTATGTATACGAGCGGTACGACGGGACGGCCAAAAGGCGTGATCCACCGCCACCGCGACATGGCAGAACAGAGCTTGGTGTGCATCGCATTATTGAAATATACACCGAAAGACATCGGTTTAGTCGCTGCACCGATGTTCCATTGTGCGGAATTGCATTGCAACATCATTCCGCGTGTCCAGTCAGGTGCATCCAGCATCATCATGCATCAATTTCACCCGGCCGTTGCATTGGACATCATTAAAAAAGAAGGCATCACCGTGATGTTTGCAGTGCCGACCATGTGGAGCATGATGGCGCAAATGGAAGGGGCAGCGGCTAAAGTCGACACATTGAGATGCGGATTATACGGCGCAGCTCCGATGGCGCCGGTCCTTGTCAAACAAGTAAAAGAAGTGCTCGGCATCGATTTGATCCAAGCTTATGGCCAAACTGAAATGGGGCCTGCCATTACGTTTCTTGCAGAAGATGAGCAGCTGACCAAAGCGGGTTCTGCCGGGCGGGCTGCCTACAACCATGAAATCCGGATTGTCCAACCCAATGAAAACGGACCATCAGAACCGGATGACATTTTAAAGCCTGGCGAAGTTGGAGAAATCATCGTTAAAGGCCCTTCCATGATGGTCGGGTATTTTAATCGGCCGGAGGCAACAGAAAAAGCGCTCTATAAAGGTTGGTATCATTCAAGTGATCTCGGGTTCATGGATGAAGACGGCTATTTGTATGTGGCAGACCGTGTCGATGATATGATTATCAGCGGCGGTGAAAATATCTATCCGCGTGAAGTTGAAGATGTCCTTCATGAACACGAAGCGGTGATGGATGTAGCGGTTCTTGGCGTGCCGGATGAAAAATGGGGAGAATCGGTGCTTGCGTTCATCGTTTCAAAAGACCCTTCTTTGACAGCGGAAGCGTTAGAAGAATTTTGTATAAAAAATGAAAATTTGGCACGCTTTAAGCGTCCGAGACATTATCGTTTTGTGGATGAACTGCCGCGGAATGCCAGCGGGAAAATCCAAAAATTCCTCTTGCGCGAACAAAAAATAGAAAGCGGTTCCAATTCCTAGCGATAGCATGCAATCTTTTGCATTTCTAGGAAATGAGTTTGATTGAAGAGAAGGGAAGTTGTAGTAGATGAAGATGAAGCCAGTAGAACAGACCATTGCAGGAGTGCTCGGCATTGAATTTACCGAAATGGAGGAGAATCGGGTAGTGGCCACAATGCCGGTCCACGCAGCCACGCATCAGCCTTTTGGCCAGCTGCATGGAGGCGCTTCTGTCGTACTTGCCGAATCAGTAGCAAGTGTCGGCACCTGGAACCTGATCGACCAGGAAACTGAGTATGCGGTCGGTTTGGAGATCAATGCCAATCATATTAGAGGCAAGCAAGATGGTCTTGTGACAGCAATTGGTACACCGCTTCACAAGGGGCGGACGACCATGGTGTGGGACATTAAAATTGTCGATGAGCAAGACCGGCTTATTTGTGTTTCGCGCTGCACCGTTGCGATTGTGAAGAAAAAATAAAACGAAGCCCTATCTCCTGGTCTATTAGGAGGTAGGGCTTTATTGTTAGAGAACGAAAATAGGGCTTAAACTTCGATTCTTTTATTATCATGATTATCCGTTTATCAATTTCTTATCAGGGAATAAGGGGGATAACATAAATTTAGGGAGGGATTGCATGGCTAGAGATAAAAATAAAGATGAGTTGCAGAACAAGCAATTGGAGCAGGAATTCAGAGAACAGGCTCAAGAATCTCGCGATGACATGGATTTTCCGGAAGAGCGCAGAAACACTGCAGATTCGGATGATAAGGAAAAATGACGGTTGATTGAAACTCTCCCCGCATCCCGGACTTCCCGGTCTGCGGGGGTTTTTGTTTAAAGGGCTTTTGTCTGCGTGATAAAATATACATAAACAGATCAAGAAAGTGAGTGGAAAAGATGTTTAATTCCATAACAGAGTTGATGGAAGCGAAAGCTTATCAAGATAAACGAGCCATTTCCTGGAACCGCATTTGTGAAGAAGAGGCGTTGTCTGAAGAATTTATCCGTGCCAACAGCGGACAAGTCAACTGGTATTTGGTATCGGCTAAGCAAGTGCTTTCGGAAGCTTTTATCCGGGAGTTCAGCCATCGCTTGTACTGGCAGGAAGTTGCGGCAGCACAGGAACTTTCTGAGCGGTTCATCGAAGAGTTCAGCGAAGCGGACAAGTGGCAAGCGGAGCAAGAAGGCTTATCGAATCGCCAATTGAAGACCTTGGAGAGAGAAGGAGAAGAGTTCAGTGAAAAACATTATTGGGCCCTTATTTCGATGAAGAGGAATGTCAATAATGGCAAAGGCTTATCTCCGGCTTTTATCGAAAAGCACCAAGACCATTTATCGTGGAAAGCGCTCTCGCTGTTTCAGGATTTGCCCATGTCATTGATTGACCGCCATCCGGAGAAGGTCGATTGGAACAGCATTACCCGCAGCCAAAAACTGTCTGAGCGTTTTATCGAGAAGTATCGGCATTTAGTGGAGTGGGAGACGATTTCTTTTCATCAAAATCTTTCCGAGCGATTTATCAACCGCCATCATTCAAAGATGAATTATATCTCTGCTGAAAAAGAGCGTTCGGAAGGGTTCATCTATAACCATTTAGAAAAAATGGATGCGGCTTCAGTAGTCGCCCATCAAAATTTGCGCAATGTAAAGAAATACGAACCGTTCACCATTTACGTTATTGAAAAAAATGGCTTAAAAAAATACATTATCAAATTCCATGAAGAAGGTTATTCGGAATCCGGTGCGATTCGCATTGCTGAAGACGAGGAACTTTATGAACATTTAGAAGAGAACGGTTTATATGCCGTGATTGAAGAAGATTTTCCAGAATTGATTTTAAGCGGATTTTTCAAATTTTAACTGAACTCGCCAATTATAGGCAGCCGTCTCGTTTTTCTAAGAGGCGGCTTTTTCTTTTCTGCAGAGGGCAGGTTATAATAAAAGAAAAATTGAAAGTGGGGAAATGAATGACGAATACGGATTTGTCCATTGCTTCAAATGCCAAGATCTTACCCATACAGAAAATCGCAGAGAGAGCCGGCATTCCAGCTGATGCGCTTGAGCTATACGGAAAATACAAAGCGAAAATAGACGTCCAAGCATTGCCGAAAGCTGCAAGACTCGGAAAAGTGGTATTGGTGACGGCAATCAGTCCGACACCTGCAGGAGAAGGCAAGTCTACAGTTACTGTAGGGCTTGCAGATGCATTCGGCCAATTGAAGGAATCGGTCGTTGTGGCTCTTCGTGAACCATCGCTTGGCCCGGTTATGGGCGTAAAAGGCGGTGCCACTGGAGGCGGCTATGCCCAAGTCTTGCCGATGGAAGATATCAACCTGCATTTCACAGGAGACATTCACGCCATCACTTCTGCTAATAACGCGCTTGCTGCTTTTATTGATAATCACCTGCACCAAGGCAATGAGCTGCAAATCGATCCGAGGAGAATTACATGGAAACGGGCTCTCGATATGAATGACCGGGCGCTCCGCCAAGTGACGATTGGACTTGGCGGACCTGCACAAGGAGTGCCGCGCCAAGACGGTTTTGATATTACAGTAGCTTCGGAAATCATGGCAGTCCTGTGTTTAGCCACTTCTATAGAAGACTTGAAAGAGCGCCTTGCCCGAATGGTCATCGGCTACACTTACGGAAAAGAACCGATCACCGTACGGGACCTTGAAGTTGAAGGTGCCCTTGCGCTGCTTTTAAAAGAAGCTTTTAAACCGAACCTCGTACAGACAATCGAAGGGACGCCCGCAATTATCCATGGCGGCCCGTTTGCGAATATCGCCCATGGCTGCAATTCTTTAATGGCGACAAATACAGCAAGGCAGCTTGCCGATATTGTGGTGACCGAAGCCGGCTTTGGTGCGGATCTCGGCGCTGAAAAATTCATGCACATCAAATCGCGAAAAGGCGGATTCCATCCGGATGCCGTGGTGATTGTGGCGACCGTTCGGGCCTTGAAGATGCATGGCGGAATTGCTAAAGGTTTATTGGGTGAAGAAAATCCGGAAGCGGTAAGACGCGGCATGGTCAATTTGGCAAAGCATGTAGATACGATCCGTCAATTCGGTATTGAACCGGTTGTGGCGTTAAACCGCTTTGTTACAGACAGCGACTCTGAAATTGGCGAGATTATGGGATGGACAGCAGCTGCTGGCGTTCAAGTGGCTTTAACAAATGTGTGGGAGCAAGGCGGAGTAGGCGGTTTAGAGCTGGCAAAGTTGGTCAAACAGGAATTGGACCGTCCGACAAACTTTACTCCATTATATGATGAAACCGACTCTGTGGAAGAAAAGCTTCAAACCATTGTGCAAAAAGTCTACGGCGGCGCAGCGATTCAATTGACGGACCAAGCCCAAAAACAACTGGCCGAATTAAAAAAATACGGTTGGGACGAGTTGCCGATCTGTATGGCGAAAACACAGTATGCCTTATCAGACCAGCCGAAATTGCTTGGCCGTCCTGAAGGATTCACTGTCACGATCCGGGAGATCATCCCGAAACTTGGCGCAGGCTTCCTAGTTTGTTTGACTGGCGACATTATGACGATGCCTGGATTGCCTAAACAGCCGGCAGCATTGAAAATGGATGTCGGTGCGGACGGAAAAGCTGTTGGGTTGTTTTAAGGATGAAACATGAAATTTCACTTATTGATTATGTAGAACAAGGGAATTCGATTTATATTCAATTAACGGTTTTCGATGGGAATCTTCAGCAAAATTTTCAAAATGAAGTGCGTTTTTTAGGCGAGTTATTATATGGTGAACTTGTCCATCCGAAGGCTTCTCCGCTAACGGAAAGCTGCAGGCTTGAAGTGATTGCCTACTTAAAAAAATATTTTAATCGCTAAGATTTAGAATTCCCTTTGCTTCGACTGCCGTTGAAGCAAAGGGAATTTTTTATTGACGGAGGGCAATCTAAGTCTTGCAATCCGAATGAGAAAGTGGTTTAATACTTTATGGATATAATTTATCCATAATGGATAAAAAAAGTAGAAGTAAAGGGGCGTTAAGTATGCAGCTAACAAAAAAAGTGGAACAGGCGATTTGCATCATTGTGTTGCTCGCAACGCAAGAAAGCAGCGCGCCATTAGCTTCGGATGAAATCAGTAAACGACTGGGCGTATCGCCTTCCTATATGAAAAAAATCACGAGAAAGCTCGTTGTACAAGGAATTGCTGTGTCGGTTTCAGGAAATAACGGCGGCGTTTCTCTCGCCAAATCAGTGGATGACATCAGTATGCTGGATATCATTGAAGCAATGGAAGGGCCGATCCAGATGTATCCGGACACCGGCTTGATCAGCCTGGCTTTTCATGATGGAAAATACGCTAAACGCGGCCAAAATATTTTGCGGAATGTATTCGCACAAGGAGACAATCTGCTGATCGAGTATTTTTCGAAAGTGTCAGCAGGAGATTTATTGAAAGAAGGATTTGGAGTGGAAAATTTACCGACTTTGAACTGGAACCAAGAGTCTTTGAGCGATGTATTGCCATGGGAACAAGGTGATGACAAGTGAATACGCTGAAAACCGAATGGAAGAAACTGCTTTCTAAGCCTTTATTGATGGGTACAATGTTTGTATTGATGTTCATTCCGATCATTTACGGAGGATTTTTCCTTGGGGCTTCATGGGATCCTTACGGCAAAACAGATCGTTTGCCGGTAGCTGTCGTCAATCAGGACCAGCCGGCAGAATACGAAGGAACGCAACTTGCAGTTGGCGATGAACTCGTAGATAACTTAAAAGATAACCAGGATCTTGAATGGCATTTTACGGATAAAAAAGAAGCGGAAAAAGGAATGGATGAAGGGAAATACTTCATGGTTTTGACGATTCCGGAAGATTTTTCATTTAATGCTTCGACGGTGATGGGGGTTCAGCCTAAACCGATGAATCTTCAATACGAAACCAATCCTGGACGCGGATTTTTCATTGAAGCTGTGAGCAAACAAGCGACAGCCGATATTCGGGAACAAATTTCTGAAAGTGTCACAAAAGAATATGTAAAAGCGGTTTTTGACCAGATTCAGACAATTGGAGATGGTATGGACGAAGCAGCAGATGGGGCAGTGCAACTTACGGACGGCGCTGCAGAAATCCATAAAGGAAATGCAACGCTCAGTGAAAAACTAGGGGAACTGGCAACGGGTACGTTAACTTTCAAACAAGGTGCTGAAAAACTGGAAGTGGGTGCTGGCCAGTTTGCAGCGGGAGCTGCGCAATTGGATGAAGGTGCCGGCCAGCTTCGAACTGGAGTATTTGCGTATACCGATGGAGTCGGCCAATTGCAAAGCGGCATCGCCGGTTTAGCTGACGGGACTTCCCAGCTTACAGCAGGCGGGGCAGAACTTGTCGAAGGGTCGGCGGCCTTAGCAGACGGCCTTGGAACCTTGCTTCCGGGTGCACAGCAATTGAATAGTGGATTGGCAGATGCTGAAAACGGCAGCGGCCAACTAAATGCAGGGCTTCAAGAACTGCAAACCAAAACGGCTGAACTGGCTGGGCCGGATTCAGGAATCCAGCAATTAGCAAATGGGCAGCGAGCGTTGAATGATGGCCTTGATGAATTGGCAGCGGGAAGTTCTTCTTTAGAAGAAGGTCTTAAAGCCCTTCAACAAGGATTGCCGAGCCAAGACCAAGTCAATAGCCTTCAACAAGGGCTTGCGAGCATCCGGGAAAATGCAGCGAAATTAGCAGCGGTTGCTTCTGCAGGAGATGCCAATGGGGCAGCTTCGCTGCAAGCGAACTTGTCGGCAGCGAAGCAGGCATTGGATGAATTGCAGATATCCTCATCGAATGCAGCAGAAGCAGTAAAAAACACATCCACCTATAATGCATTGGCGCCGGAGCAGCAAAGTGAATTGATTGCTGCCATCGAACAAAGTGCTGCAACGCAGTCAGCCAATCAGCAAGCGTCTATCGACAAATTAGCTGGAAACTTGGCAGCGATCAATTCAGATTTGAACAATAGTATTTTACCGGCGTTCCAGTCGCTTGGATCATTGCCGGAACAAGCAGCTGGCTTGTCTGGTGCCATCGCTCAAGTGAACCCGGCTGCAAGCGAAGCTTTAGGCGGATATGAAACCATTCAGCAAGCGCTAAATGGCAAATTGATTCCAGGAGCTGGATCGCTCACAACAGGCATCAATGAAGCTGCCGCAGGAAGCGGACAATTGCTTTCAGGAGTCAATGAAGCGGCGAGCAGTTTACCGCAGCTGGCGGGAGCAGTGGATAGTTTGGCCAAAGGCAGCGAATCGTTGAATCAAGGGGTTTCCGCATTATCTGCCGGGTCTAACGGATTGGTGGAAGGTGCAGGAGCATTAAAAGAAGGTTCAGCGCAGCTTCAGCAAGGAACGGCTGCCTATACGGAAGGCGTCGCTAAAGTGGCAGATGGAACAAACGAACTAAAACAAGGGGCCGATGAACTTGCAGGAAATTCGGCTGCTCTTCAATCGGGAGCAGATGATTTAGCCTCTGGAATTTCTTCGCTGAACAACGGCGTGCCGACACTCATTAATGGGGTCAATGAACTGGCCGGCGGAGCAGGGGACATTGGCGACGGAGCGCAAGCATTGGAAAGCGGTGCAGGAGAATTGGGCGAGGGAGCTGCCAAGCTGGAAACAGGTTCAACGGAACTTGCTGATCGTTTGGCGGAAGGAGCACAAGAAATCAACGGCACTGATTTGTCGGATGCCAACTACGAAATGATTGCGGCACCGGCATCAGCTACCGAGAGCAAAATAAGTGAAGTGCCTAACTACGGCCACGCAATGGCCCCGTATATTTTGTCATTAGGCCTCTATGTAGGTGCTTTGTCTTTCAACTTAGTCTTTCCGATCAACGGACGTCCAAGCCAGCCCACTTCCGGAGCTGCTTGGTGGCTCAGTAAGTTTTTGCTCGGCTTTGTCCAAGCGACTGCCGCAGCCTTGATTGTGGATGCCATCATGATTTTCGGCTTCCATTTGCAAGTGGATCATGTAGGCGAATTTATCGCCATTTCAATTATTACTTCATTGGCTTACATGTTCTTAATCATGTTCTTGAGCATTGCGCTTGGAAATCCGGGGCGTTTTGTCGCCATGATTATTCTTGTTCTTCAGCTTGGAGCAAGCGGTGGGACATTCCCAGTCGAATTAACCAATTCGTTTTTCCAAAAAGTGCATGATTTCGTTCCAATGAGCTATGCGCTTCTCGGTTTCCGGGAATCGATGTCATCAGCTTATGGAAGCGAAACGTTCATTTTAAGCGTATCCATTCTTGGTGGTTTCGTTTTGGCTTTCAATCTTATGCTTTGGGCGGTTTTAAGTGTAAGAAACCATAAATTGGCGAAATTGACTGCTTCAAATTAATCAAAATCATCTTCGTATCTGCTGTATAAGCGGATATGGGGATGGTTTTTTTTGTTTATGAACTTTTCTTAAAGGAAAGAGTAGGAAAGAAAGTATTCAAAAGGAGGAGAAATAATGGAAGTTTTAAAAGCGGACGGTCAATTCAACGGCAAAAAATTAGCGTTAAGTGTGCTGGTTCCGGTAGTTGGCGGATCGATAATCGGAACTATTGCCAACCGCAATACGCAAGAGAAGTACAAACGCTTGAAGAAACCATCATTTTCACCGCCGCCATGGGTATTTCCGACAGTTTGGACCACCTTGTATGCAGCTATGGGGCTAGCGAAGTATCGCGTGGATGAAAAATCGGACAATCAAGAAGAACGCAAAAACACTTTGGCCCCTTATGATCTTCAATTAGGGCTCAATTTCCTCTGGTCGTTCCTGTTTTTTAAATGGGGAATGCGCGGCACGGCTTTAATCGAAATGACAGCTTTACTTGGCGTTCTGACATTGACCACTTACGAATTTTTCGGCGTGGATAAACTGGCCGGATCTCTCATGATTCCATATATTGCTTGGGTAGCCTTTGCTTTGGGACTGAACTATTCAGTCTGGAATTTAAATAAATAATGGAGAGAGGTAGCCAGTCTGCTAAAGATTGGCTATCTGCTTTTTAACTGACAAAATTTTGGTGTAGCAACGGATCTTATTTGATAGAATAAAGGGGAACGATATTCATCTTGAAAAGGGGAACTGGCGAATGTTCAAAAAAATGGCTTCAGAAGCTCTAGGTTTATCTGATATCGGCAAAATCATTGACCCACAAGACTACGATAAAACGGATGCAGACGATTATGTCATGCACGAAGACCAGGAAAAAATCTATTTCTTGATCAAGACGAAAGCGGACGAATATTGCTTTACTAACTTAGCGCTTATCCACGTGGATGGCGAAAGTGCAATGTCTTCAAAACGTACGTTGAAAAGATTCCCGTATTCACAAAACTCCATTTCGGATGTGGTAATGGAAACAGCCGGAAAAATCGATTTGGATATTGAAATTAAATTTAAATTAGGGCAGATCGCTTACAGCATCGATGTTCAAAAAGATCAAATCGAGCGTTTGAAAGATTTGTATAAATCCCTATTGCGCATTGCTGAAATTACGCATGAAAATGAAATCGTTACGGCGATGGCAAACGAAAGTTTGAACAAAGCGGTAACGGTGCTTCAAAATTCTCGTCCAAATGACGTGGCAATGGATGTCCAATACTCTAAACTGACAGACTTTGGATTCACGTGGATGACTTCTGTGCGAAATCAGTACCATATCAAGGATTTTGGCGACGTTTTCGAAAAATATATCAATAACTGATCTAAACTCCTCGGAAGCTTTCGGCTTCGGGGAGTTTTTTTGAAAAGTAAGCTCGTAGAATTTTGAGATTTTTAGCAATCATCTTTAATTCCAGTTAAAATAATGGTGCGGGTTCAGAAAAAAAGGATTACAATATAAATGCTTGTATCTGAGAGGAAAAGCCATTTTCCATTTGGATAAACAGGCTTTTGGTGAATTGTATCAGGAGGGAAGAAAATGTTAAAAGATGTGTTTATCGGATTGTCGCAAAATCAATTTTTGACAGCTGCTGCAAAGAAATACGGCCTTAAATTAGGCGCTCAAACAGTGGTAGCCGGGACAAATATTGAAGAGACAATCGCAAGTATCCGTGAATTGAATGCTCAAGGAATCAGCTGTACAGTTGACAATCTTGGAGAATTCGTTTTTGAAAAAGAAGAAGCATTAAAAGCGAAGAACAGTATTTTGGAAGTCATTGAAAGCATTCATGCGAACGGGGTAGACGCACATATTTCTTTAAAGCCTACTCAGATCGGTTTAGATATCGACTATGATTTCTGCTACGAGAATTTGAAAGAAATCGTGGATGCGGCAAGCAAATACGATATGCATATTAATATCGACATGGAAGATTATGGACATGTCCAGCCTTCCTACGACTTAATCGATGAATTATTAAAAGAATACGATAACGTGGGAACCGTTATCCAATCTTATTTCTATAGAGCAGAAGATGACATAAAAGAACGGAAAGATCTTCGTCTGAGAATTGTTAAAGGCGCTTATAAAGAACCGGAAGAATACGCTTACCAGACGCGCGAAGAAATCGATGCAAATTTCATCGCTTTGATCGAATACCATCTATTGCATGGCAAGTTCACTTCGATCGCGACGCACGATCACCATATTATCAACCACGTCATCCAGTTTGTAGAAGAAAACGGCATTCCGTTGGAGAAATTCGAATTCCAGATGCTTTATGGCTTCCGGAAAGATATGCAATTGGATTTGGCGAATAAAGGCTATAATTTCTGTACGTATGTGCCTTTTGGCGATGACTGGTACGGCTATTTCATGCGCAGACTGGCTGAACGCCCGCAGAACTTGAATCTAGTCGCAAAACAAGTATTCACTAAGCGGACGAATACGGCAATTGGGCTTGCAGCTGGTGCATTCTTGCTCGGACGGCTCACTTCAAAAAAGAAAAAATAAAGTAAAAGGAGTCGCCCCAAATACCTTTTGGGGCGACTCCTTTTTTATTCGTCTGCAAGTTTTCGTTTTCCAAAGATAAAGTAATAGTAGATGGATGAGACGACATAAAGTCCTGCAGTGATGGTGAACGCATAAGCGTAGCCCCAGTAGGAGCCGAAAGCGACAACAAGTCCGGCAGCAAGTGGGCCCATGGTGGCCCAGCCGACATTGAAAACCACTTGGTTTAGCGAGTTCGCCAAACCTTTGTATTTATCATGAACGACCTCCATAGCAATCGCGCTTTGAATCGGGTTGCCGGCATTCATCAAGGCTTGCCTCAAAAGAAAACCGATGGCAGCAAGAAACAGCGAAGTCGTATAAGCGGTCAAAATCAGAAACGGGATGGACAGTACTTGGAAGATGATCAAAGCTTTCACTTTGCCGACTTTCCGGACGAGCATAGGGCCGATCAACATCGCTACAGCCGTCATCGCAGAGCCTAACGATAAAATAAGGCCGATATACGTATTCGAAGCATCAAATCGATTGGAAAAGTAGAGGTTCAAGTAGGGGACGACAAGTCCCGAGCCGAGTCCGATCAATAGGCTGGCAAACGAAAAATGAAAAATGACAATCAAATTCTTTTTAAGGTTGATGTCGTTTGCAGGTACAAGCGGGTCATGGCTAACTTTTTCTTCAATTTCAGTGGACCGGCTTTTTAAAGAAAGCAAAGGAATCAAGCCGCAGCTGTAAATGAAAGCCCCTGCAAGCAATGACCAGCGGATGGCATATACCGCTTCCATATCCAGGATGGTTTGAAATACATCTGAAATTACGCCGCCAAGCAGACTGCCGACGACATTTGCTACAGTCATCAAAGCAAAATAGATGCTGAACATCTGTACACGCTCCGAAGGTTTGGAATTCTCCGCTAGAAAAGGGACGCCTGAAACTTGTACAAAGGCCATGAAAAGCCCAGTGAGAAAAGCAGCTGTGACAAGGGGAGTTTCTGTAATCGTAAAGCTGCGATAAAAAAGGGTCATAGCCCCAAAAACGGCACCGGCAATGATGATCCATTTCCTTCCGAACCGGTCGCTCAAGAAGCCAGCCGGAATCAGCATAAGAGCTGAGGCTGTTGCAGTCATGGAAATTACTTTGCCATTGACGGTTTCGGGCATGCCGAGTTCTTTAATATAGAGGTTATACATCACCATAAAAACGCCTAACCCGATTTGGATTAAAACATTTGCCAGCATAAAGAATTTAATATTGCGGTTATAGGAGGAGAAATTCAACTTCCAATTGTCGATCCAAGCCTTCATAGCCGTCCACTCATTTCGTCTTTTTAATATTTCGCCTCTCTAAATATAAAGTTTTCAAAGTTCGAAAGCAAACAGTAAATTTTGAATCTACCGCTTTTATAATCAATAAGTCCTTTCTGGTCGAATAGGTACTAAAACTCATAGTCATGATAACGATAGAAGAGGAGACCCAAACACTTAAAATAAGTCCGGAGAAAAGCACGGCTGGTTATAACGGAGAAAAGAAAATAAGAAACTGCAAATTTTAAGGAAATGAAAATTATAGAGCTATTTCTTTACAATAGAATTACAAAAATGACAAACAGATTAAAATAGGCAGAATGTACTTACGAAAATCGAGATTCATGTCAGTTATTTGCGATTCTTAAAAAGTGACAGTCTGGAATAATTTTCAAGTGGGTGCATCGGTTCATTTTAGAAAATTAGGGGATCAGAAGGGGGGTCTGGAAATAAGATCAATAATTGCCTTGAATCCTCTATTCTAGATGGAATAAAACTAATTTCTATATTTTTAAATCAATATTTTAGTTCTTTAGACATGCTTTAAGAAGTTAGGTATAGTTTATCAATTCAAAAAATTCAATAATATTACATATTTTTTTCTTGTATAGTGTTAAAAACAACTTAGATAAAAGAAATGACACCAAGACGCTGGGCACCAAAAATATTTGGGGAAGGGGGACAGGTGTATTTTTTTGTCTTCTTAAAAGGCAAGTAAGAGGAAAAAGATGTTGTAAATTTGGAGGGAGGAACAATATTGAGTAAGAAAAAAGGTCCTATCAAAGCTTTTAGTTTAGCAGCTTCCTTACTTATGGCGTTTTCACTTGTATCACCGGGTGCTGCAAGCGCGGAAACGGCAAGCAAATTGCACCGATCGGTAAATGACTCCAACATAATTGCCAAAGAAAAATTAAGCAGCAGGCTTTTGACTAATTTCAAAGGCGAAGAAAAAGTTACGTTTCTGATTAAATTCAAAGAAAAGGCAGAAACAGAAGAAGTGGCTGATTCGATTAAAAAAAGTGCAGAAAAAGCCGCTTTGTCTTCTTCCAAGTCAAAGCTCGCCCAGCGCTCTGCAGTAGTTTCTGAGTTGAAAGCGACGGCTCTTGAAGAGCAGCAGAATGTCAAAGAGTATCTTGAAAAAGAAGTAGCAAAAGGAAATGCGGAAGATCTCAATTCGTATTATGTAGTTAATGGCATGGCAGTGACAGCGACCAAAGAAGTAGCTGAAAAAGTAGCGGCTTTTGCTGAAGTAGAAAAAGTATTGCCGAATGAAACGCGCCAATTGTTTACAACAAAAACGCCGAATGCCGAACCGCCTAAATCAAATGTCGCAAATGTTGAGTGGAGTGTCGAGCGTGTGAAAGCTCCAGAAACTTGGGACCTTGGAATTGACGGCGCCGGAACGGTCGTTGCGAGCATTGATACAGGCGTGCAATGGGACCATCCAGCATTAAAAGAAAAGTACCGTGGATACAATGCGGCAACAGGCGAAGCCAACCATGACTTTAACTGGTTTGATGCAACGGCTGGCCAAACAGCCCCTTATGACGATCAAGGGCACGGAACGCATGTAACTGGAACAATGGTCGGAAGCGAACCAGATGGCTCCAACCAAATTGGTGTCGCACCGGGAGCTAAATGGATTGCAGTCCGGGCATTTACAGCTTCTGGAGGCACAGATGCCGACTTGCTGGAAGCAGCTGAATGGATTTTAGCTCCAACCGATTCAGAAGGCAATGCCCGTGTAGATCTAGCACCGGATGTTGTGAATAACTCATGGGGCGGCGGGCCTGGCTTGGATGAATGGTACCGCGATGTCGTCATCAACTGGCGCGCAGCTGAAATCTTCCCGGAATTCTCTGCAGGAAATACGACATTGTTTAACCCCGGCGGCCCAGCATCTGTTGCGGCACCTGCAAATTATCCTGAATCATTTGCGACAGGCGCAACCGATATTAACAATAAAGTAGCTGATTTTTCGTTAAGAGGGCCATCTCCATATGACGAAATCAAACCGGATGTTTCTGCGCCGGGCGTTAATATTCGTTCTTCTGTTCCAGGCAGCGGTTATGAAGGCGGTTGGAACGGCACATCGATGGCAGGGCCAGCAGTGGCAGCGACGGCTGCGTTACTTCGCCAAGTTGACGCGGGTCTGACAGTGGATGAAATGGAGCAGATTCTTCTCGATACTGCGACACCACTTACGGACAGCACTTATCCTGAATCGCCAAACCACGGTTACGGCTACGGGTTGGTCGATGCCTATGAAGCAGTCAGCTCCATCTTGGACGGCATCGGCAAATTGGAAGGCCAAGTTTCGAAGCAAGGCGATGATGTGGAAGCTCCGACTTTCGAGCACGCAGCTCCGACAGAAACTTATGAAGGAATGGAATTGCCATTAACGGTTTCGGTACAAGACAATATCAGCATTTCTTCTGTGAAATTGAATTACTTGGATGAAAATGGGGACTGGCAACAACTTGATGCCGCCCGCACATCCGGAGATTTCAAATCCGGTGTGTTTAAAGCAGTGGTTCCAGGAGCAGCGGTTTCAGGCGAATCGTTCGTTTACAAATGGACCATCAACGATTTTGGCAATAACGAAGTTTCTTCTGAAGAATACACGGTTGAAGTAAAACCAGGAATCACGATCGGGTATTTTGAAGATTTTGAGGGCGCGGCAGCAGGCTGGACTTCATTTGGTGAAATGAATAGCTGGGAGCAGGGAGTTCCGACTTCGGGTCCTGGAAATGCAGCATCCGGCGAGAAAGTTTATGCAACGAACTTGGACGGTGCTTACGATTCCAATATGAACGCAACACTTGTATTGCCGCCGGTCGATCTGCCGGATGGCCAAGCGTATTTGCAGTTCAAGCATTGGCACAGTTTCGAACAATCGTCTTCAGGAACGGCATGGGATTATGGCCATGTATTCGTCTCTGCCGATCAGCAGGAATGGACGCAATTGCAGACATTCCAAGGCGAGACTGGAGAATGGGCGGATGCAGAAGTCGATCTGCGCGACTATAGCGGACAGCGCATTTATCTGGCATTCAATGCTTATTCGGATGGCAGTGTCGTCAAAGACGGCTGGTATATCGATGACGTGGCATTAGCTGATGTTTCAGAAACTGGAAAAGTTTCGAAAGGAAAAAATGCAAAAGGGAATTCAGCGAATAAAGGAAATGGCAAAGCAAATGCAAAAGGTGCAGTGAATAGAGGAATCGGATTGGGGCTTGTGAAAGACAAGGATAAAGAATCGGTGAAGAATCCGGTTGATCCAGCGAAGATCCATCCAATCATTCCGGCTAAAGAAGAATTGCCGACGGTAGAAGTTCCGGTCAATCCGACTTTATTGCCGCTTGGTGCACAAGTGAGGGTATTGGAATCCGGGCGCTCGGTTTACTCGAACCCTGCGGATGGAACATATACCTTAACGCATACACCGGGTGATTATACTGTAAAAGCGGAAGCATACGGTTATCAATCGGAAGAGAAAGCGGTAACGATTGAAGCGGATGCAACAACGCAAGCAAACTTTACGCTGGAAGAAGTTTCGCAAAATACAGTAAGCGGGACGATCACCGATGAAGCGACAGGTGAAGGAATCGAAGGGGCGACTGTTCTTCTTGTGGAAGACGCCAATATTTCCCCTGTCGAAACTGCGGAAGATGGCAGTTATTCATTGAGCGCATATGAAGGTGAATATACGTTGAAAGTGGTGGCAAGAGGCTATTACAGCAAAGAAGTTCCTGTAACAATCGGTGCTGAGGCAGTGGAAGTCAGCTTGGCACTTGAGCCATTCTATACGTATCCAGGCGGAGAAATCGGCTACGATGACGGCAGTGCAGAAAATGCACGTGCGTATAACGCGGCAGGGAACGCATGGGCTGTGAAAATGTCGCTTCCTGAAGGCAAGGAATCCGGTATTGTCACGGACGGCGTATTCCGCTTCTGGGATACGGAATGGCCGAGCCCGGGCGGTACAGAATTTGCTGTAGAAGTATGGGATGCTTCGGGTGCAGAGGGCACACCAGGCAAAATGCTGGCAGGCCCGATTGATGGAGAAGCCTTGCGCAACGGGGAGTGGACAGTTGTTGACTTGGGGGAATACAATATCGTGGTTGAAGGCGACTTCTACATGGTTTACCGCCAGACAGTTGCGAACCCGAACTCTCCTGGACTTGCGACAGATGAAACTGGTGAAAATGCGAAGAGAAGTTATCAGCATGTCTCTGGAGCTTGGTCACCGGTTCCGGCAGAAGAAGGGAATTATATGATCCGGGCACGCGTCAGCTATGAAGTGAATGCACCGGTCATCACGTCCCCTAAAGATGGGCAGGTTACAAATGAAGCGAACGCAGTAGTGGAAGGGAAAGCTTCTCCTACGACGATTATTGAATTGGAGAACAATGGCGAAGAAGCCGGGACAGTGGAAACAGCCGCTGACGGAACATTCGAATTGCCGATTGAATTGGAAGAAGGCAGCAATGAACTGGTCGCTGTTTCAACGCTCAATGGGCAGGAAACAGGTGAATCTTCTCCTGTAACCGTTGTGTTGGATACGGAAGCGCCGGATCTTACGATTACCAATCCAGTGGATGGTGAAAAAACAAACCGTGAAACGGTGACTGTGGAAGGGACGATTGCTGATGAGCACTTGGAATCAGTAACAGTCAACGGACAAGCGGCAGCTATTGTAGACGGCAAATTCTCCAAACGCATTTTGCTGGATAATGGCAATAATGTAATTGAAGTAAAAGCGGTCGATGCTGCAGGCAATGAAGTTTCAGAAACTGTGACAGTTACCGCTCAATTTACAGCTCCTGCCATTGAAAACTTGACGCCTTCAGAAGACGTTCACTTGACAACGGGCAGAAGCGTGAAAATCGAATTTGATTCAGCGCCAGGCTTAAAAGCCAGCTTCACGATTCATATGCCATTGACCAATGTGTCAAATGCAACTGAATTGCCGATGATGGAGCAAGGCGATGGGCATTATGTGGGTTATTGGACTGTTCCTTATGGCACCACTGCCAATGGAGCAATGATTGAAGCGAAAGTGGTCGACAGCTTTAAGAACGAAACACGAAAAGCGGCTGCCGGCAAACTGTACATCAACATCGAAGACTAAAATGAGAACCGGAAGGGGTGGTTGGCCCCTTCCGGTTTTTGTATGGCAAAACCTTTCAAGGTGATAAGATGAAAAGAGAATTTATTCGCGGAGGGGGATTAAAGTTAATGTATCAAACCACATTATCGCCACGAGTTTCCGAAACCGATGGCGTTGGCCATATCAATAATACGACTTTGCCTGTCTGGTTCGAAGCAGCTAGGAATCCGTTATTCAGCCTGTTTACACCGGACCACGATTTTGCCAAGTGGAAAATGGTGATCGTCAAAACGACCTTGGAATTCGTCAAACAGATTTATTTTGGCACAGATGTGGAAGTGCGTGTCTGGGTGAAGAAAATCGGCAATTCCAGTTTAGAGCTGTACGAAGAGCTTTATCAGGACGGCAAAGTTTGCGCAAAAAACAGCGTAACCTATGTAAACTACAATCTTGCTGAGCAGAAATCCGAGAAAATTCCGGAAGAAATCCGCGCTGAACTCGAAAAGCATTTATACGTTTAGCCAACTCCGTGAGGCGCAGGAAGCAGCCGTAAGAGTTTCGGTCGGATGAATTATTCGAATTCTCTTTTATTTTTGTATGGCTTGAAATGGCATTTTAGCGTGCTATAATAAGACCATTCTAATAATATTCACTCATATAATAGCGGAAATAAGGTCCGCGAGTTTCTACCAGTTTGCCGTAAACGAACTGACTATGAGAAGCAACGAAATGATAAGAGGGTGCCTTTTCCAAGAAAGGCATGTTTCTTTTCTATTTCCTTTCGAATTTTTAGCTCGAAGGACATTGCTCCACTCATGGTATGAATGGATGCACGTTCTGAGGGCTATTTTTTATGCCTTCTGGCGTGACGAAAGGAGTGCTGACAGCATGAAACAGTTACAGGAGAAAATTTTAGCAGAAGGCAAAGTGTTATCGGAGTCCGTACTCAAAGTGGATTCGTTTTTAAATCATCAAATCGACCCGGCATTGATGCAGGCAATTGGGGAAGAATTTGCTTCCCGATTTGCAGATGAAGGGATCACAAAAATCTTAACCATCGAATCTTCCGGGATTGCACCGGCTGTTATGGCAGGGCTAGTGTTAGGGGTTCCAGTCGTATTCGCCCGTAAACGCAAGTCACTGACATTGGTGGATAACTTATATACAGCAAGTGTCCATTCATTTACTAAAAATGAAACAAACGATATTTCAGTTTCTAAAGCTTTTATCAGCAGTGAAGATGTGGTGCTAGTCATGGACGATTTCTTGGCGAACGGCCAGGCAGCACTCGGCTTAGTGGATATCGTTGAACAGGCGAATGCCGCTCTATCCGGTATTGGCATTGTCATCGAAAAAGGGTTCCAAACAGGCGGAAATCTACTGCGCGGACGTGGGATTCGCGTAGAATCGTTAGCAATTGTCTCGTCGCTGGAGAGCGGCAAAGTGGCATTTCTTGAGGAGGAGATTGTTAAATGAAAAAGTCTTTAGGTGCAGCAGCGTTAGGATTCCAACATTTGCTCGCAATGTATGCAGGCGCAATTTTAGTGCCTTTGATCGTAGGAGACGCCCTTGGACTTTCTTCAGAACAACTCACTTATCTCGTCGCAATTGATATTCTGCTTTGTGGAGTCGCAACGATCCTGCAAATCGTCAATAATCGCTTTTTCGGAATCGGGCTGCCCGTCGTTCTTGGCTGTACGTTTACAGCAGTCGGCCCTATGATTGCCATTGGCGGCGAATATGGCATATCTGCCATTTATGGATCGATCTTGGTTTCAGGCCTTATTGTTGTATTGATCAGCGGATTTTTCGGAAGCCTCGTTCGGTTCTTCCCGCCAGTAGTAACAGGGTCGGTTGTAACCATCATCGGAATCACGTTAATCCCTGTGGCCATTAATAATATGGGCGGCGGCCAAGGAGCGAGCGATTTCGGCTCTCTTCAAAACATCGCTTTGTCATTCGGAACTTTATTGCTCATCGTGCTGATTTATAAATTTGCTACCGGCTTCTTAAAAGCCATTTCTATTTTGCTCGGGATTGCGGCAGGAACAATTGCAGCAATCTTCATGGGAATCGTTGATTTTGCAGCTATTTCAGAAGCGTCGTATTTCCACATGGTGGAGCCGTTCTATTTCGGCGCTCCGACTTTTGAGTGGTCCGCCATTCTGACAATGACTTTAGTGGCCATGGTGTCATTAGTGGAATCTACTGGCACTTACTTTGCTTTGAGCGACATCACTGAAAAGAAATTAACTGAAAAAGATTTAGCTAAAGGATACCGTGCAGAAGGGTTGGCGATCATCCTTGGCGGGATTTTCAACTCATTCCCTTACACGACATTCTCGCAAAACGTCGGCCTGATTCAAATGTCTGGCGTGAAATCACGGAAAATCATCTTGATTACCGGATTGATGTTGATTACACTTGGTTTCTTGCCGAAAGTGGCGGCTGCTACGACGATTATTCCAACAGCTGTTCTAGGCGGAGCAATGATTGCTATGTTCGGCATGGTGATCTCACAAGGAATCAAAATGCTTAGCAAAGTCATTTCGGCTACTCCTGAAAACTCGATGATCATTGCTTGCTCCGTAGGCCTTGGCCTTGGTGTAACGGTAGTTCCTGAGATTTTTGCGCAATTGCCTTCAAGCTTGCAGATTCTGACAAGCAATGGAATCGTAGCTGGAAGTGTTACAGCCATCGTACTGAATATCCTCTTCAATATGCTGCCTTCGAAATCGAAAGCAAGAGAAGCGAAAAAGGAAAATATTTCGGTAGCTGTAGCGAAAAATGCAGCTCATAATAATTAAATGAATACACAAAAACGGGCCTGCTTTATGCAGAGCCCGTTTTCTAATGGCTATTGACGAATAAAAAATTTAAGGTTCTTTTTAAAGCTTCTTGAGCTTCTTCGGTATCCAAGGCATATTGATATTCGTGCTTCAATTGCTTATTGCTGCCTTCAAAAAAGAGGCTTTCCACTGGGACATTTTGATGAAGCAGCTGCTCCTTCAATTCTTCGGATTGGCTAGCAAAAGGATCGGCATCACCGACCGTCATAAACACTGGCGGATAAGCTTCTGTGATGTGGTTAACGGTCGATAGCTCATCAATGCGCTCAAACGACTCGAAAACTTCAGTTCCAGTGTAGGCAGCCAAAAAGTTTTCGAGATTCGGGAATTGGGTGGCACGCACCGTATCCATATCATATAAGCCACAAAACAGGACAGCGCCTTTCAGTTGCTCGGCATTAGCAGCAGGAAGAATATTCATTGCTGCTGCCAACTCAGCATTTGAAATGACCGCAGCAACTTGGCTGGAAATTTGCGCTCCAGCTGAATCCCCGCCGATAAAAAGCCGCTCCATGTCGCCGCCGTATTGCGCCACATTCGCCATCATAAATTCAATCGCTTCGTTTGCCTGGAAAATCGGTCCAGGGTATTTCTGTTCGGGAGCCAAAGCATAGTTGATATTGGCTACAACATAGCCCCCGTTAGCTAAAGTCATCGCATAGTCTTGCCGGCTGTCTTTGGAGCCGCCGATATAGCCTCCGCCATGGATCCATAGCACAACGGGCATATTTTCGGCTTGGTTTTTAGGGTAGTAAATATCTAAAATGGCGTCTTTCGTGTCACTGTATCTCAAGTTTTTCACAACTTCTACATTTTCCTGAATCTCGAGGAAATTAGGCGGCGGTGCATAAGCTGAGAAGCTTGCGACCTTTTTAGAAGCGGATGCATCGGAAGAGGTGATAATTTGATCGCTTATGAAAATAGACAGCATGAGTCCAATTAAAAAGAACGGAATCAACCATATCCGCTTTCCGTAAAACAGTTCTTTTTTCTCCACTCTACATCCATCTCCCCGCCAGTTTCTGTCTCTCCATCGCTAATTTCTATCTTAAGGTCCTGCCCTTAGAAAAAGACAGTGAATATTGTACCAATGTGACAAATATAACAAAAAAGTTTCATTTTGAAAAAGGATTGGCTCGATTCTCATAAGGGTATCTTAATAGTTGAGCGATTTTGACGGGATGTGATGAACATGTTTGGACTGACTGACCTATTGTCATTAATAATTTCTGCATTTATTATTCTGCCCGTTGTGATTTTCATTAGAGAAACCGGTTATTTGCTGGTCAGTGCCATTTTCGGTGTGAAGAATCCAAGGCTGACCATCGGTTCCGGCCCTCGAATCGTCAAGATTTGGATGTTCGATATCCGAAAGTACTACCATTTATACAGTTGGTATTCCTATGACGATTTGCGCTCGAAAGGGAAGATAGCCTATACCTTTATCTACGCCGGGCCAATTTTAATCAATATGGCCGTTGCATTTGCGATAAACGCGATGCTTGCTAACGGCCTGCTCGAAGAATATAGAACTTTTTGGGATCGTTTTGTTTTCTATGCTTTTTATTATGTTCTTTTTGATATTGTGCCGATGAAAACGGCGAATGGCAAACCCAATAATGGATTGATCATTTATGAAATGCTGCGCTACGGCAGAAGAACGGATTATAACGAAGAGCCTTTCATTCCATCTACTACCGAAGTTGAAGAGCGGTACCAGGAAGAGATGGAGCATATTGAAGAGCTGAAAGAGCAGCAGAAGGAACAAATAGAAAAGGAAACCGAAGAGGAAAAGTAAAAATTAGAAGAGCAGAAAGAGCTTGAAAAAGAAAAGTTGGCCAAGCAAAAAGAGAATAGCGAGTAAAGCCAAAATGGTACGATAGAATGGAGAAAAGAGTTGAAGGAGAATGATAGCATGGTGAAACGAACGGCAGGGATCCATCACATTACAGCGATTGTCGGAAACCCACAGGAAAATGTGGACTTTTATGCAAGTGTTTTAGGACTAAGGCTAGTAAAGAAAACAATCAACTTTGACGATCCGGGAACTTACCACCTTTATTTTGGCAATGAAGGCGGAGATCCGGGAACCATCATAACGTTTTTCCCTTGGGACAACGCTTATAAAGGAAGAATCGGTGACGGCCAAGTTGGTATAACTTCCTACGCGGTTCCTGCGGGAGCGCTTGGCTTCTGGGAAGAACGGTTAGCCCATTATCAGGTTGATTATGAAAAAGCGAGCCGGTTTGGAGAAAGTTCGCTGCGCTTTGATGATCCGCACGGCCTCCATTTGGAGATTGTCGAGAGAAGCATGGGTGAGTTGAATAGCTGGAGTTTTAATGGAGTGAAACGGGAAGCTGCGATAAAAGGATTTGCAGGTGCGACGCTTTTCACTTCACGAGCGGAAAAGACAGCTGAATTGCTTGAACAGGTGCTTGGATTTGAAAAAGTCGGAGAAGAAGGCGAATTTATTCGTTTTCGCTCAACCGCGGAAATCGGCAATATGATTGACGTGAAAACTACTTCTTCAGGAACCGGCCAAATGGGCGTCGGTACGGTTCACCACATTGCTTGGCGTGCGATGGACGATGCGGACCAATTGGATTGGAAAAATGAAATTGAAGCTTACGGGCTTGGCGTGACGCCTGTACAAGACCGCAGCTATTTCAATGCGATTTACTTCCGGGAGTATGGCGATTTGTTATTTGAAATTGCTACGGATCCTCCTGGTTTCGCTATCGACGAATCTCCGGAAAGCCTTGGCGAATCGCTGATGCTGCCAAAACGGTATGAACAATACCGAAGCGGATTGATGAATGACTTGATCCCGATTAAGGTTCGTGAAAGGGAATAAATGACAATAGGAAAAACGCTTTGGAAAAATCCAAAGCGCTTTTTTTATTTGGAGATCAAGCTCTTTAAAGCCAAATTGATGTTTTGCGGGCGTTCAGCTAACCGGCGCATATAATAGCCGTACCAGTCTTGGCCGAAAGGAACGTATGTCGTGAAAGCATAGCCTTCTTGGGCCAATTCTTTCTGCAGTTCGGACCGGAATCCGTAAAGCATTTGGAATTCAAAACGGTCGCGTGAGATTTTGTTTTCTTTTACGAATTTCTTCACTTCATGGATGATGACATGGTCGTGCGTCGCGATAGACGTAAACACATCTTGCTGGAGCCGGATCTTGATCAATTTCAAATAATTATTGTCGATATCTTGTTTGCTTTGATAAGACACTTCAGAAATCTCTTTATAAGCTCCTTTGACTAGACGCAAGCGGACATGTTGGAGGGATTCCAAATCTTTTTCAGACCGGAATAAGTAAGATTGGATCACGGTCCCAACGTTATCGTAGTCTTTCAGCAATTCATGAAGAATATCAAGCGTTGGCTGAAGATGGCTATAGTCTTCCATATCGATATTGATGAAGATGGCATAGTCAGCGGCGGCAGCTACAATTTCTTTCATATTTTCCAAACAGAACTTGTGGTCGACATCCAAGCCGACTTGGGTCAGTTTGACAGACATATGGGCAGCGACGCCATGTTTTTGGATCGCTTCTATCGTTTCAAGGATTTGCATTTTTGCTTCAAGTGCTTCTTCGCGGTTAAAAACAAATTCACCTAAATTATCAATGGTAGCGCCGATGCCTTCAGCATTTAACTCTTTAACGGATTTCATCATGCTATCGATATCAGTTCCGGCTACAACTTTGCCGGCTCCTAATTTAAGACCCCATTTTTTAGCTCCGCTATTCAACACTTGGTTTTTGGACAAGGCAATAAAAAAATCTCTTGTTAAACTCACTGTTTTTCCTCCTATGCATATGGAAACGTTTTCAAGAGCGGCGGATAAAAAATCCTCCAAACTTGTATGAAAGACCGTAGGCTCATGGGTTATTTCTTAAGTGGATGGGTGATGTACTTCAATCCCTTTTTCATTATAATCGATAGCTTGGATTCTACCTAACTTAATCTAGCTCATGAAAAAAGAAAATGGAATCAATGTAAAGCAATGTGTCCAATTAAGGAAAAGCAGTCAGAGCGGTGAAATTGTAAGCTTTTGAAATTTACCGTATACTCAAAATGACAGAATAATCAAACGGAAAGAGGGAGTTAAGTTGAGCAGAGAAGCATCGGAAACTGTAATGGTCAATCAATACATCAACGGAGTACTAGATCCCAACCTGGAAATGCTGGGCCCCTTAAAAAGCGGCGGACATATCATTGCCCACACAGCACCTGGCTGCTGGGGTCCGATGATCACACCTTGCATCCGAGGCGGGCATGAAGTGACAAAACCGGTTTTTGTGGAAGGCGCAGAACCGGGGGATGCCATTGTCATCAAGATAAAATCCATTGAAGTGACCTCGCTTGCCACGTCTTCTGGAAATGACAGTCCTGTTGAAGGGCGTTTTCTGGGAGATCCGTTTATTGCCGTGAAATGTCCAGGATGTGGAACTTTGTATCCGGATACAGTGATTAAAGGCACCGGAAGCGAAGCGATCCGCTGTGCTAATTGTGATGCAGATGTCACCCCTTTTGTGTTTACGAATGGCTACACGATGTTCTTTAGCGAAAAAGGCGATGTCGGCATAACGCTGAACCAGGAAGCTGCAGAAATGATTGCCCAGGATGGGCGGGCGTATATGAAAACGCCTGATGCTTCTGTCCAAAATCCGATTGTCACTTTTGCGCCGCACGATTTGGTCGGGACCATTGCACGGATGCGTCCATTTTTAGGGCAGCTTGGGACGACACCGTCACGGCCAATCCCAGACTCCCACAATGCCGGCGATTTTGGGTCGTTTTTAATCGATGCACCTCACGAATATGTCAGCACCCAAGAAGAGCTGGATACGCATCGGACAGATGGCCATATGGATATTAGCCGCGTCAGAGCGGGCTCGGTATTGATTTGCCCAGTGAAAGTGCCGGGCGGCGGGGTTTATCTTGGAGACATGCATGCGATGCAAGGCGACGGCGAGATCGCAGGGCATACGTCTGATGTAGCGGGAATTGTCCATTTGGAAGTCCATTTGCTGAAGGGATTGAATAATGACGGTCCGATTCTTTTGCCGAATGTGGAAGATTTGCCGTATACGGCTAAACCTTTTACCGCAGAAGAGCGATTATCTGCTCAACGGATTGCCGAGAAGTGGAATGTCCCGCAGCTGGAAGAATCATTGCCAATTTCATTCATTGGGACTGGGCCGACTTTGAATGCAGCTACAGACAATGCATTGGAACGGGCAGCTGCGATGTTCCGTGTGGAGGTGCCGGAAATAATGAACCGGGCGACCATAACCGGTTCGATTGAAATCGGCCGCCATCCTGGAGTCGTAACCGTCACCTTCCTCGCACCGGAATCTTATTTAAAAGAAGCCAATCTGTATGATTTAGTAAAAGCTCAGTATCGTTAACATAAAAAAGGGATGGCGCCAGATTGATGGCCGCCATTCCTTTTGTTTTATCTTTTATATTCCCGCGGATTTTCAGCCAGGCTGCGGAGCATGAATCTCCCAAGACAGCTTCAGTGCATCAGCCAAATAGTCTGCTGCTTCTTCGGCATCAAAATGGTCCACTTGAAATTTCGAATGGTTCAGCGAATAAATGGCCTGCCTTTCGACAAAAAGTTTCTGGATGTCTTCTATGGATCGATCTTGAAGGAGTGGCCGGTTGTCTGAGAGGATGTGGATGCGTTCTTTCCAAGAATCCCAGCTGATGTCTAAAAACAACACGATGCAATCCGCTAAACAGATTTCACGGATTTCTTGCTGCAAAAATGCTCCGCCGCCAACTGAAATAACATAAAGAGGCTGTTGACTGTAAAAATGAATCAGCTCTTTTTCTTTTTTCCGGAAGGTTTTTTCACCGAACTTCTCGAAAATAAGGGGGATGGGCATGCCGAATTCTTTTTCGATTTCTGCATCAATGTCCACAAAGCCCCGATACAATTTTTTTGCGAGCAATTTTCCGACAGTCGTTTTTCCAACACCCATAAAACCGATGCAGACAATGCTTTTTTCGCGGATGGATAATCCGAACTTTCTCATTGGCGACCACTCTTTTCTAAAATAATTGTACGAGCAATTTGTTCTCAAAGCTTACTTTACACCACACACTTGAAAAACTCACGGAAATTCTATAAAAGCAGGGAGGAAGAAAATGAACCATACATATTTAGTGACCGGATCGTATTCAAACGCTGAGGAGCAAGGCATCAAGCTTTGGGAATTTAATCATCAATCTGGCAGCTTAACTGAAATTGCGGGCACTTTCGGTATTGATCGCCCTTCTTTTTTAGCTATCCATCCAAACGGGAAAAGCTTTGCTGCAACAAGTGAAGTGGGAGACGGCGATTTAGTGGCCTATGAATTTATGGAGGAGCCGCTCGGCTTAAAGGAAATCAACCGGCAGCCGGCGAATGGAGACCACCCTGCCCATGTATGCATTGACCATTCAGGAAAATGGCTACTCTCGGCCAATTATTCAGGAGGGAATGTCAATGTCTATCCGATAGCTGAGGACGGATCAATTGGTGAACGCACTGATTCCATCAAACATGAAGGCAGTGGTCCTAACGCGGAACGGCAGGACGCCCCGCACCCACATTCTGTTTTTCAAATCCCGCAAGACGCCCGATTCATTGTTTCGGATTTAGGTACAGATATGCTTTATATTTACAAGCTGGATCAAGAAGCTGGGAAGTTGGAACTTGAGCAATCCATCGAAGCGCCTCCTGGTTCGGGTCCCCGCCATTTAACTTTTCATCCGTCGAGCGGACACATCTATTCATTGGAAGAAATCACTTCTTCTTTAACCGTTTATGAATGGAATGACGCGGGAAGTTTAAATGCGATTCAACGGGTGTCTCTGCTGCCAGATGGGTTCGAAGGAAAGAATACAAGCGCAGAGGTCCGAGTTTCTGCGGACGGACGGTATTTATATGCATCTAATAGAGGAGATGACAGTTTGGCAGTGTTCGCTATCGGAGAAGACGGCAAATTAGAATTGACCGGATTTTCGCCAAGCGGCGGAGAAGGGCCGAGGCATTTCGAGCTGATTTCCGGTGGACAGTGGATGATAGCAGCCAATGAACGTTCACATAATTTAGCTGTGCTGAAAATCGGGAAGAACGGGATGCCTGAGTTTGCTGGTGAAATAGCAAAAACTAAAGCGCCCGTATGTGTAAAAAGCATCGGAGGAAGATAAAAAAGCAGCGACTGAGTATTTTTGCTCTGTCGTTGCTTTTTATTAGTTGCCTGTCGAACCTAAGCGGCTGCTTCCGCTTTTCAGTGTCCAGCCTCTCGGGGTCTTAAACCAATCAAGGCTAGATGGGCGCTTACGCTTTTCTAATCACCAATCCATCGAGTCTTTTTCTTTGATGCCAAGCTCTTTAAGCAAGCTGATGAAAGGGCTGTCGTTATTTCCTTTGAAGGATTCTTCTGTGCATGTGGAGTGGGGCGGATATTGAAGTTCTTCCGCCTTTTCCAATGTCGAATCTTCAAGGAAGTTCGTAGCATCCGCCTGGTCGAAGCATGACGGCGCAATGTACGTGTGGTGCGTATGTTCAAGGATGACGCGTGTGCTTGGTGATGGCGAATTCTCACGCGGCAAAAAGAAAAACACGAGTAAGGCGGCCGCAGCTATCAAGCCGATCAGCATACTGATTCTTTTTTTATTCATCTTTTATTCCTCCGCAAGCAAAATTTCTGCATCCGCTATTATTTCTTCAACGGGCGGATTGACGCCATTATAGTCTTTCATGATGACACCGTTTTTGTCGACAAGGAAAAAGGATGTGCCATGCAACACTTGGTCATCGTTTGCCGGTTTGCGGGCAATCGTCTTGAAATTCTCCATGGCGAAAGCATCAATCTTCTCCGGTGAATAGCCGGTTAACAGATTCCACGAAGCAAAATCCGCTCCGTAGTTTTCCGCATAGGATTTCAAAATTTCTGGACTGTCGACAGTTGGGTCGACGCTGAAAGAAACAATCTGGACATCGAGTCCTTGTTCTTTAAACTGATTTTGCAAGTCCACCATATTCGCTGTCATTGGCAGGCAGACAGTCGTGCAATTCGTGAAAATGAAATCGGCCAGCCAAACTTCGCCTTTTAAATCGGCAAGTCCCATTTCCTCATTGTCTTGATTGGTGAAATTAAAATCTTCTATTTTCCATTCCAATGGATCTTCAATGCCTTTGCCGCAGCCGGCAAGCAATAAAATGAAAAGCAATATGAGTAAGGTCAGTAATCTATTTCGCAACATTTCTCGCCCTTCCTATCGTAAGCTATCTTCCCTAAGCGTAGTAGAATTTCTGCCCGTAAACAAGTCCTTATGCGTTTAAATATGTGTAGATACTGAGAACTCCTCAGTGTTTGCGCTAATCTGCTTTCTTATTTTCACTGTTTTTCAATTATTCCGATTTTTTACAAGGGTTTTACATGGACTGTGTAGAATAAAGTTAATTGGGGCAAGGGAAAGAATGACGATTTGGAGGTGCTTCTCGTGGACTATGATAAGACTTCTCTGAATGAGAAGGAAGCAGCAAAATTCCATAATGGGCAAATGTACGATGCTTATCGATATTTCGGCCCGCATCTGAATGGCGAGGAGACCCGGTTTACTGTTTGGGCACCGGACGTAGCCAAAGTGGCTGTCATCGGCACAGCTGCTGGAGCGCAAGAATCGGAACGTTTTGAGATGAAGCCATTGCCATTTGATCCAAGTATTTGGGAAGTCCTGATTCCTCGGAATCTTGCTGGATTTATATACAAATATGATATTGAAACGATTGAGGGCGAACGGATCGGAAAATCCGATCCTTATGCGCGGTCCAGTGAAATGAGGCCGGACACATGTTCAATTGTTCCAACTGATTCTGTATTTAAATGGAGCGAAGAAGTTTTACAGCAAAAACAGCAACTCTTCCAAAATCATTTTGAAAAGCCTCTAGCGATTTATGAATTACATATGGGAACGTGGAAGAGAGCGCCAGACGGATCTTTTCTGACGTACCGGGAAATCGCTGAAGAATTGATTCCTTATGTTAAAAAACACGGTTTTACTCATATTGAAATATTGCCGATCACGGAACATCCTTTGGATGAATCGTGGGGCTACCAAACGACGGGTTACTTTGCGCCAACAAGCAGGTACGGCACGGCGGAAGACCTGAAATATTTCATTAACGAATGTGCCAGGAACGGTTTGGGTATATTTTTAGACTGGGTACCCGGCCATTTTTGCCAAGATCTGCATGGGTTGGTTTTATTCAACGGGAGGCCGCTTTACGAAGACCGCCGGAAGGAAAGGCGGAAGAATCCCGAATGGGGGACCATGAACTTTGATCTTCAAAGAGGCGAAGTCGTCAGCTTTCTTTTATCGAGTGCGCATTATTGGCTAGACGAATTCAAATTCGACGGGTTCCGGATGGATGCCTTGATGAAATTATTGTTTGTACCGAACGACCCGAGGCGCATACACAATGAAGAAGGCGCGGACTTTTTGAGGCAATTGACTTCCAGCATCAAGCTGCATCATCCTTCAGCCATCTTAATCGCAGAAGATGCCTGGCATTATCCAAATGTGACTGGCAAAGCCGAAGACGGGGGAATCGGCTTCGATTATAAATGGAATTTTGGCTGGATGCATGACACTTTAAGCTATATGGAGACGCCTCCTGAAGAACGATCTGAAAAACATCAAAAATTGAATTTTTCACTTATGTATTATTACGATGAACGCTATGTGTCGATATTTTCTCATGATGAAGTGGTCCATGGGCAAAAGTCGCTGCTGAATAAATTGCCGGGAAGCAAAGAAGAAAAGTTCCATCAATTGCGGTTGCTTTTAGCTTTCTGGATTACGCATCCGGGAAAAAAACTTTTATTCATGGGCCAGGAATTCGGGCATGACGATGAATGGGAATTCCAGCCAGAGCTGGACTGGTTCTTATTAGATCAGCCATCCCATCGCCAAATGGACTTTTTCACAAAAGAACTTTTGGCTTTTTATAAAAACGAGAAGGCCTTATTTGAGTTGGATAACGACCGAAGGGGCTTTGAATGGCTGGATCCCGATAATCATGAACAAAGTGTTCTGGCCTTTATCAGGAGAGGGAGATCGCCGGAAGCTGAATGCATCGTAGTCGGAAATTTTTCAAACCAGGATTACAGCGGATTCGAGGTAGGCGTTCCGCAGCCGGCTTTGTATGAATGCGTTTTTTCAACAGCGTCGCCTTTATATGGTGGAGTAGGGACTGGCAAAGGGGAAGTGGCTGCTAGAAACGTTCCAATCGATGGCCAAAGCCAGTCAATTGCCATTGAATTGCCGGCCTTTGCCATGGAGATATGGAAGAAAAAATCGGATGGGAGTGAAAAATCATGAAAAATAAAGTGGTGGCTATGTTACTCGCTGGAGGGCAAGGGAGCCGGTTGAAATCCTTGACCTACAATATTGCCAAACCTGCAATTCCGTTCGGAGGAAAATACCGGATCATTGATTTTCCGCTATCGAACTGCATGAATTCTGAAATTCATACAGTCGGCGTCTTGACGCAATACCAGCCTCATGTACTCCATAATTATATCGGACAGGGGATTCCATGGGATTTGGATAGAAGAAGCGGCGGCGTCACCATGCTTACTCCCTATACAGAGATGGGCGGGCTTAAATGGTATGACGGAACGGCTAATGCGATTTACCAAAACATGCATTATCTGGCTGAACAAGACCCCGAATACGTGCTGATTTTATCAGGAGACCATATTTATAAGATGAATTATCAAACCATGCTTGAATTCCACAAAGAACAAAAAGCGGATGTCACGATTTCGGTTATTGAAGTTCCATGGAAAGACACCAACCGTTTTGGCATCATGAATACCGACGACCAGATGAACGTAAAAGAATTTGTTGAAAAACCCGAAAACGCAGAAAGCAACTTGGCTTCGATGGGGGTTTACATTTTTAATTGGCAAAAACTCAAAAAGTATTTGCAGTTGGATAATGAAAATGATAATTCTTCACATGATTTCGGGAAGAACATCATCCCGCTTATGCTTGAAAACAATGAAAAGATGGTCGCTTATCCGTACAAAGGCTATTGGAAAGATGTAGGGACCGTAGACAGCCTTTGGGAAGCCAATATGGATTTGCTGGATGAAACTTCGGGGCTGAACTTGCATGATCCCGGATGGCGGATTTTCTCTTCCAATCCGCAGCTGCCACCGCAGTTTATCGGTGAACATGGCGTCGTCCAGGATTCCTTGGTCAATGAAGGCTGTGTCATCGAAGGGGCAATCGAAAAATCGGTCATTTTTCAGGATGTCCAGGTTGACGAAGGGGCGTCCCTCAAAGAATGCGTCGTGATGAGTGGCGTGAAAATCGGCAAAGGCGCACAACTTCAACGCGTTATTATCCCGCCGGGGTTGTCGATTCCTGAAAACTATCAGATTCCCGATCAAAAAGAAGAAATTGTTTTATTGACAGAAGAGGTCTTAGAGAACTGGAGAAGAGGTGAAGGTCAATGAGATTAATGGCAGTTATTGATGCGTCTGTAGGGATGTCTGGCCTCGAAGATCTGACGATGTACCGTTCAACGGCATCGATCCCCTTTGCCGGTCGCTACCGGCTCATCGATTTCACCTTGTCCAATGTCGTGAATTCGAATATCAACCTTGTCGGCGTTTTCCCGGCCTATCCATTTGTTTCTTTGCTGGACCATATCGGCGTTGGGAAAAGCTGGGATTTGAATCGCCGGAAAGACGGTTTGTTTTTCCTTCCAGGTTCCCAGAAAGCGGGTAATCACGTTAGCGTCGGTGCCTTCTCCATGCTGGGAGAACATCGCCAGTTTTTTGCCAAAAGCAAGCAGGAGCATGTCGTAATCACCAATTGCTTTACGGTGGCTCAATTAGATTTTGATGATATGCTGGATTCCCATTTGGCTTCAGGTATGGACATCACCGAGGCCGTCTGTGAAGATGGCACCCTTTTGAAAAGCTACATCCTGTCCAAAAAATTGCTTGTGGAATTGATGGAAAGTCATGAAGAAAAGAAAATCATCAGCATTGAAGATGTAGTAAACCGCAAAAAATCGCCCTATACATTCAATGCGTATGTGCATGACGGTTTTGTCGCGGTTATCGATTCGACAGAAAGCTATTTCAAGTCAGCGATGTCATTATTAGAAGCCGGACAAAGAGAGAAATTGTTCTTAAAAGACCGTCCCATTTATACGAAAGTGAAAGACGAGCCTCCGACAAAGTATTTAAAGGGATCCCAAGTGAGCCAAGCATTGATTGGAAATGGCTGCACAATCTCTGGAAGTGTAAAGAAAAGCATTATTAGCCGCGCAGTTTTAATTGAAGAAGGCGCCCGGTTGGAGAATTGCATCATTATGCAAAAAAGCAGGATCGGAAAAAACTGTGAACTAACTTGCGTCATTGCCGATAAAGATGTGCAGATAGACGACGGGGTCGTATTAAAAGGAACATGGCAGCACCCCGTTGTTCTCCGCAAAGGCGAGCGGGTGACAAAGGAGGATACTCAATGAGAATTGCGATGGCTGCAGCGGAATGCGCTCCTTTCGTAAAAACTGGCGGACTCGCTGATGTTATGGGAGCCTTGCCAAAAGCGCTTGCAGAACTTGGCCATGAAGTAATGGTGATCTTGCCGAAATACACGTTGATTTCAGCAGAACAAGAGAAGGAGTTTCAATTCAAAGGAGATCTTGAAGTGCCTTTTAAAGGGCAAAGAGAGATCTACCCTATTTTTGAATATTGGATGAACGGCGTCCAATTCATTTTTGTCGAAAATGATGCTTATTATGGACGCGACCAAATATATAGCCAACCAGATGATGCCGAGCGTTTTGCATTTTTCAGCCGTGCGGTATTGGCTGTGATGGAAGCGGAAACCGAAGCTTTCGATATTTTGCATGTCCACGATTGGCACACGGCCATGCTGCCGCTTCTGTTAAAAGAAGATGAACGTTATGCCACGCTTCATTCAAAGACAAAGACGGTTTTGACCATCCACAATCTTCAATTCCAAGGCTATTATTCCAAAGAAACGGCCACTCAAGAATTTGAGCTGGCGGAGCGTTATTTTGATGATGGCCTAATTGAATGGCGCGGCAACTTCAATATGTTGAAAACGGGGATCTTATACGCAGATCTAGTGACGACCGTCAGCCCTTCTTACCGGGATGAAATTCTTACTGAATCTTACGGAGAGAACCTGCAAACGCTCCTTCAAGAGAGGGCGGAAGATTTAATCGGCATATTGAACGGAGTCGATACCGTTTCCTATAATCCGGCAGCTGATTTGATGATTGAAATGCCTTATGACCAGACGACCATGGAAAGGAAAGCAGTCAATAAGCGGGCTGTCCAACTCCGGTTTAATTTGCCGGAACGCGGAGGTATTCCATTGATGACGATGGTTTCCAGGCTAGCTGGACAAAAAGGGATTGATGTTTTAGAAGAAACTTTGCCGAGCCTATTGAAAACACAGGACGTGCAATTTGTGTTGCTTGGCTCAGGCGAAGAGAAATACGAGCAATTTTTCCGTCAGTTGGCTGAAGAATTCCCGGAGAAAATAGCAGTCCATATCGGGTTTGATGAAGAACTTGCCCATTTGCTATATGCAGGCGCTGATATGTTCTTGATGCCTTCCCATTTTGAGCCTTGTGGATTAAGCCAACTGGTCTCCATGATTTATGGTACGGTCCCAGTAGCAAATAAAACCGGAGGCTTAAAAGACACGGTTGTGGAGTATGATGAAGTGCTGCGCTCCGGGAATGGTTTTTTAAGTGATTTCGCTGAACAGGATCGTTTTGAAGACGCGTTAAAACGTGCTTTAAAGATGTATCATCATGCTGAGCATTGGGAAATCATTAAACGGAATGGCATGGATGGCGATTATAGTTGGAGCCGTTCTGCCGGAGAATACAGTCGATTATATGAAAAACTAGTCAATAAGCAAGGATAGGGAAATACTGGGCTAAGGTGAAGCGAGGAGGAGGAGACGGATGGCAGATCTAGATTTCAATAACACGGATTTAGAGGGTTATAAAGCGAGCGGTGCGCTTGAAGGGAAGGTGGCTATTATTACAGGCGCAAACAGTGGGATTGGCCGAGCAGTAGCCATTGCCTATGTTAAAGAAGGGGCTAAAGTAGTGATCGGTTATTTAGACGACGAAGATGCGACAGCTGAAACTTTGGAAGTCATCAAAAGCTACGGGGGAGAAGCGAAAGCCTTGAGCGGAGATCTGGGGAAATCGGAAAACTGCGATAAATTGGTTCAATTCGCACTCGAGTCGTTCGGCCAAATTGATATTCTGGTAAATAATGCAGGCTATCAATATCCGCAGACCTCTCCGACCGACATTACAGATGAACAGTTGCTGAAGACTTTCGAAATCAAAGCTTTTGCGATGTTCTATTTAGTCAGAGCCGCCCGTCCCCATCTAAAAGATGGGGCACGCATCATCAATACTGCCTCAATCAATGCGTACCGGGGCCACTCAGATCTCATCGACTATTCCGGAGCGAACGGTGCCATGGTTTCCATGACGCGTGCGCTTGCCCGCCGTTTCGTCCGCGAAGGAATTGCGGTAAATGGCATTGCTCCGGGGCCAGTGTGGACGCCGCTGATCACGAAGACTTTTGGTGATCTCAACCCTGACGTTGGAGAAGACTTCGGCAAGGATGTTCCAGCCGGGCGCCCGGCCCAGCCTTATGAATTGGTAAAGGCTTTCGTCTTTTTAGCAGATCCGCAAAATTCATACATGACAGGCCAATTCCTTCATATGAACGGCGGAGACTTCATGTCAACTTGATTTAAGGAAAGTTATAAAAGGCTGCAAGAGAACTTCTTTTGCGGCCTTTTGCTATGCACATATTTAGTATTCCTGCCTTTAACGCGAATAGAGAACGGCCATCAGTGGGTATGGTAAAATGCCACTATGGAAAGAGGAGAGGGATCTTGAAAAAGAACATTTCGATTTTATTAATTGCGGTTATCCTGATTGGAGTTTTAGCATATCAATTGTTTCAACAGAAGGAAGAAGGGGAGATCCGGAATTCGGCAGCTCTAGAGGATGAGCTTGCCGTACATTATATAGATGTCGGCCAAGCAGATTCCACTTTATTGGAAGTGGATGGTTATGCCATTCTGATTGATGCAGGCGATTGGAACAGCACAGCTGCGATCGATTATTTAAAAGAGTTGCAGCTGGAGAAAATCGACATTGCAATCGGTACTCATCCCGATTCGGATCACATTGGCCAGCTAGCTTCCATTGTTGAACAGTTTGATGTAGGGGAAGTGTGGATGTCAGGCAACGAAAGCACCTCCAATACATTCATCAGCACATTAGAAGCGGTTGATGAAACCGGTACGGATTATTACGAACCGCGCAGCGGAGAAGTTTTCGATGTCGGCCCGATTCAACTGGAAGTTCTTTATCCCGAAGAAATCACCGGAAAAGCCAACGAAGAATCGATTTCATTGAAAGTGACGTTTGGAGATATCCGCTTGGTCTTCACCGGTGATGCGGGTATTAAAGAAGAACAGAATATGATTGACAGCGGCGCTGATTTGGACGCAGAAATTCTTCATCTTGGCCACCATGGGTCGAATACATCGACGAGCCGCGCGTTTTTAAAAGCTGTATCTCCGGAAGTCGCCATTTACAGTGCGGGCATCGACAATTCCTATGGCCATCCGCATGCCGAAGTCATTGCCTTAGTGGAGAACGAAGGCGCTGAAGTTTACGGCACTGATGTGAACGGAACGATTGTGCTGCGGACAGACGGAAACAGCTACGAAATCGAAACAGAGAAAGAAGGAATCGCTGTTGAAGGAAAAAATCGCTGCATTGATCTGAATCGTGCTTCTTCAGCTGAACTTCAGGAAATCGAAGGCATCGGTCCGGCTTTCGCTGAAGACATCGTAAAAAGCCGTCCGTTTGTTTCGCTTGAAGAGCTTAAAGAGATCAAAGGCATTGGGCAAGGGAAGCTGGAGGATATTAAAGACCAAGGCCTCGCTTGTGTAGGGGAGTGATTGAATGAAAGGGATGCTGAACCGGATTGAAGATGGATGGGCGGTCATTCTCATAGAAGAAGAGCAAAAGGAACTCCTGCTTCCTGTCAGCCAACTGCCGGAAGGAAGCGAAGTGAATTCATGGTTTGAGATTGAGTTAGACGGAGATAAGCTTTGTTCCATTTCTTTGGACGAAGAAAGCAGAGCAGCAAAAGAAAAAGAAGCTCGGGATCTAAGAAGAAAGTTGAGAAGAAGGAGCGGCAGCAGCCGGTTCAAAAGAAGATAGGAAATCAAAAAGGAAGCCCCAGCAATATGCCGAGGCTTCCTTTTTGATTTCTATGCTTTTTCCGTCAATTCCAGGTGATAGTCAGCTACTTCGTTCGGATTGTAAAGGTTCGTAGTATCTGTTGAATAGTTCGAGATGGCAGCTTGGAAGTCCAAGTTTTTTTCTGGAACTTGAACCCGGAATTCCATGCCGTATAATAGCACAGCGATATCGTGGTAATCTTCGCTCGTCACGTTGAAATCGATGATAATCTTTTGCAAAGGCTTGCCGGAAACGTTATCAGTCACGTGTTCTTCCGTATAGTGGAAAGCTTGGATAACTGTCTCGTTAAGGTGTACTTGAGTCGTCAATTTGCTTCACTCCTTATTTATTGGCTGAATTCTCGTGTTGTTCTTTTTGGATGGACTGGATGGCTTGGCTTGCAAGTTGCGCTTTGACCATGTCCTCCATTGGCGGATTATACAGGCCTGCCCGGATATTCACATAATGGCGATGCATCGGGTTGGCCTCTGATAAGGCCCTAGAACCGACAATTTTCATCGCCTTATCGACGATGCCGATAGCTGCCTGAGTGACGGCGATTTTCGTTACATTCAATGCTTCATCCATCGCAGCTTTATCGCTTGCTTGAAGATAGCGTTCAACTGTTCCGTATAGCAAATGGCGGGCAGTTGTCAGCTCCAGCTCCATTTCGCCGATGAGGTGCCGGATATTCGGAGTTTCCGAAATCGGCTTCCCGAGAGAAGCGGGTTCGTAGGAAGAGGCGAATTCAATCGCTTGCGTCCGGGCGGCAGCAGCAATCCCGATATAACAAGCAGGAATATGGAGCAGCCAGCCTTTACCGGCAGTTCGGGCATTGCCCGGCTTTAAGATGAATGAAGAAGGAATCCTTACATCTTCCATCACTAACGTATGGCTTGCTGTTCCTCTCATGGCTAGCATATCCCAAGTTTCATCGATTGAAACCCCTTCTGCTTTGCGCGGAATGATAAAGGTTTCGACTTGTTCCTCATTCACTGTGGCGGTCACGAAGATGAAATCGAGGACAGGCGCCATAGAGGTATAGGTTTTTTCGCCGTTGAGCACCCACTCATCGCCTTCTTTTACAGCAACGGTCCGGGGAAGCGCACCGCGTGCTGGGCTTCCAGCATTATTTTCAGTGGCCGCCGTATTGATTAAGGCACCTTTTCGGATTTCTTCTGTAAGCCAGGCTGCACTCTTTTCGTGCCAATGCCGGTTTTCGGCGTATTCCAAAACGATTCCAGTATGCCAGCCGATAGAAAGGCCGGTAGCTCCGGAAGCTTGCGAAATCGCTTCTTGTGCAAGTATGTACTCATAGAGGCCGAAGCCTTGCCCGCCCATATCTTTTGGCAAAGTGAGTGTATGGTAGCCTATTTGCTTTAACTCTTTAATATTTTCATAAGGGAAAGATCCCATTGTGTCCAACTCCGGCTCGCGCTTTTGAAAAGCAGGAGTTAATGCACGAATTTGGTTAATCAATTCTCGCTGTTGGGAAGTTTTAGTAAAAGTGTCCATAAAAAAGTTCTCCTTCCGGAATGCTCTATTAAAACCATAACATGAAAAGCCGCCAAAGCAGTTAATGTATGCTTTGGCGGCTTATAGAAGTTATTTATTCATTATTGTCTGGGTGTTTGGCTTTTTAAAATCGGCATAAACCAATGCAGCTACCAGGAAGAATCCGAGATAACCGACCACGGGATAAAATTCATTGACGAGTTTTGTAAAGCCGACAAAACTTAAGGCAAAGGAAACGATGCCGACAATTACGACAAACCCTTTGAATTTAGGCGTACCGGATGAAACAAAGCGAGCTGAGAATGCATAGATCATACTGACCGCAGTATTGTAAATCATGCCAAACAAAATGATCGACATGAACACACCTAAGGTAGGAGAGATGTCATTGGCGATTTGAAGCATCGGCATTTCCGCATCGCCTACACTGTCTATTTTTGAAAAAATAGCTAGATGGCTGAGAATAATTAAAACTCCAAGGCCAAGGCCGCCGAACAATCCCCCACGAGCAGCGATTTTTTCATCTTTTTCTGTGCTTCCCATGACGATGGCCATGGAAGCCCCAACTGCAATATTAAAGGATGCATAATTTAATCCTGACAAGAACCAATTGGAAACAGCCGAAAGTTTTTCTTTCGCGATTGGATCTAATGCGGTAAAAGATGAATCGCCGGTAGCTAGACTGTAAACGGCTAAAAGGACGACCATCAAAATAAGAAAAGGCGTGATGCTGCCGATGATCGCGATGACTTTTTCTACATTGAGCATAATCGTCAAAATGACAAGCACTGTCATGAGAGTGCTTCCAAGTACTGCTGGCAAGTCGAATTGCTGCGAAAAAATAGAACCGGCTCCGGCAATCATGACTACTCCGACGCCGAATAAAGTTAAGATAATTATGTAATCAACAATTCTTCCTAAGATCTTTCCACTGATTCCGTAAATGACTTCCTTATGTGAAGGCTGCTGCATCCGGCTTCCAAGCCGTGTCAAATTCATTCCCAAATACGCAAATAGGGCTGTCGACATAAGAGCGGCAAAAATCCCCATGATTCCGAAACTCGTAAAATATTGCAGGATTTCTTGTCCAGAAGCGAATCCCGCACCGACAATGATGCCGATAAAGGCGCTCCCCATTTTCAAACTCTTGATCATAAATTTCCCCCTTGAGGCTTTTCTAACAAAAGTTTACTTTAACTATTCGTAGTTAGAAAATTAACCTTTTTCAAATATAGCAAATAGTTATAAATGACACAATGGACAAGATGATACAGAACTCCGGATATGCCTATTTTACTAACACTTCAAAGTATATTTATAAGAGAAAGAAAGAGAACTGAGAATAAAAGTTATTTCAAGATAAAAAAAGAAGGGGGCAGGCAATAAAAGACATAAAAAACCCTCTTGCCATTCAGCAAGAGGGAAGGAATTAATTGTTTTTATTCGCGATGATCACGAGTTTGCCTTTATCTAATTCTTCTTCGTAATCAGCAGCTTCTTGTTCTGTTGCTCCAGCGGCTGCCATTTTAGCGCGAAGCTCATCACCGCGTGAAACGGTCATGTTTTTCATGCTATCTAGGAATCCTTGTTCTTTCATGCCGACGCTTTCCGTATCCAATGCTTTGGAAATGTCTTTTTCGCGGTTTTTATCATGTGCGAAGATGTAAATGTCGTCGTGCGTGAATCCTTGTGTCTGTAATTTTTCGATTTCTGATTTTGCTTGCACTGCATTTTCTACTGTTAGTTTTACTGTCAAAGTAATCCCTCCAAGTTTTATCTTCTCCCTTTCTATATACCCCGAGCGAATTCCTTTAAACAAACTGTAGGTAAACGGCTGGGTTATAATAGAGAAATAAAATAAAACGAGAGGGGTACATTTATGAAAATTACAACAATTGGAATTTGGGGCGGCTATCCGAATAAAAACGAAGCGACTTCTTCCTTTCTAATAGAAGAGGAAGGATTTCGCTGCCTAGTGGATTGTGGAAGCGGTGTATTGGCCGCTGTACAAAATTATACCGAATTAAAAGATCTCGATGCAGCAATCATCAGCCATTATCATCCAGACCATATTGCCGATATCGGGGTTTTGCAGCATGCAGCGATGGTCGGCATGCAGTTAAAAGAGTGGGAAACTCCATTTCCGATTTATGCCCATAACCGCGACCAGGAAATGTTTGCGGGCCTTTCCTATAAAGGCGTGACTGAAGGAAAAATGATTGAAGCAGGCCAACCTCTTCTGCTTGGGCCGTTCGAAGTCTCTTTTTGCGAAACCATTCATCCGGTTTATTGCTTGGCAATAAAATTTACAGCAAAAGGAAAGTCAGTGGTTTTTACAGCGGATACCGAATGGAAAGATGAGCTGATCGATTTCTCGCGCCATGCAGATTTGCTTGTATGTGAATCAAATTTGTATGAAAAATATAGAGGCGTCATTAAAGGGCATTTGAGCGGGAAGCAAGCAGGTGAACTGGCTGAGCGTGCTGAGGCCAAGAAATTGAGGCTCACTCATTTGCCGCAATACGGCGAACTGGAAGAAATTCTTGAAGCTGCACGTTCCAGCTATAGCGGCAATGTAGAATTCGCAAAAATAGGGGCTGTCTACGAGATTTAAGGCAGTTTCAAAAAAAGAGGGTTCCGAAAAAATCGGTGCTCTCTTTTTCATGGGTTTCTACTGCTCCAGTGCAGGGAAATAAAATAGAAATGCTTGCTAAATTTACACACGAATAATTTGGTTGAGAAGAATGGAGGATTTCATATGAAAGAATTTTTGGGCTTACTAAAAGGGGGGAACAAGTCTGCTTTTTGGGCAGCAATTGTTAATACGGCGGTAGCTATCATTAAAACAATCGCTTACCTCATTACAGGAAATGTGGCGATGTTCGCTGAAATGATGCACAGTTTTGGAGATGCGGCCAACCAATTGTTCGTCTTTATCGGTTCGGCATTGAGCAAAAAAGCGCCAACCGAAAAATTTCCAGGCGGTTTTGGGCGCTTAGTTAACTTAGTGCTATTGGGAGCTGTGCTCATTGTCGGAGTGCTGGCCTATGAAACCATTATCGAAGGAATCCACCATATTTCGGATGCGGTCCATACAGAAGATTGGTTCTGGTTGAACGTCGGAGTGTTGGGTGCGTCTGCTCTTTTAGAAGCTTTTGTGCTCAATAAAGCTATGAAAGAAATAACGGAGCACCTTCCGAAAGAACAAACGAGCGGTTTAAAGTACATCCCGCTCAGCTATAAAAACGTAAAAGGCGCTAAGCCTGCGACCAAACTCGTTTTCCTGGAAGATAATGTAGCGGTAGGAGGAGCAGTGCTGGCCTTAGCCGCTATTGTCATATCAACATATACGTCATTCCATAGCGCGACTGGGTACGCTTCGATCATTATCGGTGTCTTGCTCATTCTTGTAGTAGGGCGGGTCTTCCTGGACAATGCGGCTGGTGCGCTTGGAGTGGCTGATGTTAAAATGCAAGCCCGAATCGGTGCAAAAGTTCTGCAGCATCCCCAAGTTGCAGATATTCAAGACCTTGATGTTATCAAAGAAGGAGACCATTTCCACGTGGAATTGAAATTGGAAGTGGACCCTGGCATGACGATTGCCGAAGCGGATGATTTACGGGATTACATTGAAAAGCGGATTATGGATGGCGTCCAAGGAGTGACGGATGTCATCATAGAATTTGATGAAGACGATCAAATTCCTACGTGGATGAATACGACTAAATGATTTGAAGCTGCAAGCAGATAGCTTGTATTCGAGATATTTTGGTTTTATGGTTAATGGACATCTTCTCTTGAAAGGAAGTCATTAAATGAATCAAAACATAAAACCGGTGCCCGTATCCGTTTTGGATTTGGTCGCTATCTCAGAAGGCCAGACAGCAAAAGATGCATTAACAGATATGGTCAGTCTGGCACAGCATGTAGAAAAATTAAATTATAAGCGGTTTTGGTTGTCTGAACATCACAACTCGCCGACTTTAGCCAGTTCCGCAACATCTATTCTGATTTCAAAGGTGCTCGATAATACGGCATCGATTGAAGTGGGATCTGGCGGTGTCAT
Organism: Planococcus sp. NCCP-2050; assembly: GCF_023708025.1. Classification (NCBI taxonomy): domain Bacteria; kingdom Bacillati; phylum Bacillota; class Bacilli; order Caryophanales; family Caryophanaceae; genus Planococcus; species Planococcus sp. NCCP-2050. Next base: position 219,047 of record NZ_BRCX01000002.1, on the reverse strand, counting down.
GTTGCCGAACCATACTCCGCTTGTCGTAGCAGAGCAATTTGGAACACTTGAGACGATGTATCCTGGCCGAGTGAATTTGGGGCTTGGGCGTGCACCGGGAACGGATATGCAGACAGCGCATGCACTGCGCCGAACTACGCAAGAAACGGCGTATGCTTTTCCGCAGGATGTAGTAGAACTGCAGAATTATTTAAAGCCGGTTGAACACCAAGGCATGGTGCATGCATATCCGGGTGTTGGCACCGAAGTGCCGATTTTTATCCTGGGATCGAGTACATCCAGTGCGCAGTTAGCTGCAACACTGGGCTTGCCTTATGTATTTGCTGCCCATTTTGCTCCGCAGCAATTGGAACAGGCGCTGCAGATTTATCGAACTCAGTTCCAGCCATCTGAATACCTAGCCGAACCATACGTCATGGTTTGTGTAAACGTCGTGGCTGCAGAAACGACTGAAGAAGCTCAAAAACTTTCGACTTCGAGCCAGATGTTTTACCTGAACGTAGTAAGAGGTACAAAAAATCTGCTTCAGCCACCGGTGGATTCGATGGATGGCAAATGGAGCTTGTATGAGGAAACGGTCGCTAAAAATATGTCCCGTTATACGTTCCTTGGGGACCGCGAAGCGATTACAGAGCAGTTGAAAGACTTTATGGGCGATATGCAGATTGATGAACTGATGGCTGTGTCTTATATTTATGATCAAGAAAAAAGAAAGCGTTCGTTTGAAATTCTGAAAGATGCGATGGATCAAATCTAAAAGGATGAGGTGGTTCGGGTGAAAATCGGAATTATTGGAGCAAGCGGAAAAGCGGGCAAGGTCATTATGAAAGAAGCGATTTCTAGAGGCCATGAAATCACGGCTATTGTGCGGGATGCTTCGAAAATTGAAGAGGGAAAAGTACAGATTTTGGAAAAAGATGTTTTCAGTTTAACTTCAGAAGATTTAAAGCCGTTTGATGTGGTCGTAAATGCTTTTGGAGTGCCTCCGGAAAAAGCGGAGCAGCATGTAGAAGCAGGGAGAAATCTTATCCAAGCGTTAAAAGATGCGCCGGACACGAGACTGATTGTGGTTGGAGGGGCAGGCAGCCTATTTGTCGATGAAGCACGAACCACAAGGTTGATTGAAACCCCGGAATTCCCGGATGCATTCAAAGCGATTGCGTCTAGCCAGGCACAGAACCTAGCCGACCTTGAAGCATCAGAAGGCATCGAGTGGACATTCTTAAGTCCTGCAGCTTTCTTTGATGCGGAAGGCAGACGGACCGGCAGTTACCAGATAGGCGAAGACAGCATCACGGTGAATAAGAGAGGAAAAAGCTATGTCAGCTATCCGGATTACGCCATTGCATTAGTGGATGAAATTGAAAATCCGCGCCATTTCAATAAACGGTTTACAGTGGTATCGGAGAAATAATCTTTAAATTAGGCGGTGGAAAAAGGGTTGTTTCCTGGTTCTGCCGCTGATTTTTTACATTGCACTTTGGGGTATTTGTTGCGAAGATTGTTAAGAGTTCGCCACTAAATGTTCACCTTCAGTAATTTATTGAAAAAAGCTATCCTGTATAATGAAGGGAAACTCAACTATCAAAGGCGGGAAACAAACAAATGGAATTCTTATATTTTCCTGAAGATAAATCGGAATACATTCCCGGGATTATCTCAGTTGTCGTTATTTTTATTTTATCGCTGTTGATTATGTGGCTTTTAATCCGAGCTTCTCGGAAACAAGTAAAGCAACTGCAAGATAAAGGCTATCCAGTTGTCTATAAAGGGCCATTGGATGAAGAACATCGAACAGATGAGCAACAGAAAAAGGCTGAACTGCAAAAACAAGCCGGCCTTAAAGAAAATCCTAGAAAAGACAGAGAGTCCTGAAAATTCCAGGGCTCTTTGTTTTTTCGTTGAACTTCATCAAAAGTAAAAAGGGTATACTGAAAAGATAAAAAGCAAGAAAAGACGGAGGCGGGAAATGGTGAAAACTTTGTTTGGCGGCATTCAATGGGCAGTTTTTCTATTGGCTTCTTCGATTGCTGCCCCAATTGCTATCGCCAATGTATTTGGGATGGACAACGGTGATACAGCCCTATTTGTCCAAAGGACGATCTTCGTGCTCGGCATTGCATGTTTAGTGCAAGTGCTCGTGGGGCACAGAATGCCGATTAATGAAGGGCCAGCCGGGCTCTGGTGGGGAATCTTCATCGTCTATGCGGGAATGGTCGGCGTTATGTACGCAACGATGGAAGAATCGCTGCAAGCTCTTCAAAGCGGGCTGCTCTATAGTGGGGTCTTGTTCATTGTTTTTGCTTATACCGGATTGGTAGGAAAGATGAGAAAATTATTTACACCGACCATCACTTTTATCTATCTATTATTGCTCGTCCTGCAATTGAGTGAATCGATTATCGGCGGCTTGCTGGGAATCGCCGGTGAAGGAGATGCCGTTGATCCGGTCGTCGCAATCGGCGGGGCTGCGGTGGTAATTGTGACTTTCATATTAATGGGGCACAAAACACCATGGATTAACCGCTATTCGGTATTGCTCGCCATCGCGATCGGTTGGGCGTTGTTTATATTGCTTGGCAAAGCGGATGCGATTGACAATACTTCCGGATCTTTGCTCGCATTGCCGGAACTTCTCGTATTCGGACCGCTCGTCTGGGATAGCGGCATGTTCGTTACGGCGCTGTTTTTGACTTTTCTACTAGTGGCGAACATGATGGCTTCCATGCGGGTCATGGAAGTGCTTTTAAAAAACACTTTTTCGATTGAAGCGCCGGATCGGGTAAAGCAAGCATCAGTCGCTTCCGGAATCAACCACATTTTTGCAGGGCTTTTTTCAGCCATCGGGCCAGTGCCAATTTCCGGTGCAGCCGGTTTTGTCAGTGCCACACGAAATCCTTCTTTGAAACCATTCATCATGGGTGGAATTGTTGTAGTAGCTATTAGCTTCTTTCCGAGCCTGATGGCGTTGTTAGCCGCATTGCCGGCGCCAGTCGCTTATGCGGTAATTTTCGCGATCTTCACAAAAATGGTGGAAATGGCTTTTGTAGAATTGGCTGAAGAAGCGGATCATCAGCAAGCCTATAAAGTGTCCGCTTTCGGATTGATGATCGGAGTCGGCATCATGTTTCTTCCGCCGGAGAGCATGGCCAAGCTGCCTGCGGTCATGGCGGCTACCTTTTCCAACGGACTTATTACCGGAACATTAGCAGCGATTCTGATCGAACGTTATTTCATCTGGAAAAAAGCGCGCAAAAAAAAGGAAGCAGCTTAACAGCCGCTTCCGTTTTCAATGTGCTGAAAAAATAGAAATAGAAAAAGTTTCGTTTAGAAACCCGATATTCCGCAAAACCGCTGCGCTAACTCGGACTGGGCGGAGCAATAAGACGAGTAGTTTTCTCGGCTTATTGTGGGAGCTCTGTCCAAAGCGCCGAAGTGCGTATTGTAGAAGCAGAAGCTCTCATCCAACTAGTTTTTTATTGTTTGACTTCAATTTCTTTTGTCAGTGCGACAAGTTCGTCGATCAATTCACCGATATAGGCGATGGTATTGCGCAGCGGTTCTTCCGTTGTGATGTCGACGCCAGCCATCTGAGCCAGTTCTACCGGAGTTTTCGTGCCTCCGGCTTTCAACACTTCCAGCCATTCATCGACGGCTGTTTGCCCTTCACTTAAGATCCGTTTGGACACTTGCGTAGAAATGGTCAGGCCGGCGCTATAAGTATACGGGTATAAGCCCATGTAATAATGCGGCTGGCGCATCCATGTCAGTTCAGCTCCTGGCGTGATTTCTACGGCATCTCCCCAGAACTCTTCCAGCACACCGCGCTTCAGCTCATTTAAAATCCCGGCATTGACGCTTTGTCCAGCGTCGATGCGTTCGTATACTTTGCGCTGGTATGCAGCTTCAAGCAAATGCGTGACAAAGTTATGGTAATACGTTCTCGCAACGATGGATGAAATGACCCAACGCTTGAATTTCGGATCTTCCGAGTTTTTCAAGAGATGGTTGGCTACTAGCATCTCGTTCATTGTTGAAGGTGCTTCGATAAAATAAAGGGACGGTCGGGCATTCAAGACGTTTTGTTCCCGGTTCGCATTGTAGAAATGCCCGGCATGGCCGAGTTCATGCGCCAATACGAAGACTTCGTTCATGCGGCCAGTCCAGGAAATCAAAATGTACGGGTGATTTCCGTAAGGGCTCGAACAGAAAGCTCCTGTTGACTTGCCTTTGTTCTGTGCAAAATCGATCCAGCGTTCGGAATAAGAGCGTTCCACCATATCCAAATAGTCTTCGCCCATGATGCCGAGCGCTTCGTTGATGTATTTTTTGGATTCTTCTACGGTAATTTCAGGTTCATATGTAGGATCCAAGGAAATTTTCAAATCAGCGAAAGTCATTTTATCCAAGCCATGGACTTCTTGCAGCAACTTCGCGTATTTGCGCATATGCGGCGCCAATTCTTTTGTGATTAAATCGATTTGGCGGTTATAGAGTGTACGGTCCACTTCTTGGTTGAACAATAAATAATCGAAAACGGAATCGTAGCCGCGCAAATCAGAAGTGGTTTTTTCCATTTGCAATTGCATATCGTAGGTTTTGGCTGTTGTATGCTGGTAGTCTTTCAGTTTTTTTGAAAAAGCATCAAATGCAGCACGGCGGATTTCGGCATCGGGCTCTGCTTCCCAATCTCCTTCAAATGACACATAACTTAATGGATAGCTCTGGCCATTCACTTCAAAATCTTCAAAAGATAGATCCACCATTTTGGTCGTATTGTAAAGGCCGTATGGGGCGTTGAAAGTAGCCGAATAAGCAGCCAGTGTTTTCTCGGCTTCCGGATGCAATTGGTATTCTTTTTTGCGGAGCAGCTTTTCCAAATAAACTTTAAACTCGTTGGATTCTTCCATTGCGGCTTTTAATGTTTCTTCTGGCAACGCTAACAGTTCACTGCTGACAAAGGAAAGTTTGCTTCCGATTTTTGCAGAAACAGAACCGAATTTGCTGGATAGCATTTGGGCTTCTGAATCCGTCTGATCGGTACTTAACGTAAGGCTTGCGTACGTGCTGACAGGTACCAACTTTTCAACGAGAGCCATATATGCTGTCAACGATTCAAGGACAGACGCGGAATCGCTGATTTTTCCGTGAAACTGGCTATGGAAATCGGAAGCATCTTTTTCCAATGAAACCAAGGCTTCATTAAATTCTTCATGCGAAGCAAATAAACTTTGTAAATCCCATGTTTCTTGTACGGGCACTTCTGAACGAAGCGGTAAACTCTTAACCATTTAATCTCTCCTCTTTATTACGGTTATCGAACTAAATACTAGTATAAAGGTGAGTAAACGAAATGTAAAAATAATTTATTGAATTTATTAAAATTTTCTTATAAATAGGTTTAGATAAGAGAACAGGTGGAATATAATTAGTACAAGGCGGAATAACGTAGGGAAAAGCGTATAAACGAAGTAAGTTTATGAACGCATCCAGACGATGACTTGCACAGCCTTGGCGGAAAATTTTGCAATACTGACGATAGTTACTCTTGTCAGGGACCGATAGTACAATGGTTTCTCTCCAGAAAGTAAATCAAGATCAGTAAGATGTAAGTTTTTTGTGGAAGTGCATCTAAACGTCTAACTGCAGAAACACAATTTCGCTGAGAGGTATATGCGAAGCAAAAGCCTAAATGGCAAGTGACAGTTAGCGCAACAAACTGCATTGGCGAGAGTTTTCAAATTCGTCAGAGCATCAACAAGTAGTAAAGTTGTAGAAAGAATTGAATAAAAAATTTTCCGCGTGCGAACCCTCGTTTTTTAGAGGGAAAGTAATAAGGGAAAGCATGATCTGATGAAAAGGATCATGCTTTTTCTTTTTGTTTTTATAAAAGTTCATTAAACGAACTTTAAAATGTCAGAACACTCAATTTACTTTATGTTAAGATAGTGAAAATAAACGAAATTACATATTTGGAAAAGAGGGATTGGAATGACAAAGAAGATGGAGCATGCCATTCAAGATGAATATCCAGAGGACTTCGCATGGTGCTACGGATGCGGCCGCCTAAATAAAGAAGGGCATCAATTCCGGACAGGGTGGCAAGGCGAAGAAACGGTGACGCTCTACACCCCTAAACCTGAACACACTGCGATTCCTGGATTTGTTTACGGCGGGTTGATCGCTTCACTCGTAGATTGCCATGGAACAGGATCCGCATCGCTTGCGCTGCACCGGAAAAACGGCTTTGAACCGGGAAGTGGGGAAGCGCCGCCGCGTTTTGTCACCGCTTCTTTGCATGTCGATTATAAGAAACCCACGCCGCAAGGAAAGACCTTAAAAGCGATTGGCCGCATTGAAGAAATCCATCCGAAAAAATTTAAAATCCTAGTCGAGGTATTTGCCGAAGAAGAATTAGTTGCCACCGGAGAAGTCCAAGCGGTGGTCATGCCGGCTTCCTTTGCCAAATAACGGATGAAGGGGTGTTTGTTATGCGGGATATGGAACCGCCGCGCAATGATCTGATTGGAGAAATATTAAAAGAATACGAAAAGACAGGGGGGATGGACCATCTTGAAGGAGCGGGCAAACCCTTGCCAAAAGAATATTTTTCAGGAGACGTTTTCCAAAATTTTCAGCGAGTGGCTAAAGAGCAAGGGTACAAGCCGCATTGGTTAAAACTGCAGCATGAAATCCGCGATGGCATCATTGTCGCCAGCGAAAAACTGGAAAAAGGAAAAATAGACGATGTCCGATTAAGAATTGCCCGGCTTAATGAAAAAATTTTTGAATACAATAACGCCTGTCCACCGCCTTTACAGAAAGGGTCTGTACGGATAGAAAACTTAAAAAAAAGCGAGAAATTACCGGGAATAGATTACTCTATTCCTTTATCGCTTTAGTGAGATGAAATTTATAACCTAGTATACTAGTAAGAATACGTGGTTTTGTTGTATACTAAAAGCGTTATTTGATTGTTTGAAAATTTTGCATTTGACTATAAACGTAAAGGGAAGTGAATTTGCTATGAAATATGGTTTCTGGATGCCGATATTTGGTGGTTGGCTGCGCAATGTGGAAGATGAAAACATGCCAGCGACTTTTGACTATGCGAAGCAAGTTGCTCAATCAGCAGAACAATGGGGTTACGATACAACATTGATCGCTGAGTTAAATTTAAATGATATTAAAGGGATGGAAGCCGATTCATTAGAAGCTTGGTCAACAGCAGCAGCTCTTGCGGCCGTTACGGACAAGCTGGAAATCATGACAGCAATTCGCCCTGCTTTCCATAACCCTGCTGTAACAGCGAAGATGGCGGCAAATATAGACCGGATTTCAAATGGCCGTTTTACCTTAAATGTGGTATCTGCCTGGTGGGCAGAAGAAGCACGCCAATACGGTGGAGAATTTACCGAACACGATGAGCGTTATGAACGGACAGACGAATTTTTGAAAATCGTCAAAGGCATGTGGACGGAAGATACATTCTCTTTCAAAGGGAAATATTACGATATCCAAAATGCGCATCTTGCTCCAAAACCTGTGCAGCGACCAAATCCGGTGCTATATGCAGGTGGCGAAAGCCCGCGCGGTAAACGGTCAATCGTAGAATCTTGTGATGCTTACGTTATGCACGGTGGTACAGTGGAAGAGATTGAAACAAAAATTGCGGGCATGAAAAAATTGCGGGAAGAAGCAGGCAAAGAGCCGTTGCAATCTTTCGGCATGGCTGCTTATGTGATTTGCCGCGATACGGAGGAAGAAGTAGCCGCGGAATATGCACGCATCACGGATGTAAAAGATGCAAAAGGCTACGTGGGCTACGATGATTTTGTCAGCAAATCGAAATTGGAGCAAGAAGTGAAGCTTCAGGATTATTCCGTTTCGAACCGGGGATTGCGTCCGAATTTAATCGGCACGCCTGAGCAAATTGCCGACCGCATCATTGCTTACGAACAAGTTGGTTTGGATCTATTATTGCTTCAATTCTCCCCTCAATTAGAAGAGATGGAGCGCTTCTCGAAAAAAGTGATGCCGATTGTTGAAGAAAAACGCAAGGCATTAGCAGCAACGACTTATTAGGGGGAACTTACATGACTGAAAAAATATACGTAATACACGAAAATGAAGAATGGACAACGCATTTATTCAAGCGGTTAGATGAACTGGGCCTTCCTTACGAAGATTGGTTTATCAATGAAAGCCTTGTGGACTTGAATGAGACGCCGCCTGAAGGCGTATTTTACAGCCGGATGAGTGCGTCTTCGCACACACGCGGACACCGGTTTGCGCCAGAAATGGCAGACTCCTTGCTTGTGTGGCTTGAGCATCATGGACGTAAAGTGTTTAATGGCAGCCAGGCACTAAGCCTGGAAGTCAGCAAAGTGAAACAATACATGGCGTTGAATGCATCCGGCATCCGTACGCCTAAAACCATCGCAGCTAACGGCAAAGAGCAAATTTTAGCCGCTGCAGAAAAAATGGGTGCTGCTTCTTTCATTACGAAACACAACCGTGCAGGCAAAGGCCTGGGCGTGAGATTGTTCCATTCGATGGAAGCATTGAACGAATACGTGAACGGAGCAGAGTTTGAACCGTCGATTGATGGGATTACGCTGATTCAGGAGTACATCCAAGCGCCTGAACCGTTTATCACACGCTGCGAATTTGTCGGCGGCAAATTTGTTTATGCCGTACAAGTCGATACATCAGAAGGATTTGAATTATGCCCGGCAGATGCTTGCCGAATCGATGATTTGTTCTGCCCAGTGGGAGAAGAAGTCGAAGAAAAGCCGAAATTCCAAGTGGTGGAAGGGTTTAACGATCCAATTATCGCTAAATACGAAGCTTTTCTTGCCCAGAACAACATTAACGTAGCTGGCATCGAATTTATCCGCAATGCCGAAGGCGAGATTTTCACTTATGATGTCAACACAAATACAAACTATAATTCTGATGCAGAAGCGGCTGCCGGCAAATATGGCATGCTTGAACTTGCGAAGTTTTTAGAACGTGAATTAAAAGGTGTTAAACAGACAGTTTAATAAACTGGAGAAGCGGACGTCTTTTAGATGTCCGTTTTCTTTGCGTTTAACAAGGTCTTGCTCAGGGAAAATGGATAAAGAAAGCTTAGGGGACGAAAGGAAGATAAATCATGGAAGAAAAACGTGAAGAAGAATTGTTGGCCGAAGAAGGTGCAAAGGAAGAAGTGGAAGAACCGGTCAAAGAAAAAGATTTTGACGGAATTTATAGCAATGTCGCATCAAACCGCTATGAAAACCTGCGGACCAGCCACATCGAAAACAAAGCGAAACAACTTCGGAAACAAAGAAAATAAAAGATCAAGTGCCTAAGCGCTCGATCTTTTATTTTTTGGGCATCCGTTCCATTTCTTCGACGACGACAAATGCGAGGTCGTCATTGCCGAACAGTTGCAAGACTTCCAACATCGTTTCATTGCTGATTTCAATATCGGCGGTTTCGGCATTGGCTTCTTCGACGGCTGTTAGGAGCGCAGCGTTCTTTTCTTGATAAGGATAGGCTTTTTGATAAAGGGCCATCGGGTCGAGTTGGTGGTTTGTGCACCATTGCACGAATAATTGGATCATCATATTTTCATCTTGCTGGTATTTCTTGATGATCAACTCATCACGGTTTTCATACTCCATGTGGGCACTTCCTTTTTCGCTTGTTGTTCCCGTTATACCACAGGAAGCTGGACAAATCGAGTGAATGCATAGACTTCTGCTATAGTTTCCTCTAGAATGAACCCCATAGCATGATAGTATCGGAGGGCGAAAAATGAAATTATTACAAGTACGAAAAGGGCAATTGGTTTATTACAACAACGAGCTTCACAAGGTGTATTCGGTTAAACCGCTAGCGAAAAAATCGGTGCTGATGTTCCGTCTTAAAGATATGGAACAAGTAGCATGCAAAGCCGAAGAGGCAACTTTCTACAAACCGAAACATCTGGATTCGTTCCTATTTTTAGGGACAAAGTATACACTTCGGGAAGACGTTGTTGCCGAAGAAGGCGGATATATCTTCATTGTGAAGCCGGATCCGGATTATATGGACCATTATTCGTTGAATGAATTTGAAAAAGTTGAATCTGTAGAGGGCAAGAATGTCATCACGACGCGCCAAAACACAGTGAAGGCGCGTGAATTCTTCGTCATGGTTCCGGGTGAAGAGCCGGGGAGTACAGACATTAGCTATTTCGACCAATCAAAAGTGACGCAAAGCCAGAAAGAAGAAGACGCTCAATTGGAAGAAAAATTGCGTGAACAAAACGCTATCAAACCTTCTATTGGCGATGTTTATCTGAATCTGGATAACGGTGCAATTGCGATGGTAGTGGCCATCGAACAAGAAGTGGTGACATTGGGAACAGGAGAAAAAATCACATTCCATGCGCTTTTCAAGGCGGACAACTGGAATTACCTTTACTCGCTCAATTCATCGGCAAGCGAACTGTAAAATCGATTAAAAAGGCGGCAAGGAAAAATTCCTTGCCGCCTTTTTACAATGGTTTCTAGTGGTGCATTTTTGGTTACTCTAAAATCTGGAATTCTTGGAGCATGGCGTAAAAGCGGGCGCCGTGTCCTTCAGCTGCTTCCAGGAAATAACGTTCAGTAATGACGAAACTGCCTCCTTTTCCGTTGCTGATGACATAGGCATGGACCACTTCATCGTCCCATTTCTGTCCGCCGTTTTGAATGCCGTGCAATTGGTAGCCTTCTACAGGTTCTGTCACTTGTTCGACTGGGCGAAGGTCTGGGAATTCAAGTGTTAATTCTTCTTCGTACTGGCTGACCAGTGTGTCAGGAGCAGTATCTGGAATTTGTTCGATGGTCATGGATACTTCAGGGAAGTTCTCGGGCAATTCTTCTTTCGTCGTAATCACATCGGGCCGGTCGCCTTCGCCTTTAATCATTTTATAGCGTTCTTCATCGATGTAGATGACGTATTCCGCATTTTTGCCTTCATTTAATTGGACATTGGTTTCTTCATCCATTCCTTCAATGCTTTGGACTACTTCTTTTTCGGGCACAAACATTTCCTTAATCCGGTCAATCAAAGCCATGCCTGTTTCAGTTTGAAAACTGAAAGCAATTAATATCCCGGCGGCTGCAATTATGAGTGGAAGCATTTTCTTTTTCATGCTTTTCACCTTCCTTGCGGCTGTCTGCGGTTCTGCAAACAGTTCGTCTTCTAAACGGTTCCAAATTTCCTGTTCCAGTTGACCGGCTTCAGAAGTCTTGTCCATTAATGCCTTTTTTGCTCGATCATCTATATTTTTCATCCAATTCAGCCTCCTGTTCCGCTATTTCCAGCAGTTGGCGCAAGTTCTGGCGTCCTTTGAAAAGGCGGGATTTGACGGTATTTTGATTTAGCTCCAAAATCTCCGCAATCTCTTTCTCACTGAAGCCCTTAATGTATTTCAAAATCAATGGAATGCGGTAAAGATCTTCCATACTTTGAATGGTTTCGACCAAATCTGCTGCATGGCTGCCGGAAGGTGAGGAAATCCGCTCATCATTCTCTAAATCGGGATGGTGGTAAGCAGGCATTTTCGATTCTTTCTTTAACATCCGATTGCATTCGTTTACTAATATGCGATAAAGCCAAGGTTCAAACGGCAAACTAGCATCATACGAAGAAAGATGGCGGTAAACACGTATAAAGGTTTCCTGGACGGCATCTTTCGCGATTTCCGGGTTGCGGGTAATTGCAAGGGCAGTACGGATGGCAAAATTTGCATGTTTTTGATAGAGTTCTTGGAAACTTGCTTTATCCACCGCTCCTTTGTTGTCCATCGCTTGAAATCACTCCTTTCCGTCCGTTATAAACGTTCTTATATGTATTACCTTTGAAAAGGCAGAAAAGTTTTCTGTGGATGCAAATTTCATAAAAAAAGGCAGACGCAAAGTCTGCCTTTTTCTACAGCACCGTATTTTCTACTCGGATAGGGGACAATGCTGTTGTATTTTCAATATAAATAAACGCATCATAACGTGTCGATAATTTGCTGGGGACATAATTTCCGCGTGCTTCAAATTCGGGATGGTAAACGACGCCAATCGCACGATGCCCAGCCCATTGATCAAAAGCTTTCCGATTCTGATCATTAAAAATGACGAATTGGTCGCCTGCGCCGGTACGGTGAAACAGCTCTTCCCATGAATGGATCCGGGCTGGCGGAACTTCCATGATTTGATGGGGTGCTCCCCAAGCTTCTGAGGCGATAACGCTGCCGGTATAAGTTCCAAATCCTAATGCGAAAACGTCCTCCGGGCGGTTCTGTTCACGGAGAACCTGTCCGACATTGATCATGCCGTCATTTTTCATATCCGTCGCCCGAGCGTCTCCGATATGGGTATTGTGTTCCCAAATAATGATTTTGGCATCGCGGCCGTGGTAATCACGGATTTCATTGATTGCTTCCACCATATGTTCGTCGCGGATATTCCAGGATACTTCTCCGCTTTGGACCATGGCCCGGTAATAGTCTTCTGCATTTTTTGTGACGAGCGCATTGATCTTCAAATTTAAATCATTTTCCCAATCATCTTTATAAAGCTCTTCGTTCGAGCGGATGGAGGAGAGGAGCTTGGAAACTTCCTCAACGCAGACAGTAGAAAAGCTTGCGTAGGAAATTGCATAATTTTCAGGTTCCCGGTTAAATGGCTCAAAACAGGAAAAAGCTTTTTTAGCTAATTCCAAATCACCGCCGGAAGGATTGGTATGAGTCAAATAATGGATGACTTCTTCCATCGACTCCCAAAGACTGTAGATATCGATGCCATAAAAGCCTGTTTTCTGCTCATTCCGGCTATTGTGTGCTTTCAGCCAGCCAATAAAGTCGGCCATCTCTTCATTTGCCCACATCCAAGTTGGCCAGCGGGTAAACGATTTGACAATTTCCCGTGCCTCTTTTTTCTCTTCTTTAAAGCCTTTAATATAACGGTTGACTTGTTGGGCAGATGGCCAATCACCTTCAACGGCAATTAACGTAAAGCCTTTTTCCTCGATCAGTCTTTTTGATAGTTCGGCTCGCACTTTATAGAATTCAGAAGTGCCATGGCTTGCTTCACCGAGCATCACGATTTTGGCATCGCCAATTGCTTCTAAAATTGGCGACAAGTTATCTGTGGAATCAAAAGGCTGCGCAAATTTCGCTATTGTTTCTTCAAGAGAGGTGTCCATGATGCCATCTCCTTTTTAACACTTTTCTTTTACTGTTCCCGGGTTTCTTAAGACAAAACAAAAACAACCGCTTTCACGGATGTTTCGGATTATTTTACAACAACGTCTTGGAAATCAGCTGTTTTTTCGATGACTCCTTGTGCGAATGGGCATTGAGGATCGATTTTCTTTCCTTCTTGCCGCGCATATTGGACGACTTGTTCAACAAGCTGTTTGCCGACCCCTTGGCCTTCAAGCTTTGGTGAAACTTCAGTATGGTCGACTGTGAGCACATCACCATCTGGAATATACGAAATGAATCCCAATTCTTCTGAGTCTTTCATGACCGTGAAGCGGTTATTTTCGTGTTTAAAGTCCATTAATAAATTCCTCCTTAAGTTTTTGTTCTTTTTGTATTCCCGTTATTTTTAAAACTAAGCTTATTTGGGTATATCGAATAAAAGGGGTGAGGGTATGGAAAAACCGCAATTGGCCGAAGTGGCCGTTAATCGGATTGAACGCGTATTCGGGGAACACCCGCTTTACCGCCGTGCACACGCACGCGGCGTCATTTACAAAGCAAAGTTTACAGCCAACGGAAATGCAGAAGGGTTGACCACTGCTCCGCATCTTCAAAAAGGTGAGGCAGAAGCATTTGTCCGCTTTTCCCACAGTTCACCGAATCCCGAATGGACGGATATCCTGTCGCCGGTCAAAGGGATGGCTGTCCAATTTAAATTGCCGAACGGTGAAGCGACAAATATTGTCGGCGTCAATGCACCCATATTTTTAGCACGGACTCCGTCTGTCTTCACGGAAATGCTCGGAGTGGTCAAATCATTTAAAGACGGGAAGCCCCCTTTGCGGGAATTGGCAAAACTGCTGATTAAATATCCGGAGAGCCGGGCCGCTATCAAGATTCTCAAAAAGATGCATGCACCTGTCAGCTTTGCGACCGGAATTTACTACTCCATTCACGCATTTTATTTTTTGAATCGAGAAGGCAAGCGGACACCCATCAAGTATGAATGGATACCGGATTCCGGAGTAGAAACTTTAGAAGCTAAAGATCTCGCGGAAATCCCTGCAGGTTATTATGAGCAGGAAATCGAAGCGCGCGTAAAGGCAGGGACCGCTGGTTTCCAGTTGGCTGTGGTTATTGGGGAGGCGGAAGATCCAACAGACGACCCGACAATCGAATGGCCGAAGGAGCGCCAGCGAATAATAGTGGGGCATTTAAGCATTGAAGGAATAGTGGAGCAGCTGGATGTTATGAAATTCGATCCGACCGTGATGGCTGAAGGGATTCGCTGTTCTGAAGATGCAATTTTAAACTTTCGAAAAGACGCTTATTCCATTTCCCATAACCGCCGAATCGCAGAAAAAAAGAAAACCGCTGAAGCCGATTGAAGGCTGCAGCGGTTTTATCATTTTTAGTAAAGTTTTCCTTGGCGATAAAGCACGGTTGAAAGTTTCTTTACCGAATGGATGTAGCAATTCTGCCGAAGGGGGAACGGATCGCCGAAAAATTGCGGATAAATGGCATCCATCGTTTCTTTCATCTTTTCGAGCAAGAGGCGGTAAACTTCCGCTTCTGTATAAAATTGCGTCTCCCGGCCTTGCAGCCATTCAAAGTAAGAAACAATCACACCGCCGGCATTGGCTAAAATATCCGGAATGATGATAACGCCTTGATTGCTCAAGTATTCATCCGCTTCTTGTGTGGTTGGGGCGTTCGCGCCTTCGATAATGATTTTTGCCTGGATGTCTTTCATATTCTCTTTATGGATTTGGTTTTCAAGAGCAGCAAGCAGTAAGACATCAACTGGCAAGGTAAGCAGCTCATCACGGCCTCTTATTTCTGCTTTGATAGTCGCCTGATCCAATTGTGCTGGGGTAGACGGCAAGTCTCCGCGATTACCCGCTGTAAATTCGATCAAAGCTGGAATATCCAAGCCTTCTTCGTTATAGAGTGTCACATTTCGGTCGCTTACTGCCACAATGCGGTTTTGGATTTCGGTGCTTTTGTAAGCTTCAAGCGCTGCCACGGATCCTACGTTCCCGAATCCTTGGACTGCCATTGTGAGGGGCCGGTTCGCATGCGCCAGTGCAGTCGCCGCAAACACATTATCCGAGCTAGCAAGCATTTGTTCATTGGCTTTTAAATAATCATTCATCAAATAGCGGAAAGTGAAATAGACGCCTTTCCCTGTTGCTTCTCTGCGCCCCAGCGACCCGCCGTTAGCAACACTTTTTCCTGTGAAACTGCCAAGATAGGCTTGGCCATAATGGACTTTTTTGAACTCGGCCATCATCCAGTCCATTTCGCGTTCTCCAGAACCGACATCAGGGGCTGGGATGTCTTTATCCGGTCCGATCTCATCTGAAAAATAGCGGACGTATTTCCGGCAGATCAGGTTTAATTCCTTTTCGGAATACTCGCGGGGGTTAATGACGATTCCGCCTTTGCCGCCTCCGAACGGCACATTGTGCAAGGCGTTTTTCAAAGTCATCAGAAAAGCCAAGTTGATGACTTCATCTTCATTGACGCTTTCATGAAAACGGATCCCGCCTTTATACGGTCCGAGCGCGTCGTTGTGATGGACGCGAAAAGCAGGGATTCGGACTACGCTTCCATCGTCTAATGGGATGCGCAAGAACGATTTGTGGATTTTATTCGGCGTAGAAAGGATAGCGCTCAATGAAGTGAAAGCCTGTTTCCTCATTTGTCCTTGAAGTTCGGGTAAAAATTTATCGCTTTCGAGCAATGCATTCAATGAGCCTTGGATAATCGTGCGCGTTTGTTCTTCCATGGCTGAAACACCTCCGTTAAATTGATCTTGCAATTAATGGCCATCCTAAAAGGCGATGGCGCTTCTCCATTCGTGCTATACCCGTATCCACCAACTACTATGCAAAAAACGCCTTCCTATTAAGGAAGGCGCTTCACATTATTTTTTGGGTTTAGGAAGTTTCAATTCCGCATTCAATGCCTTGAATAAGGCGATGACCATGAGAATCATGACGACAGAGAAAGGCAATGCGGCGACAATAATCGTATTTTGGACAGCTGTCAATCCGCCAACTGATAGTAGGATTGCGGCAACCAGCGATTGTGCAATGCCCCAAAGAACTTTGATCTGGTTGCTTGGAAGCAGCGAGCCGTTCGTCGATTGCATGCCGAGTACGAATGTTGCTGAGTCAGCAGAAGTGATGAAGAATGTACTGACGAGCAAAATTGCAAATAGGGACATAACAAAGCCAAGCGGCATTTCACTGAACATCGCAAATAAGGTCTGTTCCGTCGGGAAGCCGGTCAAATCAATTCCACTTTTCTGGATATCGATGGCCGTCGTACCGAATGCTGCAAACCAGAAAGAACCGAAGATGGTTGGCACTAACACCACGCCAATCAGGAACTCCCGGATAGTCCGGCCTTTTGAAACTCGGGCGATGAACATACTGACGAAAGGCGCCCAAGAAATCCACCAAGCCCAGTAGAAAATGGTCCAGTCATTTAGCCATGAGCGGTTTTCCGCATCAAGCGGTGCTGATTGGAAGCTCAAGCTGATCAAATTCTGGATGTAATGGCCGAATGTCTCGGTGAACAAATTTAAAATGAGCAAAGTCGGACCCAGCACAAGAACTAGGATTAACAGAATAACAGCCAGCACCATATTGGTATTGGACAGGTATTTAATCCCTTTATTAAGCCCGGACCAAGCCGAAATGACAAACAAAACAGTCACGACGGCGATAATCAGAAGTTGGAACCACGGTTCATCCGGCGCACCGAAAAGATAGGTCAATCCGCCGTTAATTTGAGCAGCGCCAAAGCCGAGGGAAGTCGCTACGCCGAAAACGGTAGCGAAAACAGCAAGAACGTCAACTAAGGTTCCAAGTGGACCTTCCATTTTCTTGCCGAAAATCGGCTTCAGTGTTGATGAAATTAACGCAGGTTCTCCTTTTCGGAACTGGAAAAAGGCGAGTGATAATGCAATGAGCCCGTACATCGCCCATACATGGATTCCCCAATGGTAATAAGTGCGTTCCAATCCTTCTTTAAAAGCGGCATCTGTTCCGACTTCAGCAGTTGCGGGTTGAATTGCAAAATGGCTGAGCGGTTCTGAAGCGCCGTAAAATACAAGGCCGATCCCCATTCCGGCAGAAAACAGCATGGAAATCCATGAAAGAGTAGAGAATTCGGGACGGTCGGTATCTTTCCCCAACCGTATTTTTCCGTAGGGGCTGATAACAATGACAAATACAAAGATCAGAAGCAACGCCATCAGCGTCAAATAATACCAGCCGAAATTGGTGCCGATAAATGTCCGTATGTTGCCTGTGACTTTTTCAAAAATTTCAGGTGCAAATACACCGGATAATACAGTTAAAATGACTAATGCGAATGTGATATAGAATACTCTTGAAGCTTTCTTCATAATTCCTCCTTTGATCTTTTGTATAGCATAGTTATTAAGGGTATCGAAGTTCGTCACCTTCGTCAACCTAGCGGCTGCATGTTGAAGTATTCAAACTTATTCCCATTCATTCATTTGTTCTTCTTCTGCAACAACTCTTAAGTCGTCCGCTGTAATGGTGAAAACTTGATAATCATTTTTTTCAGCATAGCTCTCGGCTTCTTTTTTAGTGAACTTCGGAGAGCCGTCCATTTCTTCGTCGTAGACAATCAGCATGCCATCCGAGTTGCGGAGGAAGAATTTATTTTTCTCAATGAATTGCCACGGCGCCTCGTAAGGGCGGTTCGTTAAACTGCGATGGAAGTCAGCCATTTCAAGAATCATCTGGTATTTCTCTTGTTTCGCTTCGTTCCATCTTTTTTCCTGATCGAGAAAAGGCGTAAGCACCGCATATTTCAAATCAGGGAATTCTTCCTTTAAGTCCAACACCACTTCGGCCGCCCAAGTCTCCACGCCAAGCTGCCCGCTGATGATGACCCATTCCAATCCTTCGTCGATAAGTACGCGCAATTGGTTTTCCAGCGCTTTTTTAATAAAACGGATTCCTGGGTTTTTGTCATCGAATATCCCGAGCTCATGCTGTTTATAGCCGGTGATGGCTAAACGTTTTAACATAGGACACCTCCTTTCTTTTTGGATTATATTCTTTCATTTTACCGTATTTGAAGTCTTGCCGGCGAGTCATATCGTTTCTGTGGTTTAGACCGAAATAGACCGGGAAAAGAAATAATAATTCACATCCAGAAAGGAGCAGTAATTATGGCAGAAGAAAAACAGCCGCATGAAAAGTTGGCGGACAAGGAACTGAACGTAAAAGCAGCTCAGGAAGTGCATTACCAAGAGGAGTTCAAGAAAGCGGACAAAGTTGCTGAAGATCAGAAGCAAGATCAAGATAAAACATCAGACAAATGAGAAGGAAGAGCCGGTAGCGAGCAGAAATCTGCATGCATCGGCTTTTCTTCTTTTAGTTAACCTTTTCTGCATCTTGCTTTATTAAAATGAAAACGTTACCATAAATTTAAGTATTCTGAACATACTAACTAGTTAGTATAAAATAAGGGGGAAATGGAATGAATGTAATGGATCTTTTTAAGCTGGATGGGAAAACGGCAATCGTAACTGGGGGAGGAAGAGGATTAGGCGCACAAATCGCCGAAGGCTTTGCGGAAGCAGGCGCCAATGTAGTGGTCTGTTCACGGAAAGTCGAAGCTTGTAAAGAAATCAGCGAAAAGTTAAAAGAAAAAGGCGTGAAATCATTGGCCTTGGCATGCGATGTGACAAATCCGGAAGATGTTAAAAATGTGGTTCAAAAAACTTTGGAAGAATTCGGCTCAATTGATATTTTAGTCAATAATTCAGGTGCTACTTGGGGAGCGCCTGTACTTGAAATGCCGCTGGATGCTTGGGAGAAAGTCATGAACGTTAACGTTACCGGAACATTTTTGATGAGCCGGGAAGTGGGCGAAACGATGATCAAACAAGGCAGCGGGAAAATCATCAACATCGCATCCGTTGCCGGGCTAGGCGGAATCGACCCGAGATTGATGGATACAATCGGCTACAACACAAGTAAAGGAGCAGTCATCACTTTTACGAAAGATTTAGCAGCGAAATGGGGCCAGTTCAATATTAACGTCAACGCATTAGCGCCAGGATTTTTCCCGACGAAAATGTCGAAGGTTTTAATTGAACAGGGAGGCGATCGTTTGCTTGATCAGACACCGCTAAACCGTTTTGGCACAGAAGAGGACTTGAAAGGCGCAGCGTTATTCTTAGCCTCTAAAGCTTCGGATTACATTACGGGCGATGTGGTTGTTGTTGATGGAGGCATGCATGTGCTGTAAGGAAAGCCGATCAGAGATTGTGAGGAAATAGCATGAAAGAAAAAATCATTGAAGAAAGCATTCTGCTATTTGAAAGGAAAGGATTCAGTGAAACCTCCATTCAAGATATTGTGGAAGCCATCGGAGTAACGAAAGGAACTTTCTACTATTATTTCTCCAGCAAAGAGCAATTGCTAATGGACATCCATTTAGGATATATCGACGATTTGCTTGAGCGCCAAGCGGCTATACATAAAACTGCTGCGAGCAATCAGCAAAAGCTCAAACAAATGGTGCAGCTCCTCATCGCCGATATTAAAGATCACGGTCCGAGCGGCAGAGTGTTTTTTAGGGAAATGCGCCATTTGGCAGAGGACAACGCAGGAGCTGTAAAAGCGAAGCGCGAAGAGTTTCGGATCAATATTGAAAACCTGCTCACCGAAGGGATTGAAGAAGGCGAATTCCGAAAGGACATAAAGCCTGATATGACGGCTTTTGCAGTGCTTGGCATTACCAATTGGAGCTATCAATGGTTCAATCCGGCTGGAGAAGTATCTGCTGAAAGCCTGGCTGAAATATACAGTGATTTAATTTTAAATGGGATTACGCACTAACCAAAAGGGGATGAGCAAGTGGAAAATCTTCATATCAATAAAATCTGCGTAGTCGGTGCTGGCCAAATGGGCCATCAAATTGCCATGTTATGCGCTTTGGGCGGATATCAAACGGCCCTTCAGGATTTGAAAGAAGAAGCGTTGGCGAAAGCGGAAAGCGGCTTGGACATGTTAATGGGGCAGTGGGTACGAAAGGGGAAAATTACTGAGCAGCAAAAAGCAGAAGCTTTTGGCAGGCTATCGATTACTACAGATTTAAAAAAAGCGGCAAGTGATGCAGATTATGTCATTGAAGCTGCCGTTGAAAAGTTGGAAGTGAAGCGCGAGATCTTCAAGCAATTAGATGAAATTGCACCGAAACACGCGATTCTTGCTTCGAATAGTTCAACAATCGTCAATTCATTAATTGCAGAAGCAACAACTCGTCCGGAAAAAGTATGCAATATGCATTTCTTTTTCCCGCCGCTTGTCATGGATTGCGTTGAAGTGGTCATGAGTGAAAAAACTTCAGAAGAAACGGCCCAAACAGCCATGGCAGTTTGTGAAAAAATTGGGCGGACGGGCGTCTTGCTGCGGAAAGAGATTTCCGGATTTGTAGCAAACCGGATTTTGGGGGCATTGCAAAAAGAAGCGATGCATTTATATGAAGAAGGCATTGCCGACTTTAAAGAAATCGATTTAGTCATCAAAAAAGCGCTGCGGCATCCAATCGGCCCATTCGAATTGATGGATTTGTCGGGGCTTGACGTTGCTTATTACGTTATGCAGCAGCAATATGCGGAAAGCGGCAATCCAGAAGATAAGCCCCCTGCGTTTATCGAAGAGAAAGTAAAGGCTGGAGAGCTCGGCAGAAAAACTGGAAAAGGATTTTACGATTATGGGGAAAAGGGAGTCGAAGCGCCATGACAGCAGTTTTACAAGTAGAGAAAACAGAGGGCTATGCCATTATCACAATTGATAATCCGCCGATGAATGTCATCAGCAACCAAGTATTTAAAGAACTTGACGAAGTATTCGCCGGACTTGGGGTGGATGAGGAGGTCAATGCAGTTATTTTAACCGGACAAGGCGAAAAGGTGTTTGCGGCCGGGGCGGATATTAAAGAGTTTCCGCTGCTGATAGGACAAACGGGCATTCAAGAGACTTTCCTGGAAACGCATGCGATTTTGCACCGGATCGACCAATTTGAAAAGCCGGTGATTGCGATGCTGAACGGGCTTACGTTAGGCGGCGGCTGTGAATTGGTGCTGTGCTGCGACATTCGGATTGCAGAAGAACATGTTCAGATCGGCTTGCCGGAAATCACACTTGGCCTTTTTCCAGGCGGCGGGGGGACCCAGCGTTTGCCGCGCTTGATTGGTGAAGCGAGAGCGAAAGAAATGATGTTCACAGGTGAGCCGGTGACAGCCGAAAAAGCTGAGAGAATCGGCTTGGTCAATCGCGTTGTTCCAAGTGGGGAAGGCATGGAGATAGCCAAAAAAATGGCGAAGCGGTTTGGCCGATCTTCTATGCCAGCTTTAACGTTCATCAAGCAAGCGGTTGATAAAGGACTGGAACTTCCACTCGAAGAAGGCACTAATCTTGAAGCGGCCTATTTTGAGAAAGTCTTCCAAACCGAAGATGCAAAAGAAGGGGTCCGGGCATTTATCGAAAAAAGAAAGCCCGCATTTCAAAACAAATAGGGAGATGGAGAACTGTGGCGCATGAATTGGCAGTGAAAGTGCGGTTTAGTGAAACAGATGCACTTGGACATATTAGCAATATCAGCTATTTTATCTATTTGGAAGAAGCCCGCATCGAGTTTTTTAAAGCGTTGGGATTTGATATGGATATCGCGAAATGGAAAGTCATTATGGCCTCAGCCAAATGCGATTTTATCAGTCAAGGCTTTTTCAATCAGCAATTGAAAGTAATTTCTGCAGTTAGTAAAATCGGCAACTCAAGTTTTTCAATCGTTCATCGGATAGAAGATGCAAATACCGGCCAATTGATCGCTAAAGGGGACGCAAGTGCTGTCCATTTCAATTTTGAAACCCAGAAAAGTGAAAGTTTGCCGGACGACATCCGCAGCCTGCTGGAGAAACATCTGGAGGAGGGAGTCTAATGGCAAAACACGAAAACGGCGTGATCCAAGTCAGGTCCGGTGAAGAGCTGGACCGTGCAAAACTCTCAGAATTTCTCCACACGCATATCGATGGGTTGCAGGAAGGCGAGTTGGAAATCCAACAATTCGGCGCTGGCCACTCCAATTTGACTTATGCACTGTCAATAGGCAATTGGGAAGCGGTGCTGCGCAGGCCGCCGCTCGGTCCCTTGGCGCCGAAAGCCCATGATATGGAACGGGAATTCCGCATTCTTTCTTCTTTGCATGAAGTATTCCCTGCAGCGCCGAAACCTTTTGTTTTTTCGGATGACGAAGCGATAGTCGGCAGCCCTTTTTTTATCATGGAGAGACGGCATGGCCAAGTGATCGATACGGAGTTTCCGGAAGGAATGGAGCCGTCGGAAGAACTGGGTAAAAAAATTTCAGAGCTGATGGTCGATATGCTCGTAGAATTGCACGCCATTGACTATACAAAAACGTCACTCGCAGAACTGGCTAAACCCGATGGCTTCATGGAACGCCAAGTATCGGGCTGGACTCAGCGTTATGAACGGTCAAAAACCGATGACATTCCGGAAGTGGAGGCATTAGCAGAGTGGATGCAGGCACATATGCCACTATCTCCTGCTCCCACCGTCATTCACTACGATTTCAAGCTCAACAATGCACTGTTTTCAGATGATTTCACAAAAATCACCGGCTTATTCGACTGGGAAATGACGACAGTTGGCGACCCGCTCGCTGATTTAGGAGCGGCGATGGGCTATTGGATTGAAAAGGATGATCCCGAACTGTTGAAAAAAGGATTTGGCAAAGCTCCAGTAACGGTGCTGCCAGGCTTTTATACACGCCAAGAATTTATCCGGCGCTATGCAGAAAAAAGCGGCCGGGATGTTTCAGCGATGCATTTCTATTTGACGTTTGCTTATTTCAAACTGGCAGTCATTTGCCAGCAGATCTATTACCGTTACCGGAACGGACAGACGAAAGATCCCCGTTTTGCCCACTTCGGAGAGTTTGTGAAGAGCCTAATGCAACATGCGATGGCCACTGCCCAAAATAATAAAAGGAGCGATTTCGATGGATAGACACACAATCACTTACCGAGGAGCAAGTTTTCTGTACCAGCCTTCCGAAGCGGAAACGGTTTTTACGCCAGAAGATTTTACAGAAGAGCATAAAATGATTGCCAAAACCGCGAAGCGTTTTCTAGAAAGCAAAGTTCGGCCAGTCAATGAAGAAATTGAAAGCCAGGATTTTGAATTGGTTCAATCGCTTCTTCGGAAGGCGGGTGAACTTGGATTGTTGGCTCACAGTATTCCTGAAAAATACGAAGGCCTCGGTTTGGATAAAATCAGCAAAGGGTTGGTCGGAGAAGTGCTCGGCCCAGCTGGAGGATACGGGGTTGCCCACTCCAACCATACTTGCATCGCAACGTTGCCGATCACTTATTTCGGCAGCGAAGAACAGAAGAGGAAGTATTTGCCGAAACTCGCTTCAGGTGAATATATCGGCGCTTACTGCCTGACAGAACCGAATGCGGGATCTGATGCTTTAGCGGCTCAGACGGTCGCTAAGTTAAATGATGCAGGCAGCCATTATCTATTGAATGGCACCAAAATGTTCATCACTAATGCGGCATTTTCCGATACTTTTATCGTTTATGCAAAAGTGGATGGCAAGCATTTCACCGCGTTTATCGTCGAAAAGGATTTTCCGGGGTTATCGCTAGGTGCAGAAGAACAGAAAATGGGCATCAAAGGATCTTCGACGCGGGCCGTGATATTCGAAGATTGCGAAGTCCCTGTCGAGAATTTATTGGGTGAGATTGGAAAAGGACATGTCATTGCATTGAATGTATTGAATCTGGGACGCTATAATTTGGGGTCTGCCACAATGGGCGCGGCAAAATATGGTTTGGAACTGGCCTTGAAATATACGAAAGAACGCCGGCAATTTGGCAAGGCGATTGCAGAATTTACAGCCACTCAAGAAAAAATTGCAGATATGGCAATCCGGATTTATGCATCTGAATCGCTGCAATACCGGACGGCTGGATATTTGGAAGAGGCATTAGGCGATTTATACGATTCACCTGATACCGCATTGACCGCGAAGCGCTTGATGGAATATGCCACTGAATGTGCAGTTTGCAAAGTCTATGGATCTGAAACGCTGGATTATGTAGCGGATGAAGCCCTCCAGCTGCACGGAGGCTATGGATTTATCAAAGAATATAAAATTGAACAGATGTACAGGGATTCCCGCATTAACCGGATATTCGAAGGGACCAATGAAGTCAACCGCCTTATGATTCCAGGGAATTTGCTAAAAGCGTATGGTAAGGGACAGGTTGATTTAGAAGAATTGATCAAACAGGCGGTAGCAGAAATTCGAGCGCCTAAAGTGGGGTCAATCGGCATTATTTCCCGGGAAATTGAAGCGGTGCATGCGATGCGGAGAGTGTTCTTGCTATGTACAGGACTCGCTTTTAAAAATTATGGTCCAAGCATGAGCGAAGAGCAGGAAGTGCTGATGAAATTGGCGGATATCGGTTTGCATTTATACGCAGCAGAATCGGCAGTTTTGCGTACAGCAAAAGCTATAGCGCGGGATGGGGAAGAAAAGCATGCTTTAAAGGTGGATTTAACAAAAGCGTTGATCGACGACTCGCTTCTTGAAGTGGAGATGGCGGCACGCAAAATGATGCAAGCGACCGTTTCCGAAAAGACGGTACATGATTATGTCTTGATGGTTACTGGGGAACTTAGCCGTTTGCAGCGCTCGTGCGGCATTCAGACGAAGCGGAGCATTGCCGGGAAGATGTTGGAAGCAGAACAGTATATCTCATAAGGGGGAAATTTTTTGAAACAGATCAAGTTTGAGCAGTACGGCGGGCCGGAAGTTCTTGAATGGGTGGAAACAGAAAAACCGGAGCCGGCAGCAAATGAAGTCTTAATAGAGGTCAAAGCCATTGGCGTCAATTATGCAGATACAGCACGTCGTGAAGGGAAATACGTTGTACCGACCAAGCTGCCTTATGTGCCCGGTTCAGAAGTGGCAGGGGTGATTGCTGCTGTTGGTGCGGAAGTCAAACATTTCAAAGAAGGAATGCGCGTCGTCGCTTTGATTGAATCGCATGGCTATTCGGAATACGTCGCTGTCGATGAACGGATTTTAACGCCTGTTCCGGACGATGTCGATTTTGAACAGGCAGTGGCATTGCCTTTGCAAGGCTTGAGCGCTTACCATGTGTTAAAAACGATGGGCCGTTTGGAAACAGGAGAAACCGTTTTGATCCATGCGGCGGCAGGGGGAGTGGGAGCGATTGCTGTCCAACTGGCTAAAATTTTCGGAGCAGGGAAAATCATTGCGACAGCCAGTACAGAGGAAAAATTGGCACATGCAGAAAAAATGGGAGCTACTGATCTGGTGAATTATTCTGAGGAAGGCTGGGTTGACAAAATCAAGGAAATTACCGGTGGAAAAGGCGTAGACGTCGCTTTGGAAATGGTCGGCGGCGAAGTGTTCAACCAAACCGTAAAATGCCTTGCACCTTTTGGGCGGCTGGTTATTTTCGGTGCGGCAAGCGGTGAACAAGCAAGTTTCCATCCGGGGCAGTTAATGAAAAGAAACCAATCTGTCATCGGCTTTTTCCTGCCGCAAATTATGCGGAAACCTGAACTTTATCAACAGAGTTTCAAGGAATTGCTGGAATACATGAAGAACGGCCAGTTGGAGCTGACAATCGGCGGAACCTATCCGTTAGAAGAAGCGGCAGAAGTGCATAAATTGCTGCAAGGAAGACAGACGATCGGCAAATTGGTATTGAAGCCTTAGCGGCAGAGGAGAGATTGGATGCTGGAGAAATTAGGGGTCGAATCCATTCGACTGGATCTTCCTTTCAGGTTGAATCATGTAAATTGTTTTATGGCAGAGTCGGAAAATGGTTGGACTATCATCGATGCCGGATTAAATAATAGCGAAACGAGAGAGTTTTGGGATGAGCAAATCGGCAATAGACGAATAGAGACCATTTTCATTACGCATTATCATCCGGACCATTTCGGCTATGCGGGCGGATTGCAGGAAAAAACCGGCGCGCAGCTGCGGATGTCGAAAATTGATGCGGAATTAGGAAGCGTTTCCTGGAAACCTGAATTTATGGAAACGATGCCGAACCAGTATAGCGCTTCTGGAGTGCCAGTGGAAATGGCGAAGAAGATGGTGCAGAATACAGTGAATTTCCAGCAGCTGGTCAATCCTTTGCCAAAAATCGATCATTATTTGGTGGAGGGGGAGCGGATTCAGATTGGAAGATACGAATACGAAGTAATCCATACACCGGGACATTCGGATGGCATGGTCTGTTTTTATAATAAAGAAAAAAATGTGTTGTTTTCTGCAGACCATATCTTGCCGAAAATCACACCGAATATCTCCTATTGGTTCCACGGCCAGGAAAATCCCTTGGCTTTGTATTTAGCGTCTTTAGAAAAAATAAAGCAATTGAATGCAGATTTTGTCATTCCTTCTCATGGAAAACCGTTTTACGGGGCAAATGAACGGATAGTAGAATTGATAAAGCATCATGAAGCACGATTGGATGAAACAAAAGAAGTGCTCGAAGCGCCTTCTACGGTCTTCCAAATATGCGAACGCCTCTTTAAACGTTCGCTGACTGTCCACGAAATGCGTTTTGCAGTAGGGGAAACGCTGGCGCATCTAGAATTTCTGCGGCATAGCGGGGAATGTGTTCGAAATCGAGATCAGAATGCTTGGATTTATGAAAGAAACTAGTAATTGAGGTGTAGTGATATGAAAATATTAGTAGTTGGAGCCGGCGCAATTGGCGGTTATTTTGGCGGCCGTTTACTTGAAAAAGGGGAAGATGTGACTTTTCTTGTCCGGGAGAGAAGAAAGCGGCAGCTTGAAGAAACCGGACTGAATATCGAGAGTATCAATGGCGATGTGCATTTGATGCCGAAATTGATCACGAAGGAAGAACATATTGAGGAGTTTGATATCGTCCTTGTTTCCACAAAATCCTATCAGCTGCAAGCGGCAATTGATGATCTCGGGCCATTTGTTAAGGAAGGTACAATGGTGCTTCCTTTACTGAACGGCATTGCCCATATTGATGCTCTTGTAGAAGCGTTTGGAGAAGAAGCCGTTCTTGGGGGACTCTGCTTTATCGAGAGTACGCTTGACGAAAAAGGCACTATCGTACAAGCAAGCTCGATGAACCAATTGGTTTACGGGGAACGGAATGGAAAAAAATCCGAACGCATCAATCGCTTGAAAGAAGTATTTGAGGGGACGAAAGCCGATTTCGTGTTAAGCTGCAATATCAATCAAGAGATGTGGCATAAATATTTCTTCATTACAGCGATGTCCGGCATCACTTCAATGATGGAGTCTCCAATTGGGCCTATCCGCGAACTGGAAACCGGGCAGCGGACCATCGCCGCATTCATGGAAGAGCTTGGTGCTATCATGAAGCGAATTGGCGCACCTATTAAAGACAATATTGTGGAAGAGCAGCTAGCAAAGTTAAATATGATGGCGTATAGCATGAAAACGTCCATGCAGCGGGATATGGAAAAGGCACAGCCGATTGAAGCGGATCATTTACAAGGCTATCTGTGGAAAAAAGGAAAAGAAGCAAAAGTGGAAACGCCGATTCTGGAAACGATTTATACAAAACTGCTCCTTTATCAAAAGAAGTTAGAAAAAATAGAATAATCTGTTTTAGTCGTTTACAACCTGATGCTACTTCTTTATGCTTGAATTACAAGAGTTTTCTTTTCTTGTAAAAAATAGAGAAGGGGTTGAAGTATTTGAATGCAATCGCACTTGCTGCCATCGGAATCTTTATTTTCATCTTAGGTTATCGCTTTTATTCAAAATTCGTAGCAGAAAAGATTTTCCGGTTGGATCCTAATTATGTAACACCCGCTCATCAGTATAATGATGGGGTAGACTTTGTTCCGACAAATAAATTTGTTTTATGGGGACACCATTTCACCTCAGTAGCCGGGGCTGCTCCTATCCTTGGGCCGGCCATCGCAGTTTATTGGGGATGGCTGCCTGCCGTTCTATGGGTCGTATTAGGAACAGTATTTGCAGCCGGCGTCCACGATTTTGGAACGCTTGTATTATCTGTAAGGAACAAAGGGCAGTCGGTCGGTACCTTAGCCCACCGCTTGATCGGACAGCGAGGAAAAGTCCTATTTCTATTCATCATTTTAATCCTCGTTCTTATGGTCAATGCGGTATTCGCCTGGGTCATCGCCAACTTGTTCATTTCTTATCCTGCAAGTGTGCTTCCAGTCTTTATCCAGATCCCACTGGCGATTTGGATTGGACACGCCGTCTATAAACGAAATAAGAAAATGCTGGTGCCATCACTGGTTGCTTTGGCTGTTATGTATATCACAGCTATCGTCGCCAGCCAAGTCAGCTTTTTGCAAATTGATTTGGTCCAATACATGGGAGGCGAAAACGGCTCAGGGCTATTCGGCCTCGGTTCCATTTCAACAGCTTTTTTTATCTGGATCATCGTTTTGATGATATACGTTTATATCGCTTCGACTTTGCCGGTATGGAAGTTGTTGCAGCCACGCGACTTTATCAACTCACACCAATTGGTAGTGGGCCTTGGCATCCTGTATTTAGGGCTGCTGTTCACTAACCCGGAAATAACAGCTCCAGCAACTAATCCGGACGCAGACATTTCCTGGTTCCCGCTGCTGTTCATTACCATCGCTTGCGGCGCCATTTCCGGTTTCCACGGACTAGTATCATCCGGGACTTCCTCCAAGCAATTGGATAAAGAAACGGATGCCCGTTTTGTCGGGTATTTAGGAGCTGTCGGAGAAGGGATTCTTGCGCTCGTATCCATTATTGCGGTCATCACTTTATTCCCGGATAGAGAATCTTTCTTTGCGACCTACAGCAGCTTTACGGCGGCGAATGGTGCAGGTTTGGGCTCGTTCATTGAAGGGGCGACGTCACTCGCACATGGATTGCTGATTCCAAATGACGTGGCTTCGACGATTGTATCGATTATCGTTGTCTCTTTTGCTGCAACGACGCTCGATACTTCCGTGCGTTTGATGCGCTACATCATCTCAGAGCTTGGCGTCGAATATAAATTGCCGGCTTTGGAGAAAAAGCATGTAGCGACGACAATCGCAGTGGTAGCCAGTGCGTCACTTGTACTTCTTCCGGAAGGGCCGAATGGTTTTGGTTCAGGAGGATACTTGCTATGGCCGTTGTTTGGTACTTCCAACCAGTTATTAGCAGGAATCAGTTTGCTTCTGATCGCAATTTGGCTGAGGAAACTCGGAAGGAATTATATTGTGGTCATCATCCCGATGATTTTCTTGATGTTCATGACGCTCTGGGCGATGTTCCAGCAGGTCTTCCTGCAATGGGCCTGGTACGCGGACCAACCGAATACGCTGCTCTTCGTGTTTGGCGCCATCATTTTCGTTTTCACAATGTGGATCATTTTGACGGCGGTCCAAGTATTAAGCAAAAAAGCAGATCCTGATTTTAAGGAATAATCGTATAGTAGCACATCCAAGGGGGCATGGGAAAATCTATGCCCCTTTATTTATACATAAAAGGAGGTGCAAAAAAATGCTTGATAAAGTGAAAAAGCTCATCGCTTTTTACGAAGAAGTATTAGAGTTGCCGCACCGTACTGAAATTGCACGCGAGTTGAGAGATGAAGATGATTTATTTCTTTTGATGCTGTATTCCGAGATGATCGGCATTCCTAATCCAGTCTATTACTATACGTTAGAGTTGTATCCGTATATGATCGAGCAATTCCATGATTGGCATCTGCGGATGGGCATGGAAAAATCGCCGCTTACAGGGATTCGCTGCTGTTAGTTTTTGAGGAAAGAGGGAAACGAATGGATGTATTGACGAAAAACATTATTTTTGTCGGCGGCAAAGGAGGCGTGGGGAAATCCACATCTGCCGCTGCCATTGCCTGGACGGCAGCTAAAAACGGCCATAAGACTTTATTGATTTCCACAGATCCTGCCCATAATGTCGGCGATATTTTTGATGAAAAAATCGGCGGCAAAACAAAAGAACTGGCGCCGAATCTATTTGCTCTTGAAATTGATCCGGAAATTGAAACGGAAAAATACATCAAGAGCGTTAAAGACAATATCAAAGGAACGGTCCATTCCAGCATGATGGAAGAAGTGCACCGGCAGCTTGATACGGCAAAAGCCTCTCCTGGAGCAGATGAAGCGGCTTTGTTTGATAAATTGATCCATATCATCTTAGAAGAACGCGAGCATTACGACAAATTGGTATTTGACACAGCCCCTACCGGCCATACGATTCGGCTGTTGACATTGCCTGAATTGATGGGAGTATGGATTGAAGGACTCCTGCAAAAGCGCCGCAAGACCAATGAGAATTACAGCCAATTATTGAATGACGGAGAGCCGCGGGAAGACCCGATTTACGATGTGCTCCGAGAACGGCAAATACGCTTCGGCAAAGCGCGGGAAATTCTTCTTGATGAAGCGGAAACCGGTTTTATTTTCGTGCTGAATCCGGAACGCCTGCCCATTCTGGAAACGCAAAAAGCCGTGGAGCTTCTGCATAAATACCATCTGCATGTCAAAACCTTGATCATCAATAAAATCTTGCCGGAAGAAGCGGATGGCGAGTTTCTCAAAGAACGCAAAAAGCACGAATCACAGTATTTGAAAATGATTGAAGAACATTTTAAGAACCAGCAGTTGATTCGCGTGCCATTGTTTTCAAAAGACATTGTCAGCAAACAACAATTGGAGATATTCAGTGGACATTTCATGAAAGGGTGAAACGAGTGAAAGCATTTGTGATTGAATCGGGAGAACTTAAGCTCAAAGAAATGGAAGAACCGAAGGCAAAAAAAGGCGAAGTGGTGGTAGCGCTTCGGGCAGCTGGCTTGAATCGGCGTGATTTAGGACTGACTAAAAGATGGGGGAATAAACCGGAAGCCTTGATTATCGGTTCAGACGGGGCGGGGGTTATTGAAGCAGTGGGGGAAGGTGTTAAAGACTTTAAAGTTGGAGATGAGGTCATCATCAACCCGGCTCTCCGATGGTACGACAATAGCGCGGCCCCACCAAAAGGCTTTGATATTCTCGGAATGCCGGACCACGGGACATTTGCCGAAAAGATCGCTTTATCGGCAGAGCAAGTCGAGAAAAAGCCTGTCCACTTGAGTTGGGAAGAAGCGGGCTCGCTGGCTTTGGCTGGACTGACAGGCTACCGTGCACTTTTTACAAAAGGCGGCATTTTGGCAGGGCAAACTTTATTCATTCCAGGGGCAGGAGGCGGAGTAGCGACGTATTTGATCCAATACGCCAATAATGTAGGCGCGCGTGTCATCGTGACTTCCCAGAGTGAAGAAAAGAGAAAGCGGGCGCTGGAACTTGGAGCAGATTTAGCGATTGATTCCAATAGCGATTGGGAAAAGGAGTTGGCAGAAGAAACGATTGATCTTGTCATTGACAGTGTGGGACGTGCAACGTTCAACCGATCACTTGACGTGCTGAAATTAGGCGGGCGCATTGTCATCTTCGGTGCGACGACAGAAGACAATGTAGATTTCAATTTGCGTAAATTTTTCTATGGCCAATATCAGTTATTCGGCTCCACCATGGGCAGCCGGGAAGAACTGCGGAACTTGCTTGTACACATGGAAAAGTTTGATATGCATCCGATTGTGGACCGGGTCTTTCAGTTGGAAGAGGCCCAGCAAGCTTTCGACTATCTCGCAGAAGGCAAACAATTCGGCAAAGTGGTCTTGAAAATAAATTCTTGATAATTTTTGAAACCATTCATCTCCTAAGCCGTATAATAAAGTAATAGAAAAAAGACTGGAGATGAAATTTATGCAAAACACAGGGATGAAAATTCTTGTTCACGCAAGCGCGTTTTTCGCACCATTCTTAGTGCCGTTTATCGTGTTCCTTGTATCAAATGATGAAGAAGTGAAAAAGCTGTCCATTCAAGCGTTGTTGTTCCAATTGGTGATGGGTGTCCTTCTATTTGTTTCAAGCTTATTGGTTATCGTCCTGATTGGTATTCCGATGCTGATTGTTCTTGGAATCGTTACATTGATCGTACCGATTTTGGGTATTATCCGTGCATTGAACAACGAAAGATTCGATTACCCGATCGTCGGCATGTGGTATCGCTAAAAAAGTCCCTTAGGGGGCTTTTTTTATTGAGCTGAAATGGGTTTTGAGGCGAGATTTTTCAGGTTGCGCGCGTTCAGAGGAAAATGTGCGCGTTCAATGAGAAATGCGCTCGCTCGTGGAGAAATGCGCGCGTTCAACGAGAAATACGCTCGCTCAGAAGAAAATGCGCGCGTTCATCAAATTTCAGCGCCGCGCCAGAACGGCAGGCCGATAAAATTAGCCAAAAACAAGAAAACCTATCCGCCAACATGCGCGGATAGGTTTTTAATAGCTATTCAAAAATATAGGATAAAGCTTTGATCGCCTGGTCGACGGTTTCAACAGTGGCATTCGCTTTTTGCGACAATTCTTTCAGCGGATGGTGAAGCTTTTC
This sequence comes from Planococcus sp. NCCP-2050, assembly GCF_023708025.1. NCBI lineage: Bacteria > Bacillati > Bacillota > Bacilli > Caryophanales > Caryophanaceae > Planococcus > Planococcus sp. NCCP-2050. The sequence goes on along the minus strand of NZ_BRCX01000002.1, from coordinate 186,229 downwards.
GGGGCGGATCAGAATAACGGGCTTGCCGGAAGCGATGGCAGAACTCGCATCCATCGCCGTATTCCATTGTTTGTACTGTTCGCCGAATAACGCGATGACGAGATCCGCTTTATGCATCAATATGCCAGTCCGGAGATTGTTGAAACTCGAAGCGGCTGCGTCTTTCAATACGGCATTCGGCTGTTCGCCTAAAATTTCTTCGCCGATATTGTCCGAGCGGTCGTGGTCTTCCATCGGACCGACAAAGTCGAGCGGCAAATCCAAAGCAAGGGATTTCTTTTTGATTTCTTCACGCCAAGAGCTGTGGATTTCTCCAGCAAGGTAAACGGTCAATCTCATTTTCAATTCTTCCCATAATAGACTTTTGTTCCAGTCTATCATAGTTGGAAGCCTTCAGATGATCAGGCGTTCTTTTTGTGTTACCGGTATCAATGAAAGCACATTCTCCATTTTGAACGTGCGTTTCTTGTGCCGGAGAAAGCAATAGGCTTGAAAAGTTTCACCGCTGACTTTTAAAATCTTGACGCGCCGTTTGCTGATGGTGCCATCATTTGCCATATACATCATGTCCACAAGCTGCTGATGCTTAAATGCTTTAAGTATCTGTGCTTTCATCGTTTTCACTCCCTTTATAGAACGTTTGTTCTTATTATATCTCACAAGATTAAGAGAAACAAGCAATGTGTTTTCGTGTATAATGGAACGAACATATATTCTTTTATTCGAAGGAAGGAGCTTTTTTATGAAGTTTTTCCACACTGCCGACTGGCATTTAGGAAAGCTGGTCCAAGGCGTTTATATGACCGAAGACCAACGCCACGTACTCGATCAATTTATCGGAGCCATTGAACAAGAACGGCCGGATGCTGTCATTATTGCAGGGGATTTGTATGACCGTGCCGTTCCGCCGACAGACGCCGTCAACCTTTTGGATGAAGTGCTGGCGAAAATTGTCTTGGAGCTGAAAACGCCGGTTTTTGCTGTAGCTGGAAACCACGACAGCCCGGGCCGCTTGAATTTTGGCAGCCGGTTAATGAGAAATAATGGGATTCACATTGTCGGAAAAATGAGTGCAAACTTGGAACCCGTCGTTCTGCAGGATGCGTTTGGGCCGATACATGTCCATTTGATCCCCTACGCCGATCCGTCCCAAGTCCGCTACTCTTACGATAACCCTGAAATTCGTTCGCATAATGATGCGATGAAAGCCATTACCGAAAAAATCGCCAGCACACTGGATCAGGGCGCACGCCATATAGCAGTTGGGCATGCGTTCATCACGCCGCACGGGGAACCGGAGGAGAATACGAGTGATTCAGAACGCCCTTTATCGATCGGGGGAGCTGAGCATGTTGCTGCGGAGCATTTCAATCCGTTCCATTACACAGCGCTTGGCCATTTGCACCAAGCCCATTATGTTTTGAATGAAACCGTGCGTTATGCAGGATCACCTATGAAATATTCAATTTCAGAAGAGCATCACCAAAAAGGGTTTTTGGTAGTAGAGATGGATGAAGCTGGTGCTGTTTCTGTTGAAAAGCGGTTGCTCGAACCGAAAAGAGACCTTCGGACAGTGGAAGGGTTTATGGAAGAGTTGCTCAAGCATGAAGTGAATGAGGACTACGTCTACGTGAAATTGCTCGATGAGACACCGATTTTATATCCAATGGAGAAAATCCGTTCCGTCTATCCGAATGCTATGCACGTAGAACGCAAACATTTCGGGCAAGCTTCGAAACAAAGCGATTCAGGTTCGCGCCGGGAAATGAACCCAATGGTATTATTCAACGCCTTTTATGAAGAAGTGAAGGGCGAAAGAGCTTCGGAAGAAACAGAAGCGATTTTCAAAGACGTGCTGCAGGAATTTCTGCGGGAAGAAACTGATGAGAAAGAAGGGGTAAAGTAAATGCGTCCCTTAAAATTAAAACTGACAGCCTTTGGCCCTTATAAGCACACGGAAACCATTGATTTCGCCGATTTGAAAGGCAATCAATTATTCGTCATTTCTGGAAGTACGGGATCTGGGAAGACGACCATCTTTGACGGAATTTGTTTTGCGCTCTACGGCGCTGCCAGCGGTTCTGATCGTGCCGAGACGCGGAATCTGCGAAGTGATTTTGCAGAAGACGGGACCCACACCTGCGTCGAAATGGAATTCGAGATACATAGGAAAGTCTACCGGATTCTCCGGCAGATGGGCCATGTGAAGAAAGGCAACAAAAGTGCAACAGGCGAAAAATATGAGTTTTTTGAAGTGACGGATAAAGGCGAAGTACCCTGTGTAGAGCGCCAGATTGTGTCGGAAATCAACCGCCGCGTCGAAGAGATCATCGGCTTGTCACAAAATCAATTTAGCCAAATCGTCATGCTGCCTCAAGGTGAGTTCCGGAAACTCCTAACTTCTGAAACAGACAATAAAGAAGAAATCCTCCGGAAAATATTCAAAACCGAACCGTATAAAATGATCAGCGAGCGCTTAAAGCAGCGGAAAGAGGCTGCCGCTAAAGCTTACCAATACGAAGAGCATACGCTTGCAAGCCTGATCAATGGGATTGCATCCGTCTTGCCGCAAAGGGATTCTGAACTATTCGAACTGTTAGAGCGCGAGCATTTCAACGTCAATCAAGTGCTGCATGCGCTTGGGCATGAAGCTGTCTACTACAATGAGAAAGCAGTAAAAGACGAACAAGCTTATTTGGCTGCCTACGAGCTTCATAACGGCAAATTAGAAGGCTTCCACGAAGCGAAGAAATGGAACGACCGCTTGCAGGAACTCGAAGAAAAAAATAAACGCTTAGAAGTGATGAAAGAACGTTTGCCGCAAATCACTGATCAAGAAATGCGATTGCAAAAGGCGGAGCGTGCCGGCCTGATTGAAGGGACAGAAAACCTATTCAAGGAATTGCAAGCTAACGAAATCACCAAGGAACAATCGCTTGAAAAAGCGGTTGACGATGAGTTTCGTACAAGCGAACAATTGAAAAATGCAGAACACGCTTTTTCAATCGAACAAGGCAAAGAAAGAGAACGGGAAGAGATAAGCCAGCGACTGATTCAATTGGAAAACATCCTTCCCGCAGTACGTGAAATCGACGGCAAAAAACAGGAATTAAAAGCAATGGAAGCAGCCGCTGCTGAGGCACAAAAGAATTTGTCGGAAGTGGCTGCGAAATTCCAATTGGAAAAAGAGGCACATCAACAGCTTGGCGAAACGATTTCAGCTTTGGAACAGAAACTGGAGCCTTTTGATTCAAAAAACACCGAATTGAATTCGCTGAAAGAGCGGAGCCGTATTCTACAAGAATTGCTTGCTGCAGAAACAGACTGGCAGACCCAGCAGCGGATCCAACTGTTAAAAGAACAGCGATTCAAAGAATTGGACGGCTCTTATCAAGCGTTGGAAAATAGCTGGTTAGCCAATCAAGCCCAAATTTTAGCTGCTTCTTTGCATGACGGCGAAGCGTGTCCGGTATGTGGAAGCACCGAGCATCCACAAAAATTTTCAGCATTGCATCATACAGCAGTCACAAAAGAAGAATTGGATGCGGCAAAAGCGGAATTCAGCCAAGCAGACGGAGAATACCGGAATGCAGCCGCCAAATTGAATGCCTTGGAAGAGCAATTGTTTTTGAAAAAAGAAAGAGCAGCCCAGTTTGGGGGCGTTCTGGAAGGTGCGTCTACGGCATACGAAGAAACAGAAGAGAAGAGAAAAGCGTTAGAACTTGAAGTAGCAGCCTTGTCGGCGGATAAAAAGCAGCTTCGTTCCTTGAAAGAACAACTTAATCTCCACACGGAAAAACTGGCTACTTTAGAGGCTGGCAAAACAGCGGCTGCGGAAAAAGCGCAGCAAGTAGCCGCATCTTATCAGACAGCAATTGCTGTTTTTGAACAAAGTTTAGTGGCCATTCCGGAAGAACTGCGGAATTTAAGTGTTCTAGAAAAGAAAATCCAGAACGAAAAATCCTTGAAAACCCAATTGGCAGAAGCCTGGGAAAAAGCGCAGCAGCAATTGCAAGAAACAAAAGAACGCCAGGCAGCAGCGGTGATCACCGTCAAACATACGAAAGAAGCGGCCGAAGAAATCAAATTGAAAAAAGAAAAGGCCGAACATCAATTCAAAGAAGTGCTGAAGAAGTCGGATTTTGGATCAGAGGAAGCGTATCAGCAAGCTAAATTATCCGAACAGCAGCAAGCGGCATTAAAAAATAAAATTCAGGAATTCAAACAAACCCATTACACATTGATCGAGCAAGTGAAGGAATTAGAAGAGGCACTGGCAGGTAAAACACGAGCAGATTTGCCTGGAATGGAAGCTGAACTCATGAGTTTGAAGCAAATCTATGAAGATTCCTTGGCAACGTGGAACCGGGCGAAAGAATCCCGGCTCCAGATCAGCCAGCTGTCAGCGAATATTTCTAAAGCCTATGGGCAAGCTGCTGAAATAGAAAAGCAGATGAACCGGGTCGCCGATTTATATGACATGGTCCGCGGACAGAATCAGTTGAAAATCTCGTTTGAACGCTATTTGCAGATTGAATACTTGGAGCAAATTATCCATTCGGCGAATGAGCGTTTGAAGAATCTATCCAATGGCCAGTTTTACTTGATCCGCAGTGACCGCCAGGAAGCACGAGGCAAACAAAGCGGCCTCGGGTTGGACGTTTATGACGCCTATACGGGGCAAACGCGCGATGTGAAAACTTTATCGGGCGGCGAAAAATTCAACGCTTCGCTTTGTTTGGCACTTGGCATGGCAGATGTTATCCAAAGTTTCCAAGGCAATGTAGCCATCGATACGATGTTTATCGATGAAGGCTTTGGTTCGCTTGATGACGAGTCGTTGAATAAATCAATCGACACGCTGATTGATCTCCAAAAATCCGGCCGCATGATCGGTGTTATTTCACATGTCCAGGAGTTAAAAGCGGCGATCCCTGCAATTCTGGAAGTGAAAAAGTCGAAAGAAGGATTCAGCCAAACGAAGTTCGTCTTAAAATAATTGAAATAGAGAATGGATCCTGGAGCACCGATTGTTTAAAGCCCTCCGGTTTAGTGAATGTTAAAGATAACGATCACTTTTCGGAAGGAGGGTGCATATGGATACCATTCTCTATTTTTTATTTACAGCTGCTTATATCGGACTGGTTATATGGGGGTTGAGCCGGCAGCGCTCGTGGAATTTCATGTCATTCATCTATCTCGTACTGCTTGGATTGATCTATGATAATGGCATGATTGCACTCGGAAAATTCATCGGCGAAGGTCCGCTTCTGGAAAATTTGAGCTTGCTGCGTTTTTGGAGCCATGCTTTATTGACGCCTACTTTAGTGTTGTTTTCTTATGGTGCCTTGCGGGAAGCTGGAGTAGAATGGAGCAGGAAGAGGATAATCGGTGTCGCAGCGATCCTCTATACCGTCGCTTTGATAGGGATCGAACTGCTGCTTGAAACGGTGGGCATGGAGTTGGCGCTTGAAAAAGAATACGGCGTTTTGCGATATGTGTCTGCCGATCCGGCATCCGGACCGCCTATCATGGTTTTACTTGTTTCAGTGGTGCTTATTGCAGCAGGGGCGGTTCTATGGAAAAAGCGTGGATGGAAATGGATGCTGGTGGGAGCAGTTGTTATGACAATCGGCAGCGCGGTGCCTATCCCGGTGGATAGCTCAGCAGCAACGAATGCATTTGAACTTTTCTTATTAACAACATTGGTCTGGACCAAAGTGCATTTGGAACGACGACGCCATACATGAAGGAGCATAGCTATGAAAAATTTTACGGTTAAAACACGCATTATCTATTTTGCGATCATTGCACTGGTCAGCATCGCTTTCTTTGTTCTGCAATTATATGCGAACTCAGGAGGAGACTATGGAATAGGTTCCATTGTCGTCTTGATCCTTTGGGGATTGCTTGCGGCTTTTGGAATTGCAGGGCTTATTTTCACCCTTTCAAAACGGGACCGTCATAAAAAATGACGGTCTTTTTTTGAATAGAATGGCTATTTCGCCTTTAAAGAGAACTATAGGAAATATGATAAAATTTAGATATCCAGAGAGTCGGGAGTGAACCAATAAATGACGAAAAAATTGAGTGCGCAAGAAGTGGTTGGCTTAATCGATCAAGGGGCAGATATCATCATTCCGATCGCTAACGGCGAACCGATCCATTTGCTTGATATATTAGAAGAACATGCAGACCAGCTGCAAGGAGTAAAAATCCATCAAATGCTGGCTTTGCGCAATCGCCCTTATATCGAAGGCGCATACGAAGGCCTTAAACACGTTTCTTATTTTCTAAGCGGTGCTACACGGAAAGTCTATCAACAGGCGAAGATGGAACTTGTCCCGAATAATTTCCACGAAGTTCCACGCATGCTGCAAAAAGTGACGAAGATGTCGATGATGATGACGGTCGTGTCGCCAATGGATGAGCATGGATTTTTCACTATGGGGACACAGGCTGACTACGTTTCTGAATTTGTTGGAAAAGTCCCGTTCATCGTAGAAGTGAATGACCAGATGCCGAGAACTTATGGGCGCAATCAAATCCATATCAGCCAAATTGCAGGTTATGTGGAATATAACGCGCCATTGACTGAAGAAAAAGCGTCGCCGATTGGGGATAAAGATCTTTTGATCGCTTCTTCTGTGATCGAAGACATTAAAGACGGCGACACGTTGCAGATTGGCATCGGCTCAGTCCCAAATGCCGTCATCAGTATGTTGAAAGACCACCGCCATCTGGGCATCCATACCGAAATGCTGCCAGATGGCATTGTGGATTTGGTGGAGGCGGGAGCAGTAGACGGCACACGCAAATTTACAAATCCGGGGAAAATCGTCGCGACTTTTGCATACGGTTCTAAGAAACTGTATGATTTCATCGACGACAACCCGGTTGTCGAATTCTTGCCGGTAAGCATTGTCAACGATCCACGGGAAATTGCATTGGAAAAGAACATCGTTTCCATCAACGCGACAACGGAAGTCGACTTATTCGGCCAATGCGCATCTGAAACCGTTGGAGGCAAATACTATTCTTCAAGCGGCGGCCAAATCGACTTTGCCCGCGGCGTGCGTTTTGCTGAGAACGGCAAAGGCTACATCTGCATGACGTCAACAGCGAAGAACGATGAGATTTCCCGCATTAATCTTCAATTGACGCCTGGATCGGTCGTCACTACAGGCAAAAATGATGTGGACAATATCGTGACGGAATACGGAATGGCCCGCTTGCACGGCGTATCCATTTCAGAACGGGCGAAGCGCCTCATTTCAATTGCGCATCCGAAATTCCGTGATGAATTGCTGTTTGATGCAAAAAAACAAGGAATCATCATCTAATATAAAAGCGGTCAATGAGAGCCTTTCCTTAAGAAATTAGGGAAAGGCTCTATTTTGCGATTAGATGAACTATACAAGAGAAATAAATTACTATATACTTACCTAAGTAAGTAATTGCAAGGGCGGTTGGATATGCAAAAGTTATTATTTCATGAAATTCATCAGAAGTCGCGGCTTTCTGTTAAAGAAGTAAACGAAGCACTTAAAGAATTTGATCTATACAGCACCCAATGGTCGATTCTATTTTGCATCAAACAATTTGGTTCCATGACACAAAAGGAGATTTGGCAATACTTGAATGTTGAGGCTCCGACGGTCACAAGAACAGTGGCGCGGCTTGAGGAAAGCGGCTGGGTTGAACGGAGAGAAGGGGTGGATAAACGGGAGCGCATCGTTTATCTGACCGAACGTGCGGAAGAAGCAGTGCCGCAAATTACGAAGCGCATCTTGGAAGTGGAAGAGAAGCTTGTCTCTTCACTGACCGAAAATGAGCAGGCCCAGTTAATCGGGCTGCTCAAAAAAATAGGCAACGAAGCTGGACAAGAAAAGGATGTAAGCCATGACTGAAAAAAGACCGATTTGGACAAAAAGTTTTATCAATATCGCAGTTAGTACCTTTTTTATTTTCACTGTATTTTATGCACTATTAACGTTTCTGCCGATTTATGTAATGAATGAACTGGGCGGCACAGCGGCTCAGGGCGGATTGGCTGTTTCGGTATTTTTAGTATCCGCCATCATTATGCGGTTTTTTGCCGGAATGATTTTGGAGAAGTACGGAAAAAGAAGAATTTTGATCCTCAGTGTGCTGATGTTCGCGGTCAGCACCATTTTATATGTTTTCATTAATGATTTTACCTTATTGTTATTTCTCCGGTTTTTCCACGGAATTTGGTTCAGCTTGGTGACGACAGTCGGCGGAGCAATTGCAGCAGATATCGTGCCGCCTGAACGCCGGGGAGAAGGTCTCGGATATTACGGCATTGCCATGAATATCGCAATTGTCGCTGGCCCATTCATCGCTTTGACGCTGCAGCCATTAATGGCTGCAAAAACGATTTTCATTGTTTTCAGCATGATTATGATCATCGGCTTTTTCTGTGCATTGGCGGTAAGAGTGGAAGAAGCGCCGACGTTGGTTCGGGAGAGCAAACATAAATTCACTTTGCAGGACTTTATCGAAACAAAGGCATTGCCGATAGCAAGTGTCGGATTTTTTGTTTCTTTCGTCTATGCGAGCATCGTGTCGTTTATCTCGGTTTATGCAGAATCATTAGGGTTGCTGAAAACAGCGAGCTATTTCTTCTTGGTTTACGCCATCGCCATGCTGCTCATCCGCCCATTCAGCGGCCGGATTTTCGATAAGCGAGGTCCGCATATCGTCATTATTCCTTCCTGCATCATGTTTGCCATTGGCCTGTTTTCGTTAAGCATTACGCAATCGCCATGGATGCTCCTGTTATCTGGAGCTTTAGTGGGCTTTGGGTACGGCACATTGCTGCCAAGTTTCCAAACGCTTGCCATTCAAGCCGCAGACAAACACCGGAGCGGCTATGCGACTGGTACATTTTTTGCTTTCTATGATTCAGGACTGGCAATCGGGACAGCTTCGCTCGGCATCATCGCCGTTTCGCTCGGTTATTCGAACCTGTATTTAGTGTTAGCGGCTATGGTTCTGTTGATCGCTGTTTATTATCTGTGGATTATGAAAGGCCGCATTGCTTCAGCCGAATAAATTAAAAGGCGCCCTATTAAACGGGGCGCCTTTTTTCGCGGATTAAATTACATTCAAGGAAACTTCTCCGATTCCTTCATAGCTCGCTGTGTAGACGCCTTTTTCAAGCTTTTTCGGCAGGATGAAAGTGCCCGAGGAAATCGACATGCCTTTTTCAACGGTTAATCCGTGTTTAGCCAGTTCTTCTGTCAGCCATTTGACAGCATAGACGGGATGTTCCAAAACCGCTTTTGAGGAGTCCGCAGCGATTTCCTCTCCGTTGAAAGTCAATCGGCCTTGAATATCGGCAAGGTCCTCAAAGCGGAGCCCGCTTTTTGGCTCGCCAACGACGATTTTTCCTGCTACGGCACTGTCGGCAATGACTTGGCCGAGTGAGAGCTTCGGAAACCAATCGTCAAAACGGGAATCCGGTACTTCGATTCCAGGAGCTACAAGCGTTTTTTGCAGAATCGTTTCGACATCATCTTCTGCCGACAATTCTTCTTGTACAATGAAAATCAATTCGAGTTCAATTAAAGGCGAGCACATTCCATCGAGTTCAATCGTTCCTTCTGAAAGAGCTGAAGTCGTCAAAGCTCCGTATAAAGGTGTATCGGAATGGAAAAGTTCCTGGGTTTCCTTACTCGTCAAACTGATTTTATACCCTTTTAATTCTTCATTGGCTTCAGCGGCTTTTTTGGCGGTTAACGCATGCTGGATGCCGTAAGCTTTTTCTTTTTCAAGAAAAGCGGGAATTTGGTCTTTTGAAAGCGGCTTTCTATGGATGTAGGCTTCAAATAAGGCATCAGCCAATCGCTGATCGTTCAAGTCAAATTGTTCCATTGTCTCTCTCCCTCCGGAATTATTAGAATAATCATATCATTTAATTTCGAAGAAAGCAGGGAGGATAAGAAAAGGAGTTGTCCAAAAGTAATTTGGAACAACTCCTTTTGCAGCGATAGACTTTTTTTATAGAACGTAGAAGTAAACCGAAAGGAAATGGCAAAGGCTGCCTGCCAAAATGAAGAGGTGGAAAATCTCATGGAAGCCCAAATACTTGGAAGAAAGAAAATCGGGTTTGAGCCCGTAGATGATTCCACCGACTGTGTAGAAAAGCCCTCCTGCAACGAGAAGCACGAGACCAGGGACAGACAAACTGTCTGCTAGAGGGACGACTGCAAAAATAATGATCCATCCCATGGCGATATAGATGGCAGTGGATAGCCAACGCGGAGAATGGAACCACACCATCTTAAAGAGAATCCCGCTGATTCCGAGTACTGCCACGATTGTAAAAAGAAGAGTTCCGAGCTTGCCGTTTAATGCGATCAAGCAAAAAGGAGCATATGATCCAGCGATCAAAGCGAAAATCATGGAATGGTCCAACTTCCGCAAAAACGCAATGACGGATGGCTTGGCGAGAGCGCTGTGGTAAATCGCAGAGGCCGAATAAAGGCAAATCAAGCTCACTCCGAAAATAATGACCGAACTCAAATGTGATGCCGGCGCTTGATCATAGGCAGCCTTTATCACCATAGCAAGCAAAGCTATAAAAGATAGAACGGCACCTAAAAGGTGGGATAATGCATTAAAAGGTTCGCGTATGTAAGTTTTCATTATAATATGCTCCTTGTCTTATGTAGTTATTGAAACTACTTAAGATAATACTCTTATTTAATTCGACGGTCAAGCTTGGAGGATATTGAATAATCATGTAGAATGAAAAGTAATAACTGACAGGGCGAAGGTGAAAGATGTGGCTGAAATAAAAAAGCTGGCAGAAGGTTTGGCACTTGATAAAACCATCCTTTTAGAAGATATACCCAAAATTGACTTATATATTGATCAAGTCATTCAATTGTTCGAAACGAGCTTTGCGGAAACGAAAAGAACGGGCGAAGAGAAAATCTTGACGAAGACCATGATCAATAATTACGCCAAAGGGAAATTGTTTTATCCTGTGCAAAATAAGAAGTATACACGCAATCATATTATGTTGATCCACCTGATTTACCAGATGAAAAGCGTGCTATCGATAAATGATGTAAAGCAAGTATTGGATGGTTTGAATGAACGGGCGGAAAAAGAGCAGCTGAATTTAGAGAGTTTTTATGAAAGTTATTTGCATATCCAACAAGGCGGTGTCGACTTTTTCAAAGAAGGGCTCGACCGCCAAGCAGACTTGGCAAAGAAAGAAGCGGCTGCCATGGAAAATCCGGATGAATTGGAACAGGTTTTGCTAATTGCCTCTCTTGTGCATACGAGCAATTTATACAAACGAGCAGCTGAAAAATTAGTGGATGATTTGGTGGAACGGAGGAAATTGCGATGACGAAAGTATTGATCGATGCAGACGGTTGCCCGGTTGTGGATTTGACGATCGCTTTGTCCAAGCAATTCGAGCTGCCGGTTCTGCTGATCTGCGATACTTCCCATATTATGCAGCGCGAGGGGGCGGAAACGATTACGGTATCCAAAGGTGCGGATGCAGTCGATTTTGTCTTAGTCAACCGTGTAAAAAAAGGAGATGTAGTCGTTACGCAAGATTACGGTTTAGCTGCCATGGTTCTTGCGAAAAAAGGGCATCCGATCGATCAAAATGGCCGAATCTACTCATCGGAAAATATTGATCAATTGCTTCACGGCCGCCATGTCGCTAAAAAAATTCGGCAAAGCGGCGGCCGCATGAAAGGCCCCAAAAAAAGAAAGCCGGAAGACAATGAAAAATTTCAGCAAAGTTTGGTGGAATTATTCAAAGAGATTGTTTCTGAATAACGAAATGCTCCGGGAAATTTTATCCCGGAGCATTTCGTTATGCGCTTATATAAATTTGCTTCAATCGTGTCAGATGGTCCAGCGATTATTCACAATTGCGACCAAGATCCATTTGCCTTCGCTGTTTTTCTCAAAGACCATATTCAGGTTTTGCCAGTCCATGTATTCAAATTCTACCGAACCGGCGTTATAGAATTCGACAATGGTTGCATTCGGGAAACGTTCTGTAATCTGCTCTCTTGTCATCGGCTGATCCGTCCGTCCATACCGTTCTTTTTTCTGGTAAGCAGCGTCCATCAGGTATTCATCATAATATGCTGCCGGTGTTAGCCGGATGGGGAATCCGCTGCCATCTTCAAAGCCCCATTCATATTCCTGCTGGTCTGCCATAAAAGCACTTACTTGGTTTTTGGAGAATGTGAAGCCATTGCCATTCAAACATCCGCCGCTGTAAGGGCAGAAAACAAGCCCTTTCGAAGAGCTTACATATTTGGCAACGTCGTTAAATTTTTTGCCCTGCAAAGCGCCTAAAATCTCGTTGGCAGTGGCAAGCAATTCGCGTTTGTCTTCAATGAAAGTAGGTTCAATGGCCCGTGCAAGGAAAGCAGCGAATTGAGCGCGTGTGACAGGGTTTGAAGGCCGGAACCGGTTGTCCGGGAAACCTTTCGCGACGCCTTGATGGGCAAGCCTTGCTACAGCTTCATTCGAAACGGTATTTGGTCCCATATCCAAAAATCCGGAAGGTGGAGCAGCAGGGAAATCAAAAGCCCGGTCAAGGATCATCGCAGCTTGGCCGCGGTTCAGATGGGCGTTCGGCCGGAACGTATTGTCCGGAAAGCCGAAAATGATGCCTTCTTTTACGCCAGAGTCGATATAGCCTGAAGCTGGGTGGCCGGCACCTACATCTTTAAATGGCGTTTTGCGTTTTGTGCCATCCAGTTCGAGTGCACGTCCGATCATTACAATGGCTTGGGCGCGGCTTACTGTGGCATTGGGCCGGAATGTTCCGTCATCGTAGCCGGACACAATTCCTTGTTCGTGGAGATAGATGATTTCGAAGGCGAATCCATGGGTCGCTGGGACATCATCAAAAGTTACGACAGCGGAAGCGGGAAGAGAAAACATACTGAAAGCAAGGATGATAGAGGCTGCAAACGACAAGAGCGTTTTCATCTTTAATCCCTCCCTAGTTACTGCAATTTTAACACAAATACGAGCGGAAATATATAAAAAGACTGTATTTTCTGACAATATAAGTGTTTATTTAAACCTTTTAGACAGAGGCACATCCTCTTTTTTATTTGTAATAAGGCAAAGTGGAAAATGTGCCGCTGATTCACGTTTTTCTTCATTTAGGAAAGGGAATACGAAGAAAAAGATCTGAAGCAGGAGAGGGGATTTCGATGGATAAATTACTGATTGCTGTAACCAATCATGCAGCTCTTGGAACGAAGGGGAAGAAAACTGGGTTATGGCTGAGGGAACTGACAGATTTTTACCATGAAGTGAAAAATGATTTTGAAGTGGATATCGTCAGCACCTCACACGAGCGGGTTCCGTTGGATCCAAGAAGTTTAATGGCGGTTCTGACAAATAAAAAGACACGTGCTTATTACCAAAATGATGAGCTGATGGACAAGGTGAAAAATCCGAAAGTGCCCGAAGAAGTAAATGCCGCTGACTATGCTGCTATCTATTTTGCAGGCGGACACGGAACGATGTGGGATTTCCCGGATAACACAGGCCTGCAAGATCTTACAAGAGCGATTTATGAAAACGGCGGGATCGTTTCAGCTGTTTGCCACGGACCGAGCGGACTACAGAATGTAAAGTTGTCGGATGGAAGGTATCTGTTATCTGGACACGTCGTCACTGGGTTCTCAGATCGGGAAGAAAAATTGATGGGCTTGTACAAGCACATTCCTTTTTCGCTCGAACAGGCATTAAAAGAACGCGGCACTTTATACAAACAAGCTTCTCTTCCAATGGCTGCCTGTGTGCTGCAGTCAGGCCGACTGATTACAGGGCAGAACCCGGCATCGGCACAAGGAGTTGCGCAAAAACTTGTTGAACAATGGCCGAAACTGAAGCACGAAGCTGCCGCGCACAGAGAGTAGGATTAGGCTTTGCTTTTCCATCTCTCAGCGTACTCCATAATTTCAGCAGCGTAATCTGTCTGGATGATGTTCATGTGCTGATCTAAAAACCAACCCCAGCCTTTATCTGGTTCCAATAGAGACAATGAGTCCGTATGATGGGCATTTTCTCCATTATCGAGTGCATTGACCCACACATTGCTGGCACTTCGCATTTTCGCCAGAACAGGTTTTGAAACCACTTCATCTGTTTCATACGCAAAGAGAATTTCGATTGCTAAAGGTGAAATCCGAGTTATTAATTCGTCCAATTCCTGAAGATTGCGGTCTTGTAGTTTGTGCATATAATGCAACGGCTTCGGTTTCGAATGTAAAAATGCGGCGACTTTTGCGATGGGTTCGCCGCTTTTCAATAATACATGGTCGAATGTGCCAGTTTCTTCAACCAAATCGTAAATTTCTTCGCGGTATTCCCATGCCTTATCTAGATTCAGTAAAGCTCGGCCTTTTGCCAAAAGAAGCACTTCTTTAAGCGTCGGTATTTTCTCATTGGTGAGTTTTGCGCCAATGCCTCCACTTTTTTCCTTTAAAAATAGTTTTTGAAGCTGTTCCAAAGTCAGTTCGGAAATCCTGCCTTCGCTGTTTGTCATACGATTGACTGTGATATCGTGCATAACGATTAAATGTCCATCTTTAGATCGCTGGATATCGATTTCAATGATGTAAACATTTTGCCTGAAGCATTCTTGAAAAGCCTTAATGGAATTTTCAGGAACATTTCCGCAGATTCCTCGATGCGCCGCTGCGAAGAAAGGATGGGATTTACTGGCAAGTGCACTAAAAAAATCAGTGAAATTCTTGAAGCCGGAAAGAGGCTTGTATTGTTGAATTGCCATACTGATCCCTCCTTACTTTTTTAATAGATTACTCAACTTTTCCCATAGCGAGAGGTCTTAAACGTTTATTTCGAAATGAGTCAACTAACTTAAAGATTATTGGAAATAATTTATTGAAATAACGGAAGTCGATAAAACCAAAGAAGTTATCTGCAGCCATTCAATCAAAAGGACGGTTTTAAAAACGGTAAAAGCAGGAGGGGATAGAAGTTTCTTACATGGGGGGATCTAGGGAGTGTTTGACTGCTTTTCTTGATGATTTTCATTTTCGCCCAAATTTTACGTGTGTGGGCGCTCGCTTCTTTGGGAACGTTTTAGAATACTCAAATATTGGTTCTTCCTGGCGCAGAAAAAGTAAAGAGCGGTCCTTACCGCTGGATTTCGCATCCGAATTAGGTGGTAGTAGCACTGGAAATCGCTTCGCTTCCACTCATATTCGGCGCATGGCGTACAGCTGTCCTATTCAGTATTGCTAATGCATTGCTTCTTTTGTTCGTGCGGATTCCAGCTGAAGAAAAAGCGCTGCAACAATTAAACGGCTAGCATCAGCAAAAAAATCTTTTCAATGAGTAGTTAAAAAGTAATTTTAAGGGTATACAGATTAGAAGACAGTTTATCAGTTTCTATTTGGAGGGGTATAAATGAAAAAATCAACAATGAATACAGTAATCGGCAGCGCTTTGGCAGCGGCTGCAGGAATTTTTGTTTTTAAAGCGTATCAGGAAAAAAACAGCGTAAAGGTTCAAGAAGACTCGGACATGCGCAATAGTGTAGAAGCTGACCGCCGTGAAAGTGTAGAAGCGGATCTGGACCCAGCTGAAAAAGGCTTAACACAATTGGATTCTGCTTACCGTGATGAATGGCAGGCAAACGGATTCCCACAAACTCATAGAGAAATGAAAGAACTTGAAGAAGAATAAACATTCCGGCAAAAGAGTGAAAGCGGAGGCAACTCTTGCTTTCGCTCTTTTTTGCTGGAATTTTTAAATTGAACTAAGAAAGGAGGGCTTTTCATGTGGATTAAGAAACCGTTTTTTGAGTATGCAACTGGCACTTTATTAATCGTTATTATTTTATTCTTTTTAGGAAAGATCGACTACGCTTTTTGGCCATTCAAAGTGATTATTGCGACTGTCTTTGCGCCAATCGTAATCGCTGGCCTTCTGTATTATATTCTGCGTCCATTATTGAAGCTGCTGACGCGCTACATACCGAAGCTAGCAGGAATTGCCCTTATTTTTTCCTTGATAGCGATTGTCTTGGTGTCGGTCACTTATTTCTTCGGTCCTCTATTAAAAGACCAAGTGACAAGTCTCGCAGAGCTGGCGCCGGAAACAATCGAAGAAGTGACAGCGGATTCCGATGAAGCTGTGTCTGAGTTTGAGTTTGCCGGAGTGACCGGAACGGAGTTGAAGAGCTACTTAACTTCCTATGCGGAAAATTTATCGGATGGTTTAATGGAGAACGTTATGGGGATTCTTGGCATGCTAATGAATATCGCTGTTGTCTTGATCGTTGTGCCGTTCATTCTTTTCTTCCTATTGAAGGACGATGAAAAACTGAACCCTCATTTAATGAAGTATCTTCCAGATGAACATCGGCTTGAGGGAAGGAAATTATTGCGGGATCTTGATCAGACACTCTCCGACTATATTGTCGGCCAAGCGATTGTCGCGTTTACAGTGGGCGTATTGATGTACATCGGCTATATCATTATCGGCCTGGATTACGCCTTAACACTGGCAGTCTTTGCAATGTTCTTGATTATCGTACCGTTTTTAGGGCCGTTAATCGGCATTATACCAGCCATATTTGTCGCTTTAATGAGCGGTGAGCCGCTGATGGCCGTAAAAGTTCTCATCGTGCTTTTAGTGGTTCAGCAATTAGAAGGGAATTTGGTCACGCCGAATATTATGGGAAACCGTTTGAACATCCACCCGTTGACGATTATTCTTTTGCTGTTGATTGCTGCTGCGCTTTATGGCTTTGTTGGTATTTTAATCGCTATTCCATTATATGCAGTATTAAAAACGGTAGTTCATAACCTCCGTTTATTCATCCGGTTACGAAAAAAACGTCAAATATCAAAAGAAGTAGCTGAAAAGAACTAGACAACTAAGGAATTAGTTGTCTATTTTTTATTTTGAAGGTTCTGATTTGTAGAATATTATGATATATTGTTGAAGAGATGAATTTCATCACATAAAGGGGGAAATGATTTGAAAAAGATTAGTTTATTAATGCTTCTTATGGCAGTCATGCTAGTTATTGCAGCTTGTGGATCAGATGATTCGGCTGATGATTCAAGCGGTTCGTCAGGAGATGGCGGAAGCGAAGGCACAAAGTATACAGTTGGTATCGATACTACATATCCACCATTTGAGTTTGAAGAAGACGGCGAATACACGGGGATCGACATTGATTTAATTACAGCAATTGCCGAAAACCAAGGTTTCGACATCGAATTCAGCCCAATGGATTTCAGCGGAATTATTCCAGCTTTGCAAGCAGGCCAATTGGATATTGCAATTGCTGGAATGAGTATTACAGATGAGCGTAAAAACGTAGTGGATTTCTCAGATCCTTACTTTGATGCAGGATTGACTTTAGTTGTTTCATCAGACAACACGGACATTGAAACTTTAGAAGATCTAGAAGGCAAAACAGTAGCGGTTAAAAGCGGAACAACTGGAGCGGAATTTGCAAGAGCGAACGAAGGCGAATATGGCTTCACGGTTTCTCAATTTGAAGACAGCCCGTCTATGTTCCAGGAAGTTTCAAATGGCAACGCAGATGTTTTAATTGAGGATTATCCGGTTATCGCTTATGCGATTTCTGAAAGTGGATTAGACTTGAAGACGGTTGGGGAGCGCTTAAATGGTGACCAATACGGAATCGCTGTATTGAAAGGCGAAAATGCAGATGTTTTAGAACAAATCAATACAGGTCTTCAAGAATTGCGTGACAGCGGAGAATACGATGAAATTCTTGGCAAGTACATCGCAGAATAAGAACGGGTTGCAGCGCGCATTTGTGCGCTGCATTTTTTATACAGCATAGAAATTTGATTTGCGCATTTGGTGTCTAGACTTCAGCGCCCAGCCCTCGAGGTGACCTTAACCCTATCAAGGCTAGTTGGGCGCTTGCGCTTTTCTTATAAAGGAGATATGTCGATGGATACGATTAGAAATGCCTTTCCTTATTTGATGGAAGGGTTGCAAGTCACGCTTTATATCTTTGTCATTGCCATTATTCTCGGCTTCCTGATCGGTTTGCTAGTCGCTTTGCTTAGACTTGCGCCGATTAAAATATTGAATTGGATCGCTAAAATCTTTGTGGATGCCATTCGGGGTACACCGTTTATCGTTCAATTATTCTTCATTTATTTTGGATTGAATTCCCTTGGGTTTTTCTCGCTGGACAATACGACAGCTGGAATCGTGACTGTAGCCATCAACGCAGGAGCGTATTTCTCGGAAATTATTCGGGCGGGTATCCAGTCAATTGACAAAGGGCAGACGGAAGCAGCACGTTCACTTGGGCTGAATGCTACGCAAAACATGCGTTTTATCATTTTGCCGCAAGCATTTAGAAGAATGCTGCCAACCATTACGAACCAAGCCATCATCTCTTTGAAAGATACGTCGCTCTTATCGGTAATCGGAATTGCAGATTTGACGCAAGAAGGGCGGATCCAAGCCAGTGCCACATTTGATGCTTTTAACGTGTATTTAATTGTCGGCATCATTTATTTCGTGGTCATCTATTTGCTTTCGATGCTGGCTAGTTTTGTGGAAAGGAAGTTTGTATTGCGATGACAATGATCAGAGTAGAGAACTTGAAAAAATCGTTCGGTAAGTTGGAAGTATTGAAAGACATCAGTACAGTGATTGAAGAAAAAGAAGTGGTGTGCGTCATCGGTCCATCCGGATCAGGAAAAAGTACGTTTCTCCGATGTTTGAACCGTTTAGAGGATATTACCGGGGGACATGTGTATATCGAAGGCGTCGATATCACCGAACCGAAAAATGACATCAATAAAATTCGCCAAGACGTTGGAATGGTATTTCAGCAATTTAATTTGTTCCCGCATAAAAGCGTGCTCGAAAATGTCACCTTGGCACCAATGAAATTGAAGAAGAACGATAAAAAAGCGATTACAGAAAAAGCGTATGAACTATTGGATAAAGTCGGCTTGCGTGAAAAAGCGAATGTCTACCCCGGCCAATTATCTGGTGGACAGAAGCAGCGGGTGGCGATCGCCCGTGCACTTGCAATGGATCCGAAAATCATGCTTTTCGATGAACCGACTTCTGCACTCGATCCGGAAATGGTGGGAGATGTGCTGGATGTCATGAAGCAATTGGCTTTAGAAGGAATGACGATGGTCGTTGTAACGCATGAAATGGGCTTCGCACGTGAAGTGGGCGACCGCGTCATGTTCATCGACGGAGGCTATATTGTCGAAGAGAATGTGCCGAGTGAATTGTTCGGAAATCCACAGCACGAACGGACGAAATCGTTCTTAAGCAAAGTATTATAGAAAACACGCATTGTGCGTGTTTTTTTATGGAGATTTTCGGTTAGAAGCGTATTTTATGAGCATTGGGGCGTATTCGGCTGGCTTCTGTGCGTATTTGCGGGATACCTGTGCATATCTAGAAAAAATCATAAAAAAGCCCGGCTTGATTATTCAAGCCGGGCCATTCGCTCTCTTATTCTTCGTCGAACACGTGGACTTTCGTCATTTTGTCGCCGTTTTTCATTGCACGCGCGATTTTCACGCCAGCTTCGTCAACTTTACCGAATACTGTGTGTACGCCGTCAAGATGCGGTTGTGGTTCATGGACGATAAAGAACTGGCTAGATCCAGTGTCTTTGCCGGCATGTGCCATTGAAAGGCTGCCTGCTTGGTGCTTATGCGGGTTGCCTTCAGTTTCGCATTTGATTGTTTTGCCGCTGCCGCCAGCACCAGTGCCGGTGGGGTCGCCGCCTTGGCTTACGAAGCCAGGAATTACGCGGTGGAATGTTACGTCGTTATAGAAACCTGAGTTTGCAAGTTGCTCAAAGTTCGCTACAGTGTTTGGTGCTTCATTTGGGAAAAGTTCGAAATTGATGATTTCGCCGTTTTCCATGTGGATGTGACCTTTTTTAGCCATTAAAAACATCTCCTTTTGAATTGGTTCATTTTCCAGTATATCGATTTTTCGGTTAGCTGTATAATCATTTGCCGTTTAGAGTGCTTTCAACAAGCCGCCTTCAATGACCAATGATTGACCTGTCATATACGTATTGGCGGAGGAAGCGAGGAATACCACGACTTTCGCGAATTCTTCCGGCTGCCCGTAGCGCCCGATTGGGAGTGCTGCTTGCTTCTGTTTCGTAAGTTCTTCGATTGGAATCTGCTGCTTATCGGCTTCGAGCTGATCAAGCTCGGTGATCCGGTCTGTCTGTATGCGGCCGGGGCCGACGGTGTTGACCAATATATTATCGTTTGCAACTTCGCGCGCTAGAGTTTTGGCAAAGCCGACCATTCCGGCGCGGAAAGTATTGGACAGAATCAACCCATCTATTACTTCTTTTGTGGAAGATGAAGAGATGTTAATAATCCGCCCGAATTGCTGTTCTTTCATAGAAGGAAGTACAGCGCGAGTTGTGCGGATATAAGACAATAGATTTTGTTCAAATGAAGCGTACCAGTCTTCATCTCCAACATCGTTGAATCCGCCTGCTTTCGGTCCGCCTGTATTATTGATGAGAATATCAATCTTGCCGAATTCACCAAGTATCGCTCCAAAGAAAGAGGCGATATCTTCCTCTTTCGACATATCGCAAACTTTTGAATGCACGGAAGCACCCGGAACTTGCTGTTTAATCTCCCTGCCCGTTAAATCCAGATCTTTCTGATGTCTGCTCGAAATGATGACAATCGCGCCTTCTTTCGCAAATTCCAATGCGATGGCTTTTCCCAGCCCTTTGCTGGAAGCCATAACGACAGCCACTTTGTCCGTTAAACCTAAGTCCATTTGTCTCCATCCTTTCTCCATTGCTCTCCCATTCAGTGTACGGAAAAAACATATAAAATGCAGTTAATAAACTAAATTATTCGACTTTTAAATTTTCAATTTCAATCAATAGTCTGATTGCGTGAAATGGGGGACAATATGATAGGATATAATTATTGAGTAGATTAGGAGTGTTGAAATGGAAGAGCGTGAAATTTTTGATATAACGATCATTGGCGGCGGTCCAACTGGCTTATTTGCTTCTTTTTATGGCGGCATGAGAAAAATGAAAGTAAAAATTTTAGACAGCTTGCCTCAATTAGGCGGCCAGCTGACTGAATTATATCCTGATAAATTTATTTACGATGTCGGCGGATTTACAAAAGTTCTGGCGAAGGATTTAGTAGACAATCTTGTCGTCCAAGCAAATTACGGAGATCCTTCCATTTGTTTAGAAGAAACGGTTTCCACTGTTGAACGTCAAGAGGACCATTTTGTAATCCAGACAGACAAAGGTTTGCATTACACGAAGGCTATTCTTTTAACTGCTGGAGTAGGGGCATTCCAGCCCCGCAAATTGGGCGTTGAAGGTTCTGAAGCGTTTGAAGGTACTTCTCTGCATTACGGAGTTAAAGATTTAACCATGTTCAGCGGGAAGAAAGTGGTCGTCCTTGGCGGCGGCGACTCGGCTGTTGACTGGGCTATGATGCTCGAGAACGTGGCATCCCATGTTACATTAAGCCATCGCAGAGACAAGATGACTGCACATGAGGCAAACATTGACACGTTGATGGAATCGAAAGTTGAGATTAAAAAACCTTATGGCGTCAAGGAATTGGTCGGCGAGAACGGGCAAGTCCGTGAATTGGTGCTGATTGACAAAGAAGGCAACGAAGAACGCCTCGAAGTGGATCACGTCATCGTCAACTATGGCAATATCACTTCACTTGGGCCAATCAAAGAATGGGGCCTTGAAATGGAGAAAAACTCCGTGGTCGTAAATTCAAAAATGGAAACCAGTGTTCCAGGAATCTACGCAGCAGGAGATATCGCGACGTATGAAGGAAAAGTGAAGCTGATTGCGGTGGGCTTCGGTGAAGCGCCAACAGCGATCAACAATGCAAAAGCGTATTTGGATCCAAAATCGAAGATCCAGCCGCTTCACAGTACAAGCGTATTCAAATAAGAAAAAACGGAGGCTCAGAGAAGCTTCCGTTTTTTTGTGCTGAAAATGCCGGTTTTTTCAACGAAAAACATAAAAATGTAAATAAAACCCTTATTTCGTTGGCGAAATCAGATTTATTACAGATTGTAATATAGAAGAAGATGACGTAACGTAATTGTTATTTTATATCTGTCGGTTTGTCATTGTCTTGAAATCTGTGGGTGGTATGATGACTCCTGTTAGTGAAAAGGAGGAAATTCATTTTATGAAGAAGCAAATCATTACACTAACTGCAATTGCAGCATTAAGTGTAGGAGCAGCCAGCCAAGCTAGCGCTCAATCATCTTATACAGTAGAATCCGGTGACACGCTGTGGAGTATTTCACAAGCGCAGAACGTTTCAGTAGAACAATTAAAGGGATGGAACGATTTATCATCCGACATCATTTATCCAAGCCAACAGCTTGAAGTTGCATCAGAAGAAAAGGTTGAAGTGTCACAAGAAAAGTCTACATACACTGTAGCAAGTGGCGACACCCTATTCAAAATTGCACAAGCCCATGGTATTTCACTTGATACGCTAATGAGCTGGAACGGAATTACAGGACACTGGATTTATCCTGGCGACAAATTAGTAGTCAGCGGCGGATCTCCAATTTCTGTGCCGAAAGCACCTCAAGAAGCAACCCCGGCAAAAACGGCATCTCAAGCAGCTCCTGCTAAAACAGCAGCACCTGCAGCATCAGAGCAATCTGGTAAAGAAATGACGGTTTCAGCTACAGCTTATACAGCTTATTGTGCAGGATGCTCTGGCGTAACTGCAACAGGAATCGATCTTCGTTCAAATCCGAACCAAAAAGTCATTGCCGTAGATCCAACTGTCATCCCGCTTGGTTCAAAAGTTTGGGTTGAAGGGTACGGAGAAGCAATTGCCGGCGATACTGGCGGCGCAATCAAAGGAAACAAAATCGACGTTTTCATCCCGACTCAAAGCGGAGCTTTGGACTGGGGACGCAAATCCATCAACATCAAAATCTTAAACTAATATAGTACATGCTACAAAGCCGAGGTGACCATTCCCTTGGCCTTTTTTTATGGAAAATAAAAGAGCGGAAGCCCGCAGTAGAGCCGTTTAGTCTGTTTCTTTCTAAAAAATTCAAAACTTTTTTCTCACAATGCGTGTATTTTTTTTTCAAAAGGGTATTATACGAAAATATTCATTAGTTTTAATTTATGAAAAGGGGGCAAGGAAAATGGCAAAAGAAACTAAAAATTATTCAAGGCGCGACTTTCTGAAGACTTCAGGAATTGCGACAGGAGCTCTTATCGGCGGTGGAATTATCGGCGGTCTTATTGGCGCGAATTCAAACAACAACAACGCTTCATCCAATGCACCGGCCCCAAGTGGGGAACAGCACGGGGAAGGGTCAGCCGGCGGAGTCAGAGGATTAATGTTCTTTAAAAATGATGCTGAATTCCAAATTTTAGCAAATGCCACAGAACGTATTTTTCCGGAAGACGATCTTGGACCAGGAGCCATTGGACTCGGGGTGCCTTATTTTATCGATAAGCAATTGGCAGGAGCCTACGGCGAAAATTCAAAAGAATATATGCAAGGACCGTTTGAAGAAGGCCAAACTACGCAAGGCTACCAGAGCCGCCTGAAGCGAAATGAAATGTTCCGCCAAGGGCTGCAATTAATGCAGCAGGAAGCGCAAAGCCGCTTCGAAACGGATTTCGTAGAGCTTGAAGGAGAGCAGATGGATGAAATTTTAACAGCGTTCCAGGAAGATGAAATCGAAATGAAAGGTGTTTCGGCTTTGTTTTTCTTTAAATTACTGCGCATGGCGACGCTTGAAGGAGCCTATGCAGATCCAATCTATTCAGGCAATGAAGGAATGGAAGGCTGGAAAATGAAAGGCTTCCCAGGGCATCAGGCTTCCTATATTAATCAAATTGAAAGCGAAGAATATGTAGAAATCGAACCGAAATCTCTCGGTATGCAGCATTAACAAGGAGGGGGAATCTTAATGGTCACAACTTTGGATAAAGTGGACGTCGTAACAGTCGGAGTAGGCTGGACGGGCGGCATTGTTGCTGCTGAATGTGCAAAAGAAGGACTGAAAGTCGTGGGCCTCGAACGCGGGCGGGAACGCGGAACGGAAGATTTCGCGATTGTCCATGACGAATACCGCTATGCGGTCCGTTATGAATTGATGCAGGATTTGTCGAAAGAAACGATTACGTTCCGCAACAGACGGGACCAAAAAGCCTTACCTATGCGCCAAATGGGTTCATTTTTGCTCGGAGAAGGCCTTGGAGGATCTGGTACGCACTGGAATGGCCAAAACTGGCGTTTCCTGCCTTATGATTTTCAAATCAAGACAATGACAGATGAGAAATATGGAGCCAATAAACTTCCTCCTGAATACACAATTCAAGACTGGGGCATAACTTATGATGAGTTAGAGCCTTATTTTGATCGTTTTGAAAAGACCGCAGGCATCTCCGGGGAAGACAAAAATCCATTCGCTGGCAAACGCTCAAGCGATTACCCGACTCCGCCAATGAAAAAGACGCCGATATTGAAAAAGTTTGAGTCAGCAACAACTAATCTCGGCTATTCGCCGTTTATGATGCCGTCCGCAAACTTATCTGAAGCTTATGAAAATCCGGATGGCCAGCAAATCAATGCTTGCCAATACTGCGGTTTCTGTGAACGCTTCGGCTGTGAGTACGGAGCGAAAACTTCACCGGAAATTACGGTCGTCCCAACGGCAAAAGATACAGGGAATTATGAAATTAAATTTAATTCAAATGTAGTGGAAATCATGAAAGAGGGAGACCGGGTAACAGGAGTCCGTTATTTTGACACCGTAACTTTCGAAGAATTTATCCAGCCGGCAGAAGTGGTGGTATTGACCAGTTACATGCTGAACAATGCAAAACTTCTCATGGTATCAGAAATCGGCGAAATGTACGATCCGGAAACTGGAAGAGGAACGCTGGGCAAAAACTATGGCTATCAAATCCTTCCAGGAGCATCCGGCTTCTTTGATGAGAAGATGAATGTCTTCATGGGCGCTGGCGCGTTAGGAATGACCATTGATGATTTTAATGGCGACAACTTTGACCATAGCGATTTGGACTTTATCCATGGAGCGAGCCTGTCGATTACCCAAACCGGGAACCGGCCAATTTTAACGAATCCTGTTCCGCCGGACACGCCGTCATGGGGAGCGGATTTTAAGAAAGCATCAATTGAAAACTATCCGAGATCGTTATCGATTGGTGGACAAGGAGCTTCCATGCCGCATCGTGATAATTACATGTCCTTGGATAGCACATACAAAGACATCTACGGCGTGCCGCTGCTTCAACTGACTTATAACTTTACCGATCAAGATCGTGCGCTACATGCCTATCTGTCAGAGCGAGCGGCAGAAATCATGCAGGAAATGGGAGCGAAAACGGTAGTAGGAGGGAGCCCGATTTCCGATTACGATATCGTTCCTTACCAGACTACACATAATACCGGCGGCACAATTATGGGAGCAGAGCCTGAAACTAGTGTAGTCAATAACTACCTTCAGCATTGGGATATGGAAAATCTTTTCGTAGTAGGAGCAGGAAACTTTGCACATAACGGCGGATACAATCCAACCGGAACAGTAGGCGCTCTTGCTTATCGCTGCGCAGAAGGAATCATCAATTACAGCAAAAACGGAGGATCGCTAGTTTAAAAAGAAAAGCGGAAGCTAGGCGCTGGAGTCTGGACAAAAGAATAGCGGATTGAAAGATTATTTAAGCAAGAAAAAGGAGGAGACATCTTATGGGCGGCTTAGCATCAATTGGAGTTCCAGGATTGATTATTATTTTGGTGATTGTTCTGATTTTATTTGGACCGAGAAAATTGCCTGAAATCGGTGGGGCAGTCGGCAAAACTTTATCGGAATTCAAACGTTCTGCAAAAGACATCATGGATGACGACGAAAAACCGGAAGTGAAAGAAGAAACAAAATCCGAAAAAATTTGAAGGTGGTTAAATGGATCCGTATGGCGAACGCAAATTAGTCAGCCCGCTGCATAAAAAAGCGGTACAGCCAGAAATCCCTGCGGAGAAGATTCCAGAAGCCTCTGCTGCAGAAATAGCTGCAACAGAGCCGCCGACGGAACCGTCTAAAGGGCCTTCTGAAGAACCAGTAGAAACTTTAGTGGACCATCTAGGGGAATTGCGCAAGCAATTAATCAAAAGCGCTTTTGTTTTTCTGTTCTTTCTCCTATTGGTCTTTTCAACTTTGAATTTTTGGTTTCCATATGTGGTAAGAGGGCATGATTTGGTAATTCTTGGACCGCTTGAAATTATTAAATTCTACACCTCGATTTCTGTCACTTTGGCACTCGGTTTATCATTGCCATTTTTAAGCCATTTCCTTTGGCAGTTTGTAAAGCCGGGGCTGAAAGAAGAGGAATCGAGATTTCTCGGCTTGTATTCACCCGTCATGCTTCTATTATTCATACTGGGCATAGCATTTGGCTACTTCATTTTAAACCCATTAAGCTATCAATTTCTTGTAGGTCTCGGAGCTGCAAATTTTGCAGTGATGATTTCAGCAAGTGAGTATGTCCATTTCTTGATCATGACGACGGTTCCGTTAGGGTTATTATTTGAGATGCCGATTGTAGCCTTATTCTTGTCATCTATCGGCATTTTAAGTTCCGTGTCTATGAAGAAAGTAAGGAAATGGTCTTATCTTGTACTCGCTATAGTCTCGGCATTGATTACTCCACCGGATTTTATCAGCCAATTGCTTGTGCTGATTCCAATGGCTTTGCTTTACGAAGCGAGCATTTATCTGGTGAAAAAAATGGAAGCTAAGAAAGCGAATATCGAATCTTCTGCAGTATAAATAATGAAAAAAGAAGTCTTGGAAATCCAAGGCTTCTTTTGATCTGTTCGAAAATTCGATCTTTTGTGGATTGTTTACTGCTTTTTCGATACACTAAAAGAGCAAGGTGAAAGAAATGTTGGAATCCGTAAGAAATGGCAATTCACGACCATGATGAGGAGGAGCGACATGACAATTAACTTAAAGCAAATAACAGATTTAAAATCGGTGGATGTCTCGAAATTGGTGGAAGAAAGTGAAGCCGAAGGGTATCGCTTTCTTAGAAGGTTAGTCAACCAGTACGAAGATGGCACAAATACATTTAACCAAGAAGGTGAAGTGCTCTATGGCGTATGGGACCATCACGATCATTTGGTTGCGATTGGCGGATTGAACCGAGACCCTTATTCGACAAAAGAAGGTGTCGGCAGGCTCCGGCGCTTTTATATTTCCCCTAGTGCCAGACGCCAAGGCATTGGCACCAAACTATTAAAAGAAATCATTAATTATGGGCGGGGCCATTTTAAAGAGATCGTAGTTCGTACGGACTCTTCAATGGCAGACGCGTTTTACCGGGCCAATGGATTCTCAGCAGACCTGGGTCTTCCGGAAGCGACTCATGGAATCACTTTGGATCAAGAGGTATCTAAAGCAGCTCATTAAAAAAAGAAGGAAAAGCGGCTTGCACCTGCAGGCCGTTTTTTACTGTCTGTGAAAGGAGATTCAAATGCGAAAAGTAGAAGTTTGCGACTATCAAAAAGAGTGGGAAGAGCTATTCCAAAAAGAGGCAGCAGAAATCAAGAAGATTCTTGGAGACGACTGTGTAGCAGTTCATCATATCGGGAGTACAGCCGTAAAAGGACTGGCAGCTAAACCCGTTATTGATTTAATGCCAATTGTGAAAGACATTGAAGCTATTGACCGATTCAATCAGGCATTTGAGCAGCTTGGTTATGAAGCTAAAGGAGAAAACGGATTGAAAGGCAGAAGATACTTTCAAAAAGGCGGCGATGTGCGCACGCATCATATACATATGTACGAACGCGGCAACGGTGAAATTAATCGCCATTTGGCATTTAGGGATTTTTTAAAAAAACACCCCAAAAAAGCGGAAAAATATGGTACTTTAAAAAAGGAATTAGCAATGAAATATCCGACAGATATCGAACAGTATATCCGCGGCAAAGAATCGCTTGTAAAAGAAATTGAAAAACAGGCATTGGAGGGCTTTTAATGGAAATGGCAAACTGGAGAGGCGCAGCTGGCGTCTGCGTAAATGATAAAGGAGAAGTCTTGCTGGTCCTGCAAGGGCCGCCGGATGAAGATAAAAAATGGTCAGTGCCGGCCGCAGGACTCGAAGCAGGAGAAAGTCTTCAAGAATGCTGCGAACGTGAGTTTTTCGAAGAAACTGGCCTCTCAGTTTCGGTACATGAGGAGCTGAAAATTAGAAACGGTGAGTACGAAAATTCTGCGGTATCATTCGAAGTGCATTATTTCCGAGTGGAAATCACAGGGGGCGAAATCCGAGTGGATGAAAACGACCCGTGGATTCAAGAAGTAGCTTGGAAACCGATCACTGAACTGGCGGAACTGGATATGGCTTATCCGGATGACCAGGAATTATTTGAATCATTAATGGAACAATAGCTAAAAAATAACGAATTATTTTAGGAGACTATATGAACGCATTTGTGAAATTACTTATTACTTTATTAGCAGTCGCTGCCATGTTAGCGGTCTTTGTTTTTGGCGGCATCTATGTATTAAATACAGGGGAAGAAAAGCTGCTCGTGCTTTTAGGAGCGATTATCGTTTCAATGATGATTTTGCTTATTTATATTTTAGAACGCGGCAATGGCAAGAAAACGGCGATATGGATATCGCTCTGTTTACTTGTAGGGATAGGGTTTGCAGCTCCATATTATTACAAAGAAAGTTTTGCGAAAGTCGATGATTCAGAAGTGGATCTTTTTGTTTATGAGCCTTTTAAGGAAAATGAGAAGCTGGCTAGGCTGGACAGCAAAGCTTCTTTTGCTATTGAAGGGGAGCTTCCCATTCTAGACGGTGCAACGGCGCTTTATCCGTTATTTGCAGCATTCGCTGAAGCGACTTATCCGAAAGGGGTGTATGAACCTTACAGAGGACCAGTTGCTACGACCACCACTCCTTCCGCTTATAGCCGCTTGATTAAAGGGAATGCAGACGTCATTTTTGCAGCAGAGCCTTCAAGCGGCCAGCTGCAGGAAGCAAAAGAAGCAGGTGTGGAATTGAAGTTAACGCCGATTGGGCGTGAAGCTTTCGTATTCTTTGTTAATTCCCGCAATAAGATAAGTGATTTGTCGAGTGAAGACATCCGCGGAATCTATTCCGGGGATATCGAGAATTGGAAAGAACTCGGCGGGAAGAACGATGAAATCAGGCCATTTCAGCGTCCGGAAGACAGCGGCAGCCAGACGATGTTCATCAAATTCATGGGAGATACTGAAATTGAAAAACCTGAAACAGAAGACCTCGCCGGCGGAATGGGCGGCATTATCGAAGAAGTGGCGAGCTACCGGAATTATAAAAATGCAATCGGCTATACGTTCCGGTTCTACTCCACTGAAATGGTCAAGAACGACAAAATCAAGCTGCTGTCGATTGATGGAATGGAACCAAGCATTGAAAACATCCGCTCGAGCGACTATCCGTTAGCCTCGGAATTTTATGCCATTACTGCCGGCAGTGAAAATCCGAATGTCGAGCCGTTCCTTGAATGGATTCTTTCTGACGAAGGTCAAAAGTTAGTTGAAGATACCGGGTTCGTCCCGGTTAAGTGAGGATTAAAAAATGCAGGAAAGGGTATTTAAGGGGATAGGGAGGGATGGTTATGAAAAAGGATAAGCATGGCCATGAAGGAGAAGAATTGCTTCCGGAAGTGGAACCGCGCCGTAATATGCCAGATGAAAAAACCTTAGACCCTATGCCTGACCGCGACCTGGAATACGAAGAAAACTCAAATGAAAAGTACAGAGACAATACAAGCGAACAAGATTGAACAAGCCGAACCTGGCTTGTTTTTTAGTATAGGGAAAATGCCAAGGAGGGGTTCCAATGCCTCAATATAACTTTAAACATGCTATTTGGAAAGAAGAAGCGAATATTACAGATGAAGAGTTTCAACAACATTTGCCGAAAAGCCATAAAATGCGGAGATGGATAAAGGATTCCCAAAATTTAACCGTCAATATTTTGCATATGGAAACATCGGTTCCAGGTTCCGAAGTGATCTGGGGATCGCTAATTTACCGGCAAAATGCTGAGAAAAAGCATGACATACAAGCTTTTCATTTTTTCTTGTCCACCGATTTCTTGTTGACCAGTAAATTGGACTTTGAATCGGACGAAGATTTAAAGAGAGAGCCGCTGCTTGAGCAGATGGAATCAGCATCTTCCGCTGTTGAACTGATGATGATCATTCTTGGGCATATGGTGAGCTCTATTTTACATAAGATTGATGTATTCGAAGAACAATTGCGCAACCTGTTATGGGAAATCCGGGAGAAGAACGACCGCAGCACTTTGAATAAAATTGAAACCTTAAGGCATCGTATTTTGCTGTGGAAAAATTTGGTTCTCGGTTTCAAAGAAATAAAGATGGCAATCCCTGAAACATTTGGGAAAGAAGTAGAGGATGGGATTGAATTTAGACGGACATCCATGAGGATTGACCGCTGCTGGATGCTAGTCAATTCTTACAAAGATGAGATCAACAATATGGTCGATATGGAAAATGTCGTAGCCAACTACAGAGGAAACGAAATCATGAAAACCTTAACGGTACTGACCACTTTGTTCACTCCCGTCATGGCCTTCGGCGCTTTGTGGGGGATGAACTTCGATCATATGCCTGAATTGAAGTGGACTTACAGTTATTTGGGTTCGCTTCTCTTAATCATCGGTTCAACCCTCTTCATGTACTGGTATCTGAGAAAACGCGGGTGGACGGGCGATATCCTCAAATCCCTCAGCAATAAAACGGAACGAAACAAGGAACGGACGGACCGCTAGTCAGGTCCGTCCGTTTTTTTAGGCTTTCTAAATCTCTCAATATTTCGGCTTGTCTTTTTCCAGTTCCGCCAATAATTCAGCGTAACGCTGCAAATCCTGATCTCCGTGCTTATCGATATAGGACATGATTAAGGTCTTCAATTCTTTTCGCTGGCGCTCGACCGTTACGAGCTTTTCTTTCAACGACTGCCTTCTCCACATTTCAGCGTCCTTCACATCGTCCATTTTCTCGAACATATCAATTTCAGCGAGTAAAACGAGTGCCTCGTTCTTTTTATCCTCGTACTTCTTCAATGCTTTTTCCACTTTTTTTGTGTCATTTTCAAAAGTCATCCTCGAATACATTGACAAAGTCTCCACCGCCTTCCTCTCAACTTGTTCTTAAAAATCTTTTCCCTAACTATTCCTCATTTATACCCGAAAACCCTTTTATTTTTGAATAAAGTATAAAGATTCTGACTTTTTATTGACGTATTTTTGTGTTTCCATTATGATAAAAGAAATGAACGAAGGAGGTGGGTATGATGAATCAAACTGGTAAGCGCATGACAGAATGTCAAGAATATCTTTATATTCTGCATGGCGTTACTTTCACTTCAGCAGCTGTACGGGATAAGTCTGTCTTTTTTCAGGCAACTGCATGGAATGAAATAAACCAGTGAGAGACATCTGCCTACAAACGGATTTTGTAAAAAGGCATGCGTCTTCGCATGCCTTTTTGTTTTGCGCGCGTCTCTCGGAACGAAAGGGAGAGAACAATGATTATTAGTCAATTTCAACAACTCATGTGCCATTTTGCGACTCAAAAATTATTTAACCAAATTAAAGGGGATATAGCGGAAGGCCAGCGGATCGGATTGGTCGGGCGCAACGGGGAAGGAAAGACGACCCTATTAAATATATTAGCCGGAGAGCTGCAGCCGACTGAAGGGGCTGTAACCTGGAAGAAAGGCTGCGGGATTGGGCTGTTAAAACAATCTCCGGAAGAACAAGAGGACTGGACGGTAGCGGAACTTTTGAAGACGGCTTTTTCCGGGCTTGTCCGGATTCAGGAAAAGCTGGAAGCAATGGAAACGCAGATGGCTTCCGCTGCCCCAGAAGAGATGGAGCGCTTGCTTGCCCGCTACGGCACGATGCAAGAAGATTTCATCCAACGTGGAGGATACGAAATTGAAGCACGCATCGATCAAGTCTTGAACGGCTTGAAAATCAAAGCTTTGAAGTTTGAAGAATGGGGCCATTTAAGCGGAGGCGAACGGACAAAAGTCGGCTTGGCAAAGTTATTGCTGCAAGAACCTGACCTTCTGCTCCTTGATGAACCGACGAACCATTTGGATCTCGAAGCGATTGAATGGCTCGGAGCATTTATTAGCCACTACAAAGGCACAATTGTGCTCGTATCGCATGACCGCTATTTCTTAGATGAAGCTGTCACTCATATTTGGGAACTGGACCAGGGTGACCTTATCCAGTACAAAGGAAATTATTCTGCATATGTTAAAGAGCGGGAAGCGCGCTTGCTGATTGAATTCCAGCAGTACCAAGACCAGCAGAAAAAGATCAAGAAAATGAAAGATACGGTCAAACGGCTGAAAGAATGGGCGAACCGGGCCAATCCGCCGAATGCCGGCATGCACAGACAAGCGAAAAGCATTGAAAAGGCGATTGCCCGAATCGAATTGCTTGATCGTCCTGTACTGGCTAAAAAACAGATGGCGCTCGGTTTTCAGATGGCCGAGCGGAGCGGCAAAGACGTTATTCGCGTTGAAGAGGTATGGAAAGAATTCGGCGACAGAACGCTCTTTCAAGACGTGAATATGCACATCCGTTTTGGCGAGAGAGTCGCGATTGTCGGTTCGAACGGTACGGGGAAATCTACGCTATTGAATATGATCCTGGGTCAAGGCGAACCGGATGCCGGGGAGATCAAGCTTGGCAGCGGTGTATCGATCGGCTACCTTTCCCAGCACACGCTTGAAATGGATAATAACCGGACCGTAATCGAAGAGTTTCGGGACGCCATTGCCGTTTCTGAGTATGATGCGCGTCCGATGCTGGCGAAATTTCTGTTTTTTGGAAACATGGTCTTCCAGCCGGTTCGCCAATTGAGCGGCGGAGAAAGAATGCGCCTCAGATTGGCGCAGCTGATGCATATGAACCATAATCTCTTGATTTTGGACGAACCGACCAATCATTTGGATTTGGAAGCAAAAGAAGTCATGGAAGAAGCCCTTTCAGAATTTCCGGGAACCATTATTTCGGTTTCTCACGACCGTTATTTCCTGGATAAAATTTTCCCGGTCACTTATTGGATCCGCGACAAGGCGATGGAACGATTTGACGGGAATTACTCTTTTGCCCGGGAAAAAAAGAATGCAATCAGTATGGCGACGAAGTAATAGGAGAATAAAAGTAAAACAGCTTATCCTCTGAAAGGATAAGCTGTTTTATTTGGTTTTTATGGGGTCAACCCATACTTGAGACCAGTTTTGGATTTCGTCCATGACTGGTTTTAATGAAAAGCCTTTTTCAGTTAACTCATATTCAATCCGTACTGGCGTTTCCGGATAGACAGTTCGCGTCACAATTCCTTGTGCTTCTAAATTTTTTAAGCGTTCGGATAGGAGGCGGCCGCTAATGCCGATTACATCAGTTAAATGGCTGAATCGTTGAGGCCCTGCTAAAAGTTGATAGATAATCAAGCCGGTCCAGCGTTGGCTTAAAAGAGAAATAGCACTTTCAAACCGGGGACAAATGACAGCAGTATCCATATCAATCACTCCTTTTTTATATCATAGCATAATTATGCTGTGGAGCAAAAGAATTAAGTTACTTGACATATAATAGTTCTCTTTATATAATTGGTTACATAAAGTAACTAAAGAAAGAGGGATTAGCTATGAACTTTCATCAAAAGCCTGTCACTTATGTAGGCGAAGTCGGATTAAAAGTAATGGACCTGGAAGGAATGGTCCAATTTTATACAGAAACAATCGGTTTTGAATTGCTTTCTAAAAGCGATACAACAGCTGCTTTAGGAATAGAAGGCAAAACTTTATTGAACTTGGAGACTTTTGAAGGCGTAGAACCGAAAACTGGGCGTTATGCCGGTTTGTATCATTTTGCCATTCTCTTGCCGAGCCGGAAAGAGCTGGGGAAAATTTTGGTTCATCTTCACAACAATGGGGTTCGCCTCGGTTCGTCGGATCATTTGGTAAGCGAAGCATTGTACTTATCTGATCCGGAAGGGAACGGGATTGAAATCTACCGGGACCGCGAACCTGAACAATGGGACTGGGACGGCGAAGAGGTTAAAATGGCGGTGGATCCTTTAGATGCTCAAGGTGTCGTACAAGCGGCCATCGATTCAGGAGAAGTGTGGACAGGCATGCCGGCGGATACGGTCATGGGGCATATCCATCTCCACATTTCCAATATGGCACAGACGCAGAAGTTTTATGTGGATGGACTAGGATTTGAAGTGCTCACTTCAATGGGTGCGCAAGCGATGTTCTTAGGAGACCAAAAATACCACCATCATATTGGCGTAAACGTATGGAATGGTGTCGGAATTCCCGCTCTTCCTGAAAAAACGGCAGGGCTGCATTATTACACATTGGTCATGGCAGATGAAGCCAAGCAAGCAGAAGTTGCTGCACGCCTTCAGCAATTGGGGGCAAAAGTGGAAAATCGCGGAGATTATATGGAAACCCAAGACCCAGCAGGAAATTGGATCCGTTTAGTCGTTTAATCTAAAACAAGGAGCTGTCCAATCAGTCTTATTTGACTGATTGGATAGCTCCTTTTTGTCATTATGGAGTTGCTTGGCCGCAGCTTTCTGCCAAATTCATATAGTTTGATTCATCACTGGCCACCATCGCTTTTAATGGAGCAGCTTCGGCTACAGAATTGGTTTCCAGTTCGCCTATATCTTGAATCGTATCATTTTCGGTGGAGTGGTTTTCACGCGTTTCCATATATGCGTACATTCTTTCCTGGATATTCATTTCTTCCAATGGATTGCCGTAGAAAGATAAGAGGATCAGTCCAAATGCCCCGACGATTAAAGTAATGCCTAAAAGGGAAAGAAACCCTTTCATAATAACCCCCGCTTTCTTTTGTTGCTTCTTAGTAATCTTTAACGTATTTTCTGTTTAAAAGTTCCCGATTGCGCAATAATGTAAGATAAACGATGTTTTTTAAAAGGAAACCGCAAGGAGGAGAAGGCATGCTTACATTGAAAACAGAAATTTGCAAACTGTTCAACATTCAATACCCCGTTATTCAAGCGGGTATGGCTGGCGGGCCGACGACTGTAGAATTGGTCACGGCTGTTAGTGAGGCAGGCGGACTTGGAACTTTAGGCGCCGCCTATCTCGCTCCGGAGGATTTGCGAAAAGCCATCCGGCAAATAAAAGAACGGACCAGCCAACCGTTTGCGGTGAATATTTTCTCTGAAAGCTCAGAAGATGATTATAGCCGTCTCGCTGAAGTGCAGCAAGTTTTAAATCCTTTTCGAAAAGAATTGGGGATTGAAGAAATACCGGCGGCCTACAATTCTCCGAATTGGAGCCGGCAGCAATTTGAAGTTTGCCTTGAACTGCAAGTGCCGATTATTAGTACAGCATTCGGGTGCTTGCCTACTGAACAAGCGATCATGGCAAAAGAACAGGGCATCAAGTTAATTGCAATGGCAACCACAGTACGGGAAGCAATCCAAGCAGAGAAGGCGGGAGTTGATGCCATTGTTGCGCAAGGCAGTGAAGCGGGCGGACATAGGGGCACCTTTTCGCTTGAAGAACATCCGATGGGGGCGTTGGTCGGCACCATGTCATTGGTGCCTCAGATCACAGATGCTGTGAAAGTTCCGGTGATTGCAGCAGGTGGAATTGCGGATGGCCGTGGACTTATTGCTTCGCTCGCGCTTGGAGCGAAAGGGGTCCAGATTGGAACCCGCTTTTTGCTGGCAACTGAATCCGGTGCGCATAACGCCTATAAGCAGGCTATCGCCGAGAGCACAGAAGAAAGCACAGTGATTACAAAAAGCTTTTCCGGCAGGCCGGCGAGAGGATTGCGAAACCGCTTTATCACCGAGTTTGAGAAAGTGGGCATCGCGCCACTGCCTTTTCCTTCTCAAAATACTGCCACCAAAGATATTCGTGCGGCAGCAGCGAAGCAAGGAAATAGCGAGTTTATGTCTTTATGGGCTGGACAATCAACCCGGATGCTGGAAAATGGACAAAGCGCCAAGGAAATTATCGATTCAATCATAGAAAGCGCAGAAGCGCTCTTTAAATCGGAATAAGTTTTGTTTTGGCGGCTGAGCCTATCGGCCGCTTTTTGTTTGGTTGAAACTTTTGAATGAGTGAATCGTATAAAAGGTATCAAGAAATCAGCAAGTATAGAGGAGAATTCGTTATGGGAAGTATTTTATTATTTTCAGTGATTGCTGCACTAGCAGCCGCTGTTATTATTGTTCCGTTAACCGGTGCAAAAGGGGAAGGGAAAGAGGGCAAGTCATTAGTGGTGCCGGCCCTTTTGTTTACTGCAGTGATTGGGGCAATCGTCATTGCGCTCGCTTATTATTTCCTCAACCTTGACCGGAATTTAACGTCGCTTTGGCCTGTGGCCGCGGTGGCAGCCGGCCTCGGCGCATTGTTTTCAAAAGGGTTGGAACAGAAAGCAAAAAGTGTTTTGTTCGGTGCAGCACTGCTGTTTGCAGCCTATCTATTCGCAGCGCCGCTCTTGAATGCAGATGAGAAATTTAAAATGGTGGAGATGGATGAGGAAGTGGAAATCGAAGCATTTGATGAAACACAGACTCCAGCCAGCGTGCCGCCAAAATTTGCACGGAATAAGATGAAGAAAGCATTTGGGCAAGTGCCGAATACGAGCTACTATGAATTGGGTCAGCTGCAAGTACAGAAAGTGAACGAAGAATTCGTTTATATTGCACCAGTCGAATTTTCCGGTTTCTTTAAATGGTGGAACGCAGATGTCACACCCGGTTATTTCACTATGAGTGCGACAGATGCATCAGCTAATCCGAAATTCATCCAATCTGAAATGAGCTATACTCCTTCTTCTTATTTCAATAAAAACATCGAGCGCCATATGCGTTTGGAAAATCCGGAAGCGATTTTCTACGGAGAGGTTCAATTGGAAGTGGACGACGATGGCAAGCCATACTACATCCGGTCATACGGTGATTTCGTCACTGCTAGAAACGGTTTTGATGTGAAAGGGATTGTCGCAATCGATCCATCTTCCGGAGAAAGCATTACGTATAAACTGGAAGACGTACCGGCATTTATCGATGGAGCCGTTTCGCCGGAATCGGTGAGTTTGGAGAACAGCTACTATGGGAATTACGTGCACGGTTTCTGGAACAGCAAATTCGGCAAAAAAGACGTGAAGCTTCCTTCGGATGAAGGCACAGAAGCGAATGTCAGTCCGATTTTTGACGCGGATGGCGAGATGTATTATTTCACCGATTTCACAAGCCCGAAAGAAGGCGTGGATTCAATGCTGGGCTATTCATTGACAAATGCCCGCAGCGGGGAATCGACTTATTTCACGGGAAGCCTGGAAGATTCCTATATGGACTCGCAAGGGAATTTGCAAATCATTGAAAAGCAATTTATCGAGAAGGAATGGTCTGGTGAAATGCCGGTCCTCTATAACTTCTACGGGGAAGCGAGCTGGTTGACGCCTGTTCTCGATTCGAACGGCTTCCTTCAAAACTATTTTATCGTTTCAGCAGCAAATCCGGAGATCTCCGTTTACGCAGGAACGCCAAATGAGGCATTGAAACTCTATAAGACAGCGCTGCAAAGAGGCGGCAGTACAGTAGACGGAAGTTCTGAAGCGGAAGAAGCAAAAACTTCTGGAGTAGTAGAGCGGGTATTTAAAGAACGGGTCGGGGATTTCACTTCCGTTTCGTTCTTGCTTGAAGATGGAACCAACTACATCGTCTCTTCTGAAAATGTGCCGCTAGCCATCTATTTGCAGGAAAATGACCAAGTGAATATGACTTATTTCCGGACAGGCGATATCTTCCTGCCCGTGAAGGAATTGGTGATTGAAGGGGTCAATTGATTGAACGGAAAGCCTTTTGCGAATGCAAAGAGGCTTTTCTTTTTCAAGAAATTCTTTTTGCTTTATTGAATAGGGATTTGCGATTAAACTGATGGAGAGGTGATGCGCGTGCGAAAAGTTTTTTGGTTGGTTGTCTTGCTGGTGCTTCTTTTTTTCGCACGGCCGTTGTGGGAAGAAAAAGCCAGTGAGTATGTGGATGTAAGTTTTTTAGAATCGATTGATGAAATGATTGAGCAAGTGGCCGGAAATCCTTCCATTACGAAAGCGGTCGATCAAGCAAAAGAATTCACCGCGGATATCGGCGGGCAATTGCAGACGTTTGTCGGCCAAAGTTCGGCAGAGATGCCAGAACAAGTCGACAAGCCGGAGCTTGAGGGAACCGAGTCCTTAGTTGCAATCCATAATATTACGCTTGGAATGTCTAAAGAAGAGGCCCAAGCGGTAGTTGGGTTGCCGCTTCGCTTGATGCGAAACGAGTACGGCACGGATTGGCATAGCTACCATCAAGATTATCAAAATTATATGCTGCTTTCTTATAACGATAAAGGCCAAGTAAATGGCATGTTTACCAACCAGGATCTGATTTCTTCAACAAAAGGGATCACAATGGCCTCTAACCGGGAAGCGGTCAGAGCCGCTTTTGGAAAACCGTTGAAAAGCCTTCAAAAAGGAAATGTGCAATACATTCTTGATACACGGAACGAGTACGATATGTTCAAGGTCAATAATCTCTATATTACGGTTTTTTATGATATCCATGAAGAAAATACGGTGACCGCCATACAAGTAATTGATGAGAAACTAGAGGCAAAGCGTTCCGGCATTTACGCGGAGCCTGATAAGGAATTGAAAGAAGGCTATGAGTTTTTGCTATTCGAATTGACGAACTCAGCTCGCATCCAACGGGAACTTCCTCTATTGAAATGGGATGAAACTGCACGTGGAACAGGGCGCAAACATAGTCAGGACATGGCAGACAATGATTATTTCAGCCATACCAATTTGGCTGGAGAGTCGCCGTTTGACCGGATGGGCGATGATGGCATCACGTTCTTTGTAGCAGGCGAAAATCTGGCTTATGGGCAGTATAACAGCATTTTTGCCCATGAAGGCTTAATGAATTCAGCCGGGCACCGGGAAAATATCGTGAAACGGGATTTCGGCTATTTAGGAGTAGGCGTTGCCTATAATGATGAAAACCAGCCCTATTACACAGAAAACTTTTTTAACCGGTAGCTTTTTAGAAAGTTTCTATATACAAATGAAAAACAGCATCCGCGAATGGCGGATGCTGTTTTTTTAGTTCATCAAATACCAAGCCAGTATGACAAGTGGTCCGACAATGAAGCAGTAGATAGCAAAATATTTCAGCTGTCCTTTTGCCATAATGTTCATAAACCATTTCAACGAGAAATAGGAAGCCACAAGGGAACCAAGAAAAGCCACTGTATAAGGGATGGCCATTTGAGCCAAGTTGCTGTCGTTCAAAATATCTGTAAAGCTAAGCACAGCCCCTCCCAAACTGACAGGGATAAACAAAAGGAAAGAAAAGCGCAAAGCAGTCTCCTGATTAATGCCTCTTGCCATCGCTGCCACGATCGTTGCACCGCTTCGGCTGATTCCTGGAATTAATGCTACAGCCTGGGCACAGCCGATGATGATGGCATCCTTCATCGTCATATTGCCATCCTTACGCTGTCCGCGCATGTTGCGGATTAGCCATAAGCCGACACCGGTAACGATGAGCGTGACACCGACTGTAACGATAGTGGAGAGATTTTCGTCGATTTGGTCTTGGAAAAGAACACCTACTAAGCCTGCTGGAATAGTAGCGACTACTAAATACACAACAAACATGAAGTCGCGTTTCGTTTCTTCATTTTTCACGTTGAAATAACGAAGCCCGTTAATAATCAGCCGTTTAATATCCTTACGGTAAATGATCAGGACAGCGATCAATGACGCACTGTTTACTAAAAGAGCAAATGTCGAGTTGCTGCCTTCAATTTCCACATCCAAAAAGTATTGGGCAATCAGAAGATGCCCGCTTGAAGAGATGGGAATCGGCTCGGTTAAACCTTGAAAAAGCCCGAGCAATAAAAACTTAATGGTTAGCCATAATTGTTCCATAAAATAAGTCCTCCAAAAATTTCATCATTAACCCATTATACGGGACGCATGGCAGTTCGAAAAGTTCGGCCGCACAGAAATATAAATGATATTTCATGGTAAACTGGGTATACACGATAGAAGAAAGGAAGTGAATCGCTTTGACCAATAAATTATGGTTTCAAGTAGGCATTGGAATTATATTAACTTTAGTAATCATACGATTATTCATTGAAGTCCAAGCTATATTTGATCCGTTGTTCATTATTGCACAAACCGTATTTGTACCGCTATTGCTTGGGGGAGTCCTATTCTACTTGAGCCGCCCAATTCTGCATTTTTTAGAAAAGAGAAAATTTCCTCGATGGGCCGGAGTCATTACCATTATTCTATTAATCGTTCTCGTATTTTATCTGTTTTATGCGATGATCGGTCCAATGGTGACGAAACAAGTAAATTCCTTGGTTGATAACGCACCTGCAATCATCGAAGATGTAGAAGATTACGGCATGTACCTATTCAATCAACGGGATCGATTGCCAGATTCCATTGAGGAGCAGATCAACGGACTGCAAGGACGCGTTGGAGAATTTGCCAGCAATATCGGCGGCTGGGTCATTTCGTTCTTAGCGAGTTTTGTATCCGGTGTCGTTACCCTTGTGCTCGTTCCGTTTTTCTTAATCTATCTTCTTTTAGATCATCAGAAATTCGCGCCGTTTGTAGCCGGATTCTTTAAAGGAGAGCGCAAAACCTGGATTCGAAAAACTTTGAGTGATGTGGATGAAACGCTGCAAGCCTATATTCAAGGACAGCTGTTCGTCAGTTTCCTTGTTGGGGTGATGCTGTTGATCGGCTATCTGATCATTGGCTTGGATTACGCATTATTGTTGGCATTAATTGGCATGTTCACCAATGTCATTCCGTTTTTAGGGCCATATATTGCGGTCATTCCTGCCATCATCATAGCGCTCGTGCAAGATCCGATCATGGCCGTTTACGTAGCCATTATCATGCTCATTGCCCAGCAGATTGAGAGCAACCTCATTACACCGAATGTCATGGGGAAATCGCTGGATGTCCATCCATTGACTGTCATTACCTTGATTTTAGCGGCGGGAAATATTGCCGGATTATGGGGCATCATCCTAGCTATCCCGGTATATGCAGTTATTAAGACGATCGCTAAAAACGTTTATGCGCGCAGACAGGAAATCCGTCATACCGCCACAAAAGAAGTTTAAAGAAATCCCAGTCGGCCACCCGTGCCTGCTGGGATTTTTTTGTGTAGCGTATTGCTTGACTCTGATTAGTTCACCCCCTAAACTAGTGATATTGGTTTAGGGGGTGAACTAGTTGGATGACCGAATAAAAGAGGCCGTTGATCTTTTCCAGGAAGTGATGTTTTATGGAACGGAAAAAGTCATCAAAGGCGTAGATAATCCGCTTTGGAAAGAGTATTCCCCGGAACAGATGCAGATGCTGAAGTTGATTGGCAAAGAAGGGAAGATTACTTCCAGCCGGCTTGCGGT
This sequence comes from Planococcus sp. NCCP-2050, assembly GCF_023708025.1. Classification (NCBI taxonomy): domain Bacteria; kingdom Bacillati; phylum Bacillota; class Bacilli; order Caryophanales; family Caryophanaceae; genus Planococcus; species Planococcus sp. NCCP-2050. The sequence goes on along the minus strand of NZ_BRCX01000002.1, from coordinate 144,560 downwards.
CTTGCAGTCCGTACATAAAAGTGCGATTTCCAACAGGATCAAAAAATTGCTGCAAAAAGAAGTGATCCGGATTGTTCAGGAAGATCAGCAAGATCGAAGAGAGAAGTTTATTGAACTGACAGACAAGGGAAAAGAGATTCTTATGAAGTCGGATAAAGCAGTGACCGAGTATATTGAGAACCTTTTAGCGCGCAATATCGAAGACGAGGAAATCGAACAATTTCTGTCGTTTTTCCGGAAATTGAGCCATATTATCAAAATGGATGGAGTGGAATAAATGAAAACGGTATTGAAACTGAAATGGCCGATCACGATTGCCATGATCGTGTTGACGGTCGCTTTGTTTTTACTGGCTCCCAATTTAACGGAGCAGGCAGAAGAAGCAGGGTCTTTCCAGCTTTCTGAAGAAGCCTCTTCCCAATTGGCAGCTACGATCTTATCAGACGCTGGAGCCGCGGAACAAACGATTTCCCTAGTCATTGAACTTGAAGATGATTTAGACGAAAGCATGAAGGAATCCCTTTCTTCCCTTGCTTCAGAAGTGGAAGCTTTAGGGGATCCGATTACGAGTGTGTTAAATCCTGTTGAAAGCCCTGAACTGGAAGAGCAATTGATTTCAGAAAACGGGCAAACGGTCTTGATCCCAGTCACAGTCGATGGAACAGATGAAGAAGTGAACAAAGTAGCGGATGAAATTCGCGAATCCATCCTTCCTGACGATATGACTGCTTATATTACAGGTGAAGCGATTATCAATAACGACGTGAATATCAGCGCACAGGAAGGGTTGAAACGGACAGAAGTCATCACGGTCGTATTGATATTCGGCCTCTTGCTTGCAGTGTTCCGTTCAATCGTAACACCGTTTATACCGCTTATCGCAGTGGGTATTTCTTATCTGTTGAGCCAATCAATTGTGGCCTTTTTCATTGATTGGTTTGGCTTCCCGGTATCAAACTATACGCAGATTTTCCTTGTAGCGATTCTTTTCGGAATCGGGACGGATTACTGTATCTTGCTGCTAAGCCGCTATAAAGAAGAGCTGGCTGCTGGGCATGGGGTCGAAGAATCGATCATCAATACGTATAAGACAGCAGGAAGAACGCTGCTGATCAGCGGAATCGCCGTATTTATCGGTTTCTTCGCTATCGGATTTGCGGAATTCCCGATTTTTAAATCAGCTGTTGCAGTAGCGGTCGGTATTTTCGTTCTGCTGCTCGTATTGTTTACTGTCGTACCGTTCTTTATGTCATTACTAAAAGAGAAATTATTCTGGCCGGCGAAAAAATCGGCTGCCCATAAAGACAGCAATCTTTGGATTGCGATGAGCAAACTGTCGATCAACCGTCCGTTATTGTCGATGCTTGTCGTAGCGGTCATTACTGTTCCGCTATTGTTTACGTATAACAACTCGCTATCGTTTAATACGGTAGACGAAATCGGTTCGGAATACGAATCGGTGAAAGGGCTCCGCGCCATTGAAAAAGGCTTCGGCAAAGGAGATTCCTTGCCGGTGGAAGTTGTTGTTAAATCAGATGAATCGTTAATTAATGAAACGACTGTTCCTTATTTTGAAGCATTGAGCAGAGAAATCGAAAAAGTGGACGGCGTTGAAAACGTTCGTGCCATTACACGCCCTACAGGCGAAGTGATTAATGAATTGTATGTAGATGAACAGCTGGGCTTATTGGCTGATGGATTAACCGAAGCACGCGATGGCCTCGGGGAAGTTCAAGCCGGCCTTACAGAAATCGAAAACGGATTATCCGGCGTCAGTGGCCAAACTGGCGGAGCAGGCGGCTTAGGCGATGCTGCAGCTGGCTTAGCTCAATTGAACGGCCAACTTGGCCAAGTGACGCAAGGGTTGCAGGCAACAGGCAATATCCAGCAAACGGTTGGCGCTTTGTCGCAAATTAGCGGAGGGCTTACGCAAATCCAGCAAGGGCTGGAAGGCGCAGCTGGACAAGCGGGAGAACTCGGTGCAGGCATTTCCCAACTTTCAGAAGGCATTAGCGCTGCGAATGAAGGTTTAGGAGAGATTGAAGCCGGGTTGACAGAAGCCGTCGATATGATGCAGACGATGAGCGATAGTGAAACGGTTCGCGATACAGGCTTGTTCATTCCGGAAGGAACCCTTGAAAGTGAAGATTTTGAACAAGTGATAGACCGCTATGCATTTGCAGATGGGACAGGAGTAACAATGGAGGTCATTTTATCGGATGATCCTTATTCCCATGGAGCCATTGAAACAACGGCTAATATTAAAGACGCGGTAGAACGGAGTGCGAAAAACACGCCGCTCGAAGATACAGAAATTGCGTTTAGCGGAATTTCGAGCATCAACAGCGATCTTCAAGATGTATCTTCAAATGATTTCACCAACACAGTGACAATCATGTTAATCAGCTTGTTCGTGGTATTGGCGATCCTATTCCGTTCGTTGATCATGCCGCTGTACATGATCGGGTCGTTATTATTGACCTATTACACATCCATTTCTATTGCGGAACTGATTTTCGTCAACGGCCTTGGCTATGACGGCATCAGCTGGGCGGTTCCATTCTTCGGCTTCGTCATGCTCGTTGCCCTTGGAGTCGATTACTCGATCTTCCTATTGGACCGTTTCCGCGAAGAGTCATTCAATGGCATCAGCGTTCGCGATGCGATGAGAACTTCCATGGCGAAAATGGGTACGGTCATCATCACCGCTGCCATCATCCTGGCGGGTACATTCGGTGCAATGATGCCGTCCGGCGTCTTGAGCCTCGTGCAGATTGCAACAATCGTTATCACAGGATTGCTATTGTATGGCTTGATTGTGCTGCCACTTCTGATTCCAGCAGTTTCGGTTTCATTCGACCGTGGGGTTTGGTGGCCATTCGGTAATAAACAAAATAAACGCTAAGAGAAAAAGCTGCCTGCGGGCAGCTTTTTTGTTTTTAAATTCAATTGGCGAGATGCGGCGAAACGATAGAAACCAGACCGGTTTGCAATTTAAGAAATTCTTAAGGTTTTTCCTGCTTAATTCTTTAACATTGTCAGTTATTTTTATAGATAAAGAGAATATCAATCTAGTTCAGAGAAAATTTCGGGATGCTTGGTGCAGAAAGGCTGGAAACTTATGAGTACAAAACAACGTAAGATTATCTGGAGCATTTTGTTCATCTATTCAATCCTAATTGTCTATTTCATGTTCTTTGGCTTTGGAAGACCAACTGCAGCGGGAGGGGCTAACGAATACCAATTTAATCTCATACCCCATACACTCGCATTAAAATTTCCAAACATGTCGGATTTAAAATATTTCCACCTTTGGTTTTTTAACATAGGGAATTTGGCTGCTTTTATTCCATTTGGCATCTTGATCCCTTTGTTGCAGCGCTGGAAATTCCTTAAATTCATCTTCTTATTTTTCATTGGAATTCTTGCATTAGAGACGATACAAATGCTGACGTTTCTCGGCAGTTTTGATATAGACGATGCATTGGTGAATACCGTCGGTGCAACAATCGGTTTTTATGCGTACCGACTTGGATCTCACTATACGAATAGGGCGAAGAGAGCCAGTGTCACATGCATATCTATCATTATCTTGTCGATTGCAGTAATTGGTTTTTCAGAGTTGCTAAATAAAATGGTAACGCCAGTAGAAGGTCCAGAAATAGCTTTGAATGAGGTCGGAGAAATGCCTGGTGGACCCTATCAAAGTTTTAAGGTGGGCCCCGTAAAAGTCGAACCCACAAAAAACTTGTATAAGGGAAATGGTCAAGGTACAACAGAATTCTCCTATAAATTGGATGGAAAAGATATCGTGCTTTCTTTAAACTACGGAATCCCGGCCAATGCAAAAAGCGATAAGGGACAGATCCGCATTTCTGTTGATGGCAAAGAAGTAGATTCCTATTCCGTAGATAAAGGGATGAATTATCCGAATGCTTCTGAAACTGCCATGGAAAAAGTCAATGAACTTATTATCACGATTGAAGGCGAAGTGATGTTATGGGATGTGGCTTTTAAAGAAATAGGGTATTGGTGGAACTACTGATCGCAGTCAGCGGTCCTGCTGGAACCATTCACAGTCTACAGGAGATGAAAGTACAGTGGATTTCGGAGTTGGCGAATCGTTGAAGCAGTTGTGTCGGAATCCATTGTCCGTGTTATACTAAGGGCAGAGCGAACTTAAGAAACGGGGTAAGTCTATTGTTAACATTTGAACAGAAACTGGCGATTATTGAATCGTTCCCAGAATTGACGCGTAAAGACGTATCGATGAAGCGTGTGAATTTCCATTACGAAGAAAGCTTGTACGACAAGAAAATTGTGGTCTATCATTTGCATCCGAACGGCAACGGTTTTGTCTATGTCGGAAACTTGCCGCAGTATGAAGCGGATGATCGGGGCTTTGTTAACGTACGCGATTTCTCTGAAAAGGAACTTCGCAGCATCGTTGCAGATTCATTGGATTACTTATCCCTTGAGCCGGAACCGCCATATGATAAGACGTGGACCAACCGCGACAACGAAAAGCTGGATTTGGTTTACGAAGAGCCTTTCTGGAATATCTACACAGGCAAAAACCTGGAAGAAAGCTTCGGAACGTTTAGCGATGCCGAAGATTATTTGATCGACCAAGGTTTTAAAGAGCCGAAGTAATGGATATCCGCCTGCTTGCAAAAGGCGAAGCGCCGCCCATGGACTTGCTCCTTGAAGCCGATCCTTCAGAACTGCTAATCCGCCTTTATTTGGTTGAAGGGCATTGCTATGTGGCAGAATTGGACGGCCAAGTGGTTGGCGTCTACGTGCTTTTGCCACTGTCGGAATCAGCTGCCGAAATAAAAAATATTGCGGTGGCTGAAATGGAAAGAGGCAAAGGCTATGGCAAAAGAATGATTGAGCATGCACTGGATGAAGCCCGAAAAGCCGGGTTCCGGCATGTGGAAATCGGTACAGGAAATTCAAGTTTCGCTCAGTTAGCCTTGTATCAAAAATGCGGTTTTCGGATGAAGTCCATTGACCGAGATTTTTTCACCCGCTATTATCCAGAGCCAATTATTGAAAACGGCTTGGTGTGCCGGGACATGGTACGACTGGAATTCACCTTTTAAACCCTTCAAATCGAAGGGTTTTTCTTTTTGGCGTAAAATAAATTACGTTATAAAGAATTTTTATTGCTTTTTAACGTAATTTATTTTACGATATAAAGTAAGGAGGAGATGAAATGGAAGATATCCGATTGAATGTTCCGTTGCTTAGAAAAAGGGTGCCTAATTTAACAACTGCTGCAAAAGAAGTAGGCATTCGTCCAGCTACAGTATCGAATTTGTGTACAGGAAAAATCGATCTCGGGAAGGCGGAAGTGAAAACTTTGGTCGGCCTCGCAAAACTAGCAAATTGCACGGTAGATGAATTGATACTTCGAGGGGAGAAGATGAAGATGATTGAAACAGGAATCAAAGCTTTAGACTTTTTCGCACCCGTTGTGAAAAATGGATCGACGGGTATTATCGCACGTCCTGGAATGGGGCAATTGGTCATCGTTGCAGAACTTCTGCACCGCTATCAAGAGCAGAACCTTTCCACCGTTTTCTTAGTTCCGGCAGGATCTCCGGTAGAATTGGAAGGCATTACTGAACTGGCAAGCCATCTGACAGAAACGATCGAAGAGACAATAGCTAAGTTAAAAGAGGTCGGAAAAGAAGCGGTTCTTGTAACTGACAAAAGCCATGTGGATTCAGGCGCCCTTTTTGAAATACAGGAACAGCTGGGGCATGAATCCTTGACCACCTTGCTAGTCGATTTATCTGGTGAAGCGGTAGACGATGATTTTCCTTTTGGGCCGCTTGAGACAGTGTGGCAATTGGATGCAGATTTAGCTGCCCGCCATCAATATCCGGCATTAAGCCCGCTTCATTCCACTTCCTCTTTGCTTGAAGACGCTCAGCTGGATGAACGCCATTTCCAATTGCGCCAACGTACGCAGAAGGTGCTGCGCCGTTACCGCGAACTTCGATCGCTCGTACAAGTGCGGGGTCTCGATAAAATCAGTGAAGCAGATTTGGTGACGTATCGTAAGGGCGAGCTGCTTGAAGCATATTTCACCCAAGCCTTCTATACTGCGGAAGAATTCACCGGACAGAAAGGGCAGACGGTATCTCTTGAACAGACTTTGGCTGATGTCGAAAGCATCTTAAGCGGCCAGGCTGATCAACGGAGCATCGAAGAATTGCAATTTATCGGTTCCTTGTCTTAACGAAAAAAGAACGTCCTCGTTTGAGGGCGGTCTTTTTCTATGCAAATGATTTAGATGGAAAGGCAGGAAATCCCGAGGGCTGACATTTAGTCCCTGAATTATAGGCGGTTAAAATAACACAGCAGTCCATATGAATCAAATGAAGAAAATTAAATTTGATTTTATAAAAAATTTGTTTAATTCAGTCCTCCCTTTCTATAGAATAGGATTAGATTAACCATTTACCGATGTCCAAAGGGGATAGCTGCTGAAAGCAATGAACAGCAGGGCGCTGGATGTCGTGTAATGCTAGTTGAAAATCATCAAGGGGGAACGGGTATGAAATTATTGAAGATGTGGAATCGGATTAGTCTTGTGAAACAAATATTGATCGGTCTGGTTCTAGGGGTTTTACTTGCTGTTTTAATTCCAGAGATAGCCGAATCATTCACCATTCTCGGAACCTTATTTGTCGGCGCTTTAAAAGCAATCGCGCCGGTACTGGTACTGTTCTTGGTTATGGCATCAATTGCCCAGCATAAAAAAGGGCAGCAGACGAATATGAAAGCAATTGTTTTCCTTTATCTATTAGGTACATTTTTAGCAGGCTTAATCGCAGTTGTGGCTAGTTTTATCTTCCCGGTGAGCATTACGCTTACGCAGGGGGCAGAAGGGTTGGAACCGCCAGGCAATGCAATTGAAGTCATCAAGACTTTAGTGCTGAACGTGGTCGATAATCCCGCGAATGCCCTGATCAATGCAAATTATATCGGCATTTTGGCTTGGGCGATTGTTCTCGGATTGGCACTTCGAAATGCTGCTGATTCAACGAAAACTGCCATTACGAATTTCTCAGAGGCCATTGCGAAAATGGTCGGATGGGTTATTAAATTTGCTCCACTTGGAATCTTTGGTTTGGTAATTGAGTCGATTACAGCAAATGGGCTTTCTTCTTTATTAAGCTATGGAAAGCTATTAGCTCTATTGATCGGCTGTATGCTTGTGGTGGCGCTTGTCGTCAATCCAATCATCGTCTTCATCAATATCCGCCAAAATCCGTATCCGCTTGTATTCAAGTGTTTAAGAGAAAGCGGCATTACTGCATTCTTCACACGGAGTTCGGCAGCGAATATTCCAGTCAACATGACTTTATGCGAAAAGTTAGGTCTGGATAAAGAAACGTATTCGGTATCGATTCCGTTAGGCGCGACTGTCAATATGGCAGGTGCTGCCGTAACAATCTCAGTTTTGACGCTGGCTGCTGTAAACACGCTTGGCATTCAAGTGGATCTTCCGACAGCCGTCATCTTGAGTGTGCTGGCAGCTGTATGTGCATGCGGGGCTTCAGGCGTCGCGGGCGGTTCGCTCCTATTGATTCCATTGGCATGCAGCTTGTTCGGAGTTCCGGCTGATGTAGCGATGCAAGTAGTAGGTGTCGGCTTTATCATCGGCGTCTTGCAAGACTCATTTGAAACATCGCTTAATTCGTCGACAGATGTTCTTTTCACAGCGACTGCTGAATACAAGAAACGTTTGCAGGAAGGCGAAAAAGTGAACTTTAAAGAAGTATTTGAACTCAGCAAAGTTTCCAACGACTTAGCGAAAAACTAATCATCGAATGCGGTAGAAATTCTATCGAGTAAGGCTGTTCGTTTCCTTGTGGACTCAAGGGAAAGGAACAGCCTTTTTCGTTGTCTGATAATTTTATAGAGGAAAAAAAGGAACAAGTTCGGTATGCTTAAAGGAAGAGGTGATTTCATGTTCAAAAAAGTCGTTTTATATACAAATCGATTAGAAGAGATGAAAGGTTTCTATGAGTATCAGATGGGTTTTCGGATTGTCGAAGAAGACGCCGCAAGTTTTACTTTGTCTATTGGAGATTCCCAACTGGTCTTTGCTGAAAGTGACCGCGCAGCCAGCTACCATTTCGCATTCAATATTCCGGGCAATCAGTTTTCGCTTGCTAAAAGCTGGGCCAGTTCGCGTGTAGACTTGAACCGTCAGGAAGGCATGGACGAAATCTATTACGCGAACTTTGATGCAGATGCTTTTTATTTTCAAGATCCGGCAGGCAATGTGGTGGAATTTATCGGCCGTCGGAACGTAGACCGGATGGGGAATTTCTCTATCGACTCGCTGCTGAATATTAGCGAAGTCAGCATCACGACCCCGCACGTAAAAGAAGTGGGAGAGCAGCTGGAAAGTCTGGAAATTCCGGTCCGCGGCAATAAAGGAATTGAGCCTTCCGCTTTAAACTTCCTGGGAAGCGGCGATGCCTTTATCCTCCTTGTTGCCCCTAAGCGGGTTTGGTATTTTTCAAAACAGAAGAGCGAAGTGCATCCGTTGTCGATTGAATTGCGGGACGGCCGCCAGATTGTCATTGATGAAGAAGGAAATTACCAGCAAGCCTCAACCGATAATCCTATTTCTGACGGAATGGAAGAAATGGATTTTTCGGGAGCTGTTCTATGGAAGAAAGAAAATCCGTGGATGGCTGCAAAAGGCTTTGCAGATCGGGCCAATGAACGGCCGAACGCAATTGATACCCGTTTCGGCATCGCTTCCGGCTGTAAGATCTTTACGGCGGTGGCTATCTGTCAATTGGCCGAAGAGGGAAAGCTCACGTTTGAAGACCGGCTTTCGGCATTGCTGCCGGAAATTTTCCCGAATTTTGATGTCACCATCCATCAGTTGCTGACCCATACTTCAGGGATTCCTGATTATTTCGATGAAGAGACGATGGATGATTTCGAAGAATTATGGATTCAGCATCCGATGTATTTGATGAAAACGGGAATGGATTTCGTGCCTTTATTCAAAGACGCGCCTATGATGTTCGAACCTGGAGCAAAGTTCCATTACAACAATGCTGGCTTCATCGCACTCGGGCTTGTGGTTGAGAACATTTCGGGTAAGGCATTTACTGATTATGTAGAAGAACAAATTTTTGCACGTGCAGGAATGAGTGCATCGGGGTATTTCCGGATGGATCAGCTTCCGGCACAGACCGCTTTCGGTTATATCGAGGAAGGAAGCTCGTGGCGAACGAACCAATACGCTTTGCCTATTAAAGGCGGGGCAGATGGCGGGGCTTATGTGACTGCTGAAGATATGGCATCCTTCTGGGATCAGCTGATGGGGGCGGGTTTGTTATCGAGGGGAATGACTGAACGGATGCTGACGCCGCATGCCGGAGATGAAGACGGGGAATACGGCTATGGCGTTTGGATTGACCGGCACGACAGCGAAGTGAAGAAGTTCCATGTGATGGGCTACGACCCAGGGGTGAGTTTCCATTCGGCTTATTATCCGGAAGACGGCAGCACCTTAACCGTACTATCCAATAAGAGCACAGGCGCCTATGCTGTTGTAAAATTAATTGAAGGTGTACGATAAAGAAAATAGGATCGCTCATAAGCGATAGCGAATCATCCAAAGAATAAAGGAGTGAAGAGCATGGATGGAAAGAAATTGGCCATATATGTCATCATCGGCACCATTCTGGCATGCGCGTTGATATTCTTTGGATTCCAGTTGTACTTTAACTTGAATCCAACACAATAAAAAGAAGGCGGGAAATTTTTTCCGCCTTCTTTTCTATTTTGGATGAAAGTGGAGAGAAACGGCTGGATTTAGCTGTGTTGAGAAGAGAGGAGTTCGATGTATGGGGATAGGGTCGTTCGTGGTCGTTCGTGGTAGTTTGTGCACGTTCAGGAGAGAATATGCGCGTTCAAAACGATTTGTGCGCGTTCAAAAGAAAATGCGCGCGTTCGCCAAAGGGACAGTGCAAAATCCATAAAAAAACGGACCCTCCAAAAGGAGAGTCCGTAATAAGAGCTTAAAATTAAGCTTTTTGTACGTTAGTAGCTTGAAGACCGCGTTGGCCTTGCTCGATGTCGAAAGTAACTTCTTGACCTTCGTCTAAAGATTTGAATCCTTCGCTTTGGATAGCTGAGAAGTGTACGAATACGTCGTCTCCGCCTTCGCGCTCGATGAAGCCGAATCCTTTTTCTGAGTTAAACCATTTTACTTTACCTTGTTCCATGTGTGTTTCCTCCTCGTATGCGAATGCATACATTGTATTACTATCCTTGCTCAAATCTTGCAGATGAACATCTGACACTTTATAAAAAGTTATCCGAACAAAAATAATTCTTCCTTAGAATAACATGGGGTTACAGATATTGCAAGTACTTAGCTGAAATTAGCTCATCTATTTTTTTGAATTGATTTTCTATATACTAAAAAGACTGTGTAAAAGGGGGATGGACAATGAAGAAAATCATGGTTGTCGGAGTGTCGGCGGGAGCAGGCAAATCGACGTTTGCTGCAGAGTTAGGGGAGAAATTGGATTTGCCGGTCCATCATTTGGATTCGTATTATTGGAAAGCGGGATGGGTTGAATCCGAGTTGGCGGAATTTCGGGCAGCACAGGAAGAAATCGTCAAAGGCGATGCGTGGATCATTGAGGGAAATTACAGCAATAGTTTTGATATCCGTATAGCGAAAGCGGATACCTTCATTTATCTGGAGCTTCCGCTTTGGGTTTGCCTTTATCGGGTGTTAAAAAGATGGATGACCCATATTGGAAAGAACCGGCCAGATATGGCTGATGGCTGTACAGAAAAAATGGATTTAGCGTTTCTGAAATTTATCGTTACAACATATGCTGAGCGTAAAAACAAAATGAATAAACGGATGCAGCAATTTTCAGAAGCAGATCCTGGCAATCAATCCATTTACTTAGCGAATAAAAAACAGATTTCCGGATTCTTGAAGACCATTTATAAATAATATACTAATTTTCTGATAAAAATTAAGAGTTTCTATCAAAAGGGCAACACGGGTGACTTTGGAAATGGTATTCTAAAATTAACATATCAAGACAGTGGGGGAATGGCTATGAAATTTTTATATGAAGGCACCATCAACAATCAAGTGCTTCGTAAAAAGCAGCCTTTCTATATGAAACGATTATACTTAGAAGATTTGCCTGCCATAGAGAAAGTGCAGGAACTGGTCATCAAATCGCTTCCGGAAAAAGCTGTGCTCCAGCCATTAACGACTGAGGAATTTCTCTTCATCTTAAATGAACGCGGATTATTGATCGGTGCTTATGTAGACGATCAATTAATTGGGTTTCGGGCATTGCTGATCCCGGAAATTGATGAAGAGCATCTTGGACTGGACATTGGTTTGCCGGAAGCGGAATTGCCGCATGTCATTTATCAGGAAATATCGGCCGTTCTGCCGGAATACCGCGGCAATCGTCTGCAGCAAAAACTGGCTGAAGTCATCATGAAAGAATTGCCGAATTTAAAGGAACAGTTCCGATATGTATGCTGTACGGTAGCGCCGATGAATATTCCGAGCTTAAAAGACAAATTCACACAGGATATGCATATTGCCGCATTAAAAGAAAAATACGGAGGCATGCGCCGCTACATTTTAGTGAAAGACTTAAAAAATCCGGCTCCTCATTTTACTGGCCATACCAGTGCGAAAATTGATGACTTGCCGAAACAGCAGCAATTGCTTTCTGACGGTTATCTCGGAATTGGTTTTCGGCTCGTGAATGGCTTCCATGAAATTGAATTTGCTAAACCTGACCTTTATTAAAAGGCCGGGTTTTATTTTTTTGTTCAAGAATTCTGAAACTTTCGAAGGGCTTATCCGTAAATAGGATAGAATGTATAAGATGGGAGGTTCTGGAATGGAATTGTTTGGATTGCCGATGGAACAAGTCTATATGTATACACTTATTCTTGCCGGCGCGCTTACGGTCTTATATGTATTTTTTGGTGATATTGCAGAAGCGGGTGAAGGCATTCCGTTCTTCAATCCAGCGGTCATTCTAGCATTTTTCACCTTAGTTGCAGCAATGGGCTTTGTACTAGAAGCAACAACAGGACTCAGCAGTATGGCGGTTCTCGGCATTTCGGCATTAGGTGCAGCTGTTCTTGATCTCTTGCTTTATTTCTTTGTTCTCTTGCCGATGTCGTCGGCAGAAGCTTCTCTTGCTTATACGGAAGATGCGCTCCTCGGGCAAGTCGGGAAAGTGATCATCCCGATACCGATAGACGGCTACGGAGAAGTGGTCATTGAAACTTACAGCGGCATGATCTCTAAAAGAGCGGCTGGCTACGACAATGAAGCGATTGACCAGGAGCGGCAAGTGCTGATCATTGAAGTGCGCGATGGAACCTTGTATGTACGGGATTATGAACCCATTACATTCAACAAATAAAAAGGGGGAATTGATATGGAAATGACATGGATTGCAATTGGTACAGCGGCTTTTATTGTGCTCGCGATTGTCGGAGTTTACATCACGAAATACAAAACGGTCGGGCCGGACGAGGCGCTGATTGTCACAGGAAGTTATTTAGGGTCGAAAAATGTGCATACAGATGACTCGGGCAACCGGATCAAAATCATTCGCGGCGGCGGAACGTTCTTGCTTCCTGTATTCCAGCAGGCAGCGCCGCTAAGTCTTTTATCCAGCAAGCTTGAAGTGACCACGCCGGAAGTTTATACGGAACAAGGTGTACCGGTAATGGCAGATGGAACAGCCATCATCAAAATCGGCGGATCGATTTCAGAAATCGCGACAGCCGCTGAGCAATTTTTAGGAAAGTCAAAAGAAGACCGGGAAAATGAAGCGAAAGAAGTGCTGGAAGGCCATCTTCGTTCAATCTTAGGCTCTATGACAGTGGAAGAAATCTATAAGAACCGTGATAAGTTTTCACAGGAAGTGCAGCGTGTTGCATCTCATGATTTAGCGAAAATGGGATTGATCATCGTCTCTTTCACAATTAAAGATGTACGCGATAAAAACGGCTACCTGGATTCCTTAGGGAAAGCGAGAATCGCTCAAGTGAAACGGGATGCTGATATTGCAACGGCCGAGTCTGAAATGGAGACGCGCATTAAACGCGCCGAAGCCGGCAAAGATGCACAGCGTGCAGAAATCCAGCGCGCGACTGAAATTGCCGAAGCGGAAAAAGAGAATTTGCTGAAAGTGGCCGAGTACAAACGCGAGCAGGATAGCGCGAAAGCACGCGCCGACCAAGCATATGAACTCGAAACTGCCCGTTCAAAACAGGAAGTTGTCGAACAGGAAATGCAAATCCGCATCATCGAGCGCCAGAAGCAGATCGAACTGGAAGAAAAAGAAATCCAGCGCCGGGAGCGCCAATACGATTCAGAAGTGAAGAAAAAGGCCGATGCCGACCGCTACTCGGTTGAGCAAGCTGCCGAAGCGGAAAAGTCGAAGCAATTGGCTGATGCCGATGCCCAGAAATACCGCGTGGAAGCGATGGCGAAAGCCGACGCAGAAAAAATCCGTTTGGATGGTTTGGCGAAAGCCGACTCCCAGCGTGCACAAGGTGAATCGGAAGCCGATGTTATCCGATTGAAAGGTCTTGCAGAAGCGGAAGCCAAACGCAAAATTGCGGAAGCCTTCGAAATGTACGGCCAAGCGGCAACACTTGATATGATCGTCAACATGCTTCCTGAATACGCGAAGCAAATTGCTAGCCCGCTCAGCAATATCGATAAGATCACAGTCGTGGATACTGGCGGCGGTGAAGGCGGAGGAGCGAACAAAATCACCTCTTATGCGACGAACCTGATGTCGTCGCTGCAGGAAACCTTAAAAGAGTCATCCGGAATCGATGTGCGCGAGATGCTGGAGAATTTATCCGGTAAAAATGACTATAGCCAGACAATCGAACAATTGCGTTATGAACTGACAGAGAAAGAAAAAGAAGCGATTGAAACTGAAATTTAATCTTTTAATTCCGCCTGAAAAGCAGAAATGCGCTTCAGGCGGTTTTTTTATATTGAAATTAGGGTAATAAAAGATAGGCAGAAGGTATGAAATATTAAATTTATAGAAGACTTGATTTTGCAAGATTTTGAGTTTATAAGTAAAATATGGAGTGAATATCATAAGCCCAACGAATTATAGAATGTGCGGCGTGAAAACTGCCGACACGAAAAAATAGATGTTTAAGGGGTGTCCAATGGATATTCGATTCAATCGCATTCCGCGTCTTTCGATTACTGGCCTTTATGGACCGGAGACACAGGAAATCAATGCTCTAGCTTACAACTCGGCAGATGTAGAAAAAGGGACTGCCTTTTTTTGTATTGCCGGGGAAAATACGGACGGCCATTTATACATTCAGGAAGCTATTGACAAAGGGGCTTCTGCCATTATCGGCACAGCTGCTCAAGTTCTAAAAAGTTTTGCCGATAAACATGATGAGTTGACGTTTCTTATTGTCGAAGATTCTAAGGCGGCGCTCGCCTGGACATCTATTCATTTTTTTGGAAATGCACAAGATCGTTTAATTAAGGTTGGCGTAACGGGAACGAATGGCAAAACCACGACATCCACGTATGTCTATAACCTTTTCAACCTCCTTGGCATCCCCTCCGGCTTTTTAGGGACGACAGGCATTTGGAATTCTAAAGGGAAGATGGCGGTTAAGAAAAGCACGCCGACTACCCCGATGTCATCGGACATCCACCAAATTTTTTCACAGCTGGCTCTGCTTGGAGATCGAGCAGCTGCAATGGAAGTGTCTTCCATTGCACTTGATCAGAAAAGGGTGGAGGGCATCGTTTTTGATGTAGCAATCCATACGAATATCTCAGAAGAACATTTGGAATACCATCATACATTTGAACATTATTTAAAATCAAAACTACTATTATTTAAACAAGCTAAAGCGGCCATCATCAATATCGATGATGCAGGCATGTCTAAAGAGATTCTGGCGGCCGTCGATTATCCGGCTTTAACGTATAGCCAGCATCGCGATTCGGGAGCAGATCTCGTTTGGGACAATATTCGGGTGATGCAAAACGGCATGAATTTCGATTTGCATTATCAAGGCCAAAGTTATTTAGTGGAAGTTCCGCTGTACGGCGAATACAATGCCGGGAATTTAACAGCTGCGATCGGCGCGGCATTATTAGCGGGAGCTGATATGGAAAGAATCATTAAAGTCTTGCCGAATATGTCGCAAGTGGAAGGGCGCTTTCAAGTAATTGAAGGCCCCGAATCCCGGAAAATCATTTTGGACTATGCGCATACACCGGTAGCGCTGGATTTTGTGCTTCGTGAAGTGAACAAGCTTCAGCATAACCGATTGATCGCTTTAATAGCGGGCATTGGCATCCGCGATTTTGCCAAGATGCCAAAGATGGCGAAAGCGGCTGAAGGAAAAGCCGATGTCCTCGTAGTTACTGTCGACCATCCGGGCTTCAATGATCCAACCGATGTGATCAATGAAGTATTAAAAGGCTTTACGGTTCCTTATCAGCAAGAAGTGGTCACGGCCACTTCCAGGCATGATGCTGTGATTGCCGCGCTGAAAGAAAGCGGACCGAACGATATCGTCCTCTTATCGAGCGGCTGCATCAACGGGGCGCAAATCGTTAAAGGTGAGCACATTCCCCATTCAGATGAAGAAATCATTGAAGGGTTTTTTCTAAAGCAAAGCTAAAGGGGACTTTAGTAAATATAAGTATTTATTGCGTGGAGTGTCTATGGCTAATCGAAGCTATAAGGTGCTCGCGCTTTTCTTATGATCTGATCTTGGGCGCTTCCGCTTTTCTTATTGTCCAGACGCCAGCGCCCAGTCTCTCGGGGTCTTAAGTCAGCCCACTACGGAAATCGGGGAAGGGCAAAGATGTGCTCCTGTATCACTTCGCTAGCTTCGTCGCAAAGACTTGGCCTCACTGCCGTCGGCCAATGTCTTTCCTGCGTGTTCTGTCTTAAGCCTGTCGAGACTACACGGGCGCTTGCGCTTTTCTTGCATAAAAGGTCGCTTTTTTTGATTGGTTTGTGTTTAATAGAAGAGAAGGTAACATATAGAAAATGAATTGGAGTGAATGGAATGCAATATCGTACAGAGAAAGACACGATTGGTGAAATTCAGGTAGAAGCTGACAAAATGTGGGGAGCTCAAACTCAACGCAGCGTGCAGAACTTTGCAATCGGCACTGAGCGTATGCCGCATGAAGTTGTTATGGCATTTGCTCAATTGAAAAAAGCGACAGCGAAAGCGAACCATAAACTCGGAAAATTATCCGAAGCAAAAATGAAAGCGATTGTAGCAGCTGCTGATGAAGTGATCGCAGGCAAATGGAATGACCATTTCCCATTGGTCGTTTGGCAAACAGGAAGCGGTACACAATCCAATATGAACATGAACGAAGTATTGGCCCGCCGCGGCAATGAAATCTTGGCTGAGCAATCTTCGGAAGAGAAATTGCATCCGAACGACGATGTTAACATGTCCCAAAGTTCAAACGATACCTACCCGACAGCGATGCACGTTGCAGGCGTTATGGCGGTTACTGAAAAATTGCTGCCAGCAATCCAGCAATTGAAAGCGACATTGGACGAGAAATCGAAAAAATTCGATGACATCATCAAAATTGGACGTACGCATTTGCAAGACGCGACGCCTCTTACACTTGGCCAGGAAATCAGCGGCTGGAAGCATATGCTTGAGAAAAGTGAGCGCATGATCCGTGCAAGCGTTGAAGAAATGCGCGAACTTGCGATTGGCGGAACAGCTGTCGGAACAGGTATCAATGCTGACGCGACATTCGGTCCATCGGTTGCAGAATTTATTACGGAAGCGGTAGGCACTGCCTTCACTTCAGCTGAAAACAAATTCCATGCACTGACAAGCCACGACGAAATGGTTTATACGCACGGCGCGATTAAAGCGTTGGCAGCGGATGCAATGAAAATTGCTAACGATGTCCGTTGGTTGGCAAGCGGTCCACGCAGCGGCATCGGAGAAATCACGATTCCTGCAAACGAGCCGGGCAGTTCGATCATGCCAGGCAAGGTCAACCCGACGCAAAGCGAAGCGTTGACAATGGTTGCGGTTCAAGTCATGGGGAACGATGCAGCGATCGGATTTGCAGCGAGCCAAGGGAATTTTGAATTGAACGTCTTCAAACCGGTTATCGCTTACAACTTCCTGCAATCTGTGCGCTTATTGACAGATAGCTTGATCAGTTTCGACGAACACTGTGCAGTGGGCATCGAAGCGAACTTGGATGTCATCGGCAACCACGTGAAAAACTCATTGATGCTTGTTACCGCATTGAACCCGCATATCGGCTACGAAAAAGCGGCAGCTATTGCAAAACAAGCACACGCTGACGGTTCAACATTGAAAGAGTCTGCTGTGAAGAGCGGCCATTTAACGGCTGACCAGTTTGACGAATGGGTTAAACCAGAAAACATGGTAGGAAAATAAAATCATTGGCGGCCAGGAAATTTCTGGCCGCCTTTTTATTGCAAATGTGTGGATGAAAACTTATACGAGCGACTATGCAACGGATTTGAGCGACTTCCAAAGAAATACGAGCAAGTCGCCAAAAGCGTAGAGTTCCAAAAGGATTTAATCCCACGATGTCGAAATTACTACAATAGAAAACAGATAAAGAGGTGCAGCATGCAGAAGACGTTTGTCATGTCATGGAGCGGCGGGAAAGATTCGGCGCTTGCGTATTACCGGGCCGTTATGGAGGGGCATGTGCCCATCGCATTATTCACGATGTTCGAAGAAGACGGAACGAAATCGCGTTCGCATGGATTGCCGCTCGAGGTAATGGAAGCGCAGGCGGAGCGGATGGGATTGCCGCTCGTCATCGGAAAGGCAGATTGGTCCGGCTACGAACAAGAGTTTATCGCACATTTAAAGACGTTCAACGAGCAAGGAATCCAGATGGGGGTCTATGGGGACATCGATTTGGAGGACCACCGCGCTTGGGTCCAGAAAGTCAGCACGAAGGCAACGATGGAAGTGCATCACCCGCTATGGCAGGAAGCACGGAAGGAATTGCTTAAAGAATTAATAGAAGAGGGCTTTAAAGCCGTCATCACGGTAGTGGATACGACACGGTTAGATCCGAAGTTTTTAGGGCGGGAGTTTACACTTGATTTAATCGAAGAACTGGAGGCAGCCGGAGTGGATGCTTGCGGGGAAGAAGGCGAGTTTCATACAGTGATTGCTGACGGCCCGATTTTTGTCGAGCCGGTGCCGCTTATTTTCGGAGATTCATTTGAAGCAGGGAATTATCGTATGCTGGAGGTCAAACTTCAATCCGGGGAGTGATTTCATTGATTCAGTTTATGGGTATCGAAGATCGCCATATTCGCCAGATGGCTGTGCTTTTGGCAAAGCGCCAGGAACGCGAACGAAAGCGGTTTTCTTTTTTAAAAGCCATATTTGAAGAGATTGACGAAACGGAAGTCATATTGCGCAAGCTATTGGACCGCCCTTACATCAGCGGAATCGTCGCAGTGAGGGGAATTGATGTAATCGGCTACCTTCTCTATGAATTCAAGGAAAGTGCCGAACGCGGGAGGCATGTGTTCATCGATTATGCTTCTCTGGCTATCAGCGAAAATGAACATCCTCGGCTTTTGCGGCTATTGTATGCAGATGCTGGAGCGGAATGGGTCAAACATGGCTATTTTCATCATGTCCTAATGGCGCCGCTTGGACACCCCCTTCTTATTGAAGAAATGCTGGATCAGTCTTTCCGCTATGAACAAAAATATGCGGTGCTGCCGCTAAAGGATTTCACGCCATCAGAAAATGAATCGGAGCCCGGGTTGGAGTTTCGAAAAGGCACACCGGCTGATGGCCCGCTTCTCAGGAAAATGGCTGCTTGGAACAGCATCCATCAGGCAGCGGCCCCTTCCTGGAATCCGATAACAAAAGAACTTCTGGATGAGATTAAGCAAAGTTACAGCGAGGTCGCGAACGATGAAGAGGCGCTGTTTTGGCTAGCTGAACAAAGCGGACGTATTGCAGGCTTCCATATTTATTACCGAAAAGAAGATCCGCAGAATTTAGCCGTTCCATCCAATTGCGCGGAACTTCCAGCAGCCTCAACGAATCCGGAGATGCGCGGGAAAGGGTTTGGCCGAGCGCTTGCCAACCATTGTTTCATGGAAATAAAAAAGATGGGCTTTGATTACATTTACACGGATTGGCATACGCCCAATCATCTCTCGTCCTATTTTTGGCCGCGTATGGGCTTTGAACCGGTAATGGTGCGTATGTCACGGCAAATTGATCCGCGCATTGCCTGGGCGCATGGCCAAGAATAAAAAGTGGAGGCAGAAGATATGAAACGGAAAACAAAGGTCAAATCGAAACTTTCTGTCGCTTTTTCAACGAATTTTCCTAAAGCGTATAAAAAATTCACGCTTAAGCATGTCAATGAACGTCAAGGGATTCCGGAAACTGTGCTGGCTAAGCCTTTAAGAGAATGCAAGGTAGCATTAATCACAACCGCTGGCGTCCATTTGAAATCAGATCGCCCATTCGATGTTGACAATCCTGCCGGTGACCCCACATATCGCCTTATCCCGGCCGCAGCGCAAGAAGAGGAATTGACGGTCACGCATATTTACTATAATACGAAATTTGCTAAAACCGATCCGACGATTGTCTTTCCTTTGCCGCAGCTAAGAGCGCTTAAAGACAACGGCGACATCCGCTCTGTAGCGGACGTGAATGTCGGATTGAACGGCGGCATTCTTGAAACGAGCGCAGTGGAACAAGAAGCGATTCCAAAAGTCATGGCACTTTTCGAAAATGAACAAGTGGATATCGCTTTACTGGTTCCGGGCTGAGGTTCTTGCCATAACGTGCTTGGGCTGTATGCCCGGGCTTTAGAAGAAAGAGGAACCGCGACTGCCATGATTACGATTTTGCCCGAAGTAACCGATGCAGTCGGTGTTCCGAGAACAATGCATGTGCCCTTCAAATTAGGGCGGCCATGCGGAGAACCATTTGATTTTGAAACCCGGAAGAAAGTGGTCGATCAGCTTCTCGCATTAGCATTAAAACCAAGCGGCACTCGAATTGAATACCAGGAATAAAATCAATAAAAACTCCGTTTTCCCCAAAAAGGAAAACGGAGTTTTTTTACTCTTTCTTGAAAACCCAGGCACGCTGAACGACGAATCCGAAAATGAACAGCAGCGTGTCGACAAGCACTTTGAGGATGACTTCTCCTCGTCCAAGCCATTCGGCATATAGGAAATGGACGGATCCAGCAGAAACCAGCATGATAAACGCGGCCAGCAAGTAGTAGCGAATTAAGGACTTCCGAGAACCTTGGCCGAATACTTTGTGGCGGTTGACATAGTAATTGAAGAGGGATGATAAGACCCGTGCGGCAACCGTTGCAAAAATAATGAATAATTGCGGTGCTTCCGGCCGGAACAATTGGAGGAAAATCCAATACAATCCGATGTCGAGGCCGAATGACGCGGCACCCGAAAGGCCGTAAAACAGGAAAATCTTATAGATGTGAAAAGAATCGCGCAAAGGATGGAAATGCGAGGATTTATTCTCATCGATATAAACGGTTTCAATCGGCACTTCAGCTATTTGAATTCCCTTTGGCTTTAAAGCTGCGAGCATATTCATTTCGTACTCAAACCGTTCCCCGAGAACTGTCAGCAGCAGGCGCAGCTGGCTCACTGGAATTCCGCGAAGCCCCGTCTGGGTATCGGTGAGCGAAGTGCCCGTTGATAAACGGAACAGCAGCCGAGTGAAACGA
This sequence comes from Planococcus sp. NCCP-2050, assembly GCF_023708025.1. Taxonomy (NCBI): domain Bacteria; kingdom Bacillati; phylum Bacillota; class Bacilli; order Caryophanales; family Caryophanaceae; genus Planococcus; species Planococcus sp. NCCP-2050. Next base: position 123,709 of record NZ_BRCX01000002.1, on the reverse strand, counting down.
TTGCCGAAACGGCTCCGGAAAGGCACATCTTTGTGGGTGAAATCTCGAACACCCATTACGAAATGGTTTGGAGTGCTCGATAATTGCTCGGCAATTTTCAGCATGTCGGTCACCAAATGCTGGCCATCGGCATCGGCCGTAATCACCGCTTCATATGGAAGGTTTTGATTGAGTATGTAATGGAAGGCAGTCTTTAGTGCACGCCCTTTTCCTTGGTTCGCTGCATGCCGCAGCACAGTTACTTCCGGCAATGGCACCAAGGATTCAAAAAAAGTTGCGTACTCGGTACCGCTGCCATCATCGACTACAATAATCCGTTGAAATCCGGCTGCCAAGATTTCGTTTATCAGTTTTTCGCATTTATGATCCGGTTTATAAGCCGGAATAATGATAGCGAATTGTTTCACGAAATCCCTTCTTTCTTCTCTTTTGGAGCAAGAGTTATTTTATGTATTATCTTTCAGGTCTTCTTAAAGAATTGCATATCCTCACGGGCAAGTCAAAAACCTTATTAGCAAAATACCCTCCTTCTTTCCTATTTATCCCTCTTCTTAAGAAATTCTTCATAAAACTCCTTGGAAATCGTTAAGATTTGGTCTCTATACTTGAACTATCCAGTAAGAGAGGGGCATTAAGCCATGATTGAAATCCAAGACCTGCGCCATACGTTTGCGATTGGCAAAAAAGAACACGAACGGAAAGTTCCTGTATTAAAAGGCGTAACTTTAGACGTGCAAAAAGGGGAAATTGTTGCCATCCTCGGAAAGAGCGGTTCTGGGAAATCGACTTTATTGCATATTTTAGCCGGTTTTATGGCACCGGAATCAGGCTCGGTTTTAGTGAATAAAAAAGAGACTGCCAAGATGAAAGAAGAGGAGAAAGCGGATTTCCGTTTAGCCAATTTCGGGTTCATCTTTCAGAACTTCCAATTGATGCCGGGCCTCACCGCTTTCGAAAACGTGGAACTGCCTTTGAAGATCAAAGGAGAGACGGTGAAAAAGCGCCAGGCGAAAGTTCGCGCGTTGCTTGAAAAAGTAGGATTGCAGGAGGTAGCTGACCATTATCCGAATGAACTGTCAGGCGGCCAGCAGCAGCGCGTCAGCATCGCAAGAGCTCTCGTCACCGACCCGCCGATTCTGCTGGCAGATGAGCCGACCGGAAGTTTGGATTCGGAGACCGAACAGGATATTTTGATGTTGATTCAATCGCTGAACCAGTCGCTCGGGCTGACGTTTGTCATCATCACCCATGACGATGAAGTCGCAAATGTTGCGCATCGGCAATACCGTCTGCACGACGGGGAATTAGTGAAAGGAGAAAAGCGCCATGCAATTTAAAGATCAACTGGATTTTATTAAACAACATATGAAGCGCAATAAGCTCCGGGTAGCGACAACTATTTTGGCGGCGATGATGGGTTGTGCCTTCTTGATTATCCTCGCATCTGTCGGGTTCGGCATGCAGAAAACCGTGACGGATCAGGTGCTCGACAATCAGATTGTAACGGAAATCGAAGTAGCTGGAAGAGAAGATGGCGAGTCGATTACCGATAAAGAAGTGGAAGCGATGAACCAGCTTGCGCATGTAAAAGCAGTGACGGACCGGACTTCGCCAGTTGCTGAAACTGTCGCTCGATTAGGTGACCGAAGCGGGTTTGCAGCCACTTCTACCGTTAATATGGAGCAAGAACAAAAAGCGGGTTTGAAACTGGTGGAAGGCAAAATGCCTGCATCAGCTGACGAAGTGATTGTCGGCTATCATTTTGCGCAAAATTTGTTGACTGAAGAAGAGCAGAAAAAAATGGATGAAGGCGAGGAAGTCTCGGGCGGATTTGCCGGAAGCCTGATCGGACAGACGATCAAGTTGGAGATAACCCCTTATGAAGGAGAAAAAGAATCCGCTACGTGGGAATTTACGGTTTCAGGAATCAAGGAAGAACCGGGCAAGGATTGGATAACCGACAATACGCTGTTGATAGATGATTCGTGGGCTCCTGTGTTCCAGGAAGAGTTGGCGCTTGAAGAAGGGGGACGGCAAGTTCTTGTCTATGCAGACGACCTGCAAAACGTCTCTGATATTACGCAGGTTTTAAAAGACGGCGGCTACTATGTTTACTCGGTTACAGAAGAATTGGGTTCAATGAATATGTTCTTTACCGCTTTGAAAGCGGGATTGATTGTCGTTGGGACGGTTGCAGTCCTCATCGCTTCCATCGGTATTTTCAACACAATGACCATGGCAGTGACAGAACGGACCCGTGAAATCGGCGTCATGAAAGCGATCGGCGCCAAGCCGAAACTGATTCAGAAATTATTCCTGATGGAAAGTGCAGCGATCGGCATTATCGGAACAGTGCTCGCCATCTTGGTTTCTTACGGCGTCAGCATGCTCGCCAACTGGATTGTACCGAAAATCATCATGAGTTCTTTAGGAGAAGATGGGGAGGGAATGGGAGATGCCAGTATCCTGATTTCAGTTATCCCTTGGCAATTGGTTCTGATTTCTGCCGTCATCAGCATCGGTGTCGCCATGGTATCAGGATGGCGCCCGGCGCGCAAAGCCACTCAAATTGATGTCATTCAAGCGTTGCGCCAGGAATTGTAAGAAAAAGCGGATTGCGCAAATAAAGGCAGATATTCCGCAAACAACCACCGGGATTCCGCAAATAAAACAAGCGATTCCGCAAACAAACTCAGAAAAACAGCGTGGTTCCAAGTGAACCACGCTGTTTTTCTATTCCAGGACATCTTCCGGACGATAGCCTTGCTGCAACTCTTCGATCGACAAGCCGAATGTCATCTCCAAATGCGGATAATCCTTAAAACGCTGCCAGTCGCCGCCCCAAGCAAACCCTAACTCTTTGCCGATGGCTGCGACTTCGTACCAATCGCGTTCTCCGTTGCCGTTGTCATCTCGCTGAATATCCCAAACCACGTCGCCGTTTTCGAGACGCAGTGCAAAATCGATTGCAAGTCCATAATTATGGTAAGATTCGCCGCCGCGCGCATACGTGACGACATTGCCGGGAGCGCTGCGGCCTTGATTGTGTAAATTATTCTGTTCTTCAGCCGACCGGAATCCGTCTGTGATCAAGATTTCAATGCCGATGCTTTCGGCTTGCTGAATCAATTGCTCACTTTTTTCAGCTACAATCGGATGCAGTCCGGAAGGTGCCGGCCGCTTTGCCAATTCTTCCCGGAATGCCCATTCGTTCTGTAGCCAAACAAACAAAAAACCGCCGAGCACCAATAAAAAAAGAATCGAAACAATGGCTTTCGCTCGCTTCAAACTGCTCACCTCATCTTCTTTTATTGTAGCAAAAATCGTTGAAAGAGTATCATCTCAGATTATTTGATAGGATAAGAGAATAGAGTCAAAGGAGGAAGAAGAATGGTTATTGAATTGATGAAATCCCACGCTTCGGTGCGTGATTATAAAGAAAAGCAGCTGACAAGAGAAGAAGTCAGCGAGTTGATCCAGGCAGCACAGCATGCGGCCACTTCCCATTTTGTCCAAGCGTATTCTGTCGTCTGGGTGACGGATCCGGAAAAACGCAAGAAATTGGGTGAGCTCTCCCGCAATTCGAAACAGATGGAAGGCGCAGGCGCGGTTTTCCTCATGTGCGCAGATTACAATCGTTTGAAGCATGCGGGAGAAATCCAAGGCGAGAAGATCATTTTTGATCAAGCAGAAAATCTGTTGGTCGCTGTTACAGATGTGGGTTTGCTTGCCCAGAATTTAGCTTTGGCTGCTGAATCAAAAGGCTACGGCATCTGCTATATCGGAGGAGTCCGCAACAATATGGAAGCGATCAGCGAACTGGTCGGCTTGCCGGAAGGCGTGTTCCCGGTTTACGGGCTGACTGTAGGTGTGCCGAATGAAGGCAATGAAGTGAAACCAAGGTTGCCGGTCGAAGCCATTCTTCATGAGAACGAATATGACGAAGCGAAATATGAAACCTTGCTTCCTGAATATGATGCGACGATTCAGGAATATTATGAGCGCCGCAGCACTAATCAGAAGTCAGAGACGTGGACGCAGCAAATGGCGAATTTCCTGAAGCGCCCGCATCGCCAAGATTTGAAAGACATATTGGCTAAAAAAGGTTACTTATTCAAATAAATCATGAACAGCTCTTTAGAGGAGGATGGATATGAACATCACCATTTTTGGTGCAACTGGCCGTGTTGGCCAAGAAATTTTAAAGCAGGCGTTAGCGGAGGGGCATCACGTAAAAGCCTTAGTGCGTTCGCTCAAACTGGAAGATCATGAAAATTTGGAAACACTGGCAGGCGATGTACGCAGTCAAGAAGATATCGAACGGGCTATAGAAGGCGCCGACTTGGTTTTTAGTGCACTGGGAACGGACCGTACGACTACTTTATCAGAAGCCATTCCATTCATTAAAAAGGCGATGGAAAAAGAGGGCATCAAACGTTTGATTACGATTGGAACGGCAGGGATCTTGAATAGCCGGCTGACGCCTGGCGTATTGCGCTACCAAGGCGGCGATTCCAACCGCAAATTGACGTTTGCTGCAGAAGAACATGAGAAGGTTTTCCGTTTGCTCGAAGCGTCTGAATTGGACTGGACGATTGTCTGCCCGACGTATTTGCCGGACGGAGAAGCACGCGGCAATTACCGGACAGAAAAAGATTTTCTCCCGGAAGAAGGCAGAGAAATCACAGTCGGCGACACAGCTGATTTTGCGTATAAGCAAATAGAAAGCGCGGAGTTCTTCAAAACCCGTGTCGGAATTTCCTATTGAGTGCGGGAAAAAGCGGGGCGAAAAAATGGACCATTCGGATTTTGCTTGGTTTTATTGCGCTGATTGCTTTGATCGTTATCGGCTTCATCGTCTATAGTCAATTCGATTACGGGCCAAGTGAAGTTCTGGAAGAACAAGTCGATCTCGAAGCGGTTGAACGGGATGACCAAGGACTCATCTTCATGCCGGAAGATTCGAATGGCCAAGGCCTTATCCTTTATCAAGGGGCAAAAGTGGACGCGGAAGCTTATGCGTATCTTGGCAAGAAACTGAGCGAGCAAGGCTACACGGTGTCGATTCCAGATCTGCCGCTGAAATTCGGGATTTTTGGAGTGGATAAAGCAGAAGCGGTAATCGCGGATTATCCGGAAATCGATTCTTGGTTTATCGGCGGCCATTCACTTGGCGGAGTTGCGGCTGCGATGTATGCCGATGAGCATCAAAATGAATTGGCGGGCTTATTTTTCCTAGGTTCTTATCCTTCAGGTGACTTTGCGTTAAGCGATTTGCCGATGCTGTCCGTTTATGGTAAAAAAGATGGCTTGACGCTTCTGGATGATATTCAGGACAATCGCATCCGGTTTTCTGCCAATAGTGAATTTGTCGAGATTCCTGGAGGCAACCATGCCCAGTTCGGGCTCTATGGTGAACAAAAAGGCGATAATCCGGCAGATATCCAGCCGCTTGAACAGCAGGACCTGGTTGTCGAGGCATTGCTGAACTGGATGGAAGACAAATAAAAAAAGGATCTGGAAGTCAGTAAACTGACGGCCAGATCCTTTTTTAGTTTTAGAGAGCAGCCTTCGCTTTTCGTTGTCCAGACTTCGGCTGCCAGATTCTCGGGTCATAAGCCAATCTGGCTGTGCGGTTGAGGACATACCGCTTCGCCAGCTCATCTTATGCCCGTCAAATCTACACGGCAGCCTTCGCTTTTCTTTGTCCAGACTCCGGCAGCTAGCCCCTCGAGGTCGCTTCAGTCTTATCAGCAATGGCAAAACCGCCATTACCGCTAAGACCTCCAGCGCTTGTCGGGGCTAACGAGCTGCCTTCGCTTTTCTAGTGTCCAGACTCCAGCGGCCAAGTTCTCGGGTCATAAGTCGTCTCGCCTGTGCGGCACAAAACGCCGCTTCGGCAATTCGCCTTATGCCCGTCGAACTTAAATGGCCGCGTCCGCTTTTCGTTGTCCAGACTCCGGCAGCTAGCCCCTCGAGGTCGCTTCAGTCTTATCAGCAATGGCAAAACCGCCATTACCGCTAAGACCTCCAGCGCTTGTCGGGGCTAACGAGCTGCCTTCGCTTTTCTAGTGTCCAGACTCCAGCGGCCAAGTTCTCGGGTCATAAGTCGTCTCGCCTGTGCGGCACAAAATGCCGCTTCGGCAATTCGCCTTATGCCCGTCGAACTTAAATGGCCGCTTCCGCTTTTCTATTTAAGCAGTAACGTCTCTTCTTGAAAATGTCCAATAGCTGATGGCCATGAAAATGAGGAAGTAAACGGCCAGGACAATAAGCGACATGGTCATGGTGATATCCGGTACGGGCATAAACCCGGTGTAGAATTGGGTTAAATCCGTATGGGTGAACAAATAGTATTTGACGATTTCGTAATTAGCGAGTAAATAGACGGCTTGGATTCCGGTGAACATCAGGAAAATCGATAAGCCGATTGCAAGGGAACTGGAACGGAAAACGGTGCCGAGCATAAAGGCGAAAGTTCCGATGATCCAGACGCTTGCGAAACTTAAAGCGGCCATTTTCAACGCTTCGATCCAGTAAGATCCTTCAACGACTTCTGAGCCGTTCCAGACAAGGAAAGTCCCGTCGCCGATGCCAAAGAAAATCAATCCGGCCAGTGCGCTGACAGCGATGGTTAAAATAGAGAGTAGAATCGCATAGATCATAGTAGTGATGTATTTAGATGTTAATATTTTCCACCTCTTAACAGGGCGAGTCAATAGCATTTTAATCGTGCCTTGGGAAAATTCCGAAGCAACTATCCCGGCAGCCACAATTACGGTAAACAGCGTGACGAGCGACAGCATCATATGAGAGTCGATTACTTGCTGCTGCATGCTTGTATATTCAAAGGCAGGGACTTCATTCGCAAGGCGATATTCCGCAATTGCTGCTTGGCCTTCGTAATAGTCTTTTTGCTGGTCGCTAAGGTTCGGGTCCATCAACATCGCTTCTGCATTTGCCTGTTGATTGGCAGCCACTTCTTGCCACGTTTCTTCTTCATTGACCATCATGCTGGAATTGACCCATTTGGTAATGCCCATCGATGCGAACAAAATGACAACCAGCAAAGCGGCCATGATCCAGCTTGTTTTCTTGCTCCATAATTTCATCCATTCATTTTGAATGAGTTTCAGCAATTTGGCCACCTCCGGTCATTTCAAGGAATTGATCTTCAAGCGTTGCGCGATGCGGTTGAACAGCATAGATTTTCGCACCGGCAGATACGAGCATATTAACGGCTCCAGGAATGTGCTGCGATTCGGTATCGATCAAATAGCCTTTGTCATGCGCAGTAACCGGGAAGCCGGCGCCGCTCAAAACTTCGAGTGCCAGCTCATTTGGTTCCGCATGAATATAATAGCGGGAAATATTGAGTTCTTTGACGTTCTTAATATCAATCAGTTCGCCATTTTGAATCACGGCAATCCGGTCGCATAATAATTCGATTTCTGATAAAAGATGGCTGGAGACAAAAACAGCGACGCCATTTTCGCTTGCGACTTTTTGCAGGTACATCCGGAATTCCCGGATGCCTGCAGGGTCCAGGCCATTTGTCGGCTCATCCAGGATCAAAAATTTCGGGTCATGCAAAAGTGCCTGTGCGAGGCCGAGCCGCTGCCGCATCCCGAGAGAATAGGAGCCGACTTTTTCGTTGATGCGATTCTGCATGCCGACTTGCTGGACGACTTCATCAATGCGTTTTTTGGAAATCTCTTTGTGCATTCGGGAAAAATGCAAAAGATTTTTGTAGCCGGTCATGTACTTATACATTTCCGGATTTTCAACAATTACCCCGACTTTCTGAATGCTCTCTTCAAAGTTGGATTGGATCGATTGTCCATCAATCAAAACTTCGCCTTCCGTCGGGCGCATCAATCCGACCATCATGCGAATGGTCGTCGTTTTACCGGCGCCATTTGGTCCGAGAAAACCAGTGATTTGGCCTTTATATAAGTCGAGGCTCAAATTTTTAATGATATTCTTCTTTCCAATTGTCTTCGAAAGATTCTTGATCTGCACAATCGGTTTTTCTGTCATCTTCTTCCACCCGCTTTCCGCAGCTTGATTCCGCTGCGTATGTCATTATGTATTAACGATTGAAGAGGCTTGAAGTTTCAAAAATCCCTTTCTTATTCAAAAGATGGAATGAAAATAAAAGCATAAACAAATTGAAAAGGGGAATAAATAGACTAGAAACCAGAAAATCGGAGGGATTGATCATGAAGGAACTTCAAGACAAAGAGCAGATTTTAATGGCCTATTACACGCAATACTATACAGCTGCCACGACCGAAGATGTAGCAGCGCTCGATGAACGGTTATCTCAAGGGATTGGCAAAGAACGGTATGAAGAAGCAATGAATGAATTGAAAGAAGAAGGGCTTATTAACGGGCTGGATCTAGTAAAAGAAGAAGAGGGCGAGGGTCCGCCTCTTCCAATGGCAACCAACGAAGGAATGCTTTACATCAATAACACGCTTAATCTTCAATCCGATGCAGTAGAGGATCATCAATTGGATTACCTGGACAATAATCTAAAAACAAGCGGGTTGGAATTGACCTTGGAGCCCGTCAAAACCTATATAGAAGAAGCGATTCACCAACAAAAGGAAATGTGAGATTGAAAAAAAGAAACCGCGGCTTTGCTTGGTTAGAGCGATGCCGCGGTTTCTTTTACTTTTATCTTCACTACGTTTCAATTGTTAAGAAACTGTGAAAAAAATAATTTCCTCTTTTTTTCTGAAGAATTATGTTTATAATGCTTATATTGGGGGTATGAGCATATGAATCGTTTTTCGATAACAGAAATTAAAGAACGCAACAGTAAATCAGCTCAAGCAATCGGCTTCTTGATCGCCGGAATTCTCGCCGCGCTCGTCTATGGAATTATCCAACTGTCATTGCCGGCCTTTTTGTTGGCTTTTGTTTTCGCTGTCAATCTTTTCTTGGAAACCCGTGAATACAAAAAGAGCTACAAGATTGAATTGGAAGCTGCAAAATATAATGAAGACAACCTGAATTCTTAACTGCGCATAAAAGAAAAGCCGCCTGTCCCAAATGGACAGGCGGCTTTTCCCGCTTTAAAGTTCAAAAATGAAAAATGCCAGGAAAATCGTGATGACGACGATGAAATTGGTAGCCATAGCCCCTTTTTTGCCGACCGGCTTTTCGAGGGAAGGGAAACGGTCGAGAAGTTTCATCAGTCCAGCAATCAAGCCGACGATCAGCAGCAAATTTACGATTAAATGCATATCGTAGATTTTTACATCTATAAAGCGGACGAGGATTACGGTAAAAGCGAGAACGATGCCATTGGCGAGATTTTTCCGTGTCATAGGAGCTCCTTTAATTCGTTTTCAAGAAAAGGTTTGGCTGATAAGAGCTGCGTGAATTGCTGATAGCGTTCAAATTGTCCGGGCAGCGGTTTTTTTCCTGTTTTATAAGCCCGGATCAAAATATTTTTGGGCGTATGTTCAATGTCGATAAACTCCATTAATTGCGTTTCATAGCCGACAAGCGATAATAATTCTGCACGGATGGAATCGGTTGCGAGTGCGCTGAAGCGCTCTTTGATCAAACCATGCTGAAGCATAATGCCAAGTTCCGGCGCTTCGATTTGGCTATTGAGTTCATGCTGGCAACAAGGAACGCTTAAAATGACTTTCGCATTCCATTTTACAGCACGAGATAAAGCCATGTCCGTAGCGACGTCACAGGCATGAAGGGTGACAACCATATCGACTGCGGATTCTTCGTTGTAATCATTGATGTCGCCGACCAAAAACTCCAGCTGACTGTAATTTAAATCTTCAGCGATGCGCTGGCATTCTTCAATGACTTCTTTTTTTAGATCGAGTCCTGTGACCCGCAAATCAAGCCCTTTTTCAATCCGCAAATAATGATAGAGAGCGAAAGTCAGATAAGATTTGCCTGAACCGAAATCGAGTATGCGAACTGTGCGGTCTTTCGGCAAATGCGCAAGTGCATCATCAATGAATTCGATAAACCGGTTGATTTGGCGGAACTTATCGTATTTCTGCTTTTTGACTTTGCCATCCGGACTTTGTACGCCAAGACGCACCAAAAACGGATAAGGCACGCCGTCTTCCAGCAAGTACTGTTTCTTGCGGTTATGGGAAAGCTCAGCTTTTTTCGTTTCCGTCTGTTCTATTTTCCAGGAAACTTTAAATTTCTTAGAAAGCTGGATCTGTACTTTTTCTTCGGAAAACTGAAAAAGTCCTTGGCGGAACTCTTCGAATAAACTTGTTAATTTAGCAGGGACCTCATCCAATGTTAAATTTTCATGTTTAAGTACATGTTCATATTGATATTCGAATTGAATAAAGTAATCATTTTTTATTTCCACAGGCTTTAGTTTCACCCGTTTGATATCATTCGATTTTAAACGCGGCTGGCTGATGGTGGCCGAAACAAGTTCCCGCTGCTGTAAACGAGCGGCGAGTGAATCATGCATTGATTGTAATTCCATTTCAATTCCCTTTCGTGGTCCAGAATACTTTCCATTTTATCATGTATGGCATCTAAAGGGCGAAAGCTTAGTTTGAACATATCGTTTGAATGTCGTATTGTTGGAATTTTATGATAACATAAAAGGTATATTGAAAACGTTTACATAACGGAGGGATGAAAATGGCGATTTTAGAAAAGACGGTTGGCCAAATTGTGCGTGAGCAAGCAGCTCTCCATCCGGAAACAGAAGCTTATGTGTATCCGGAACACGGCATACGCAAGACTTATCGGGAGTTCGACCAAGAAACAGACCGCCTTGCGAAAGCATTTATAGGAATAGGGATAGAAAAAGGCGAACACATTGCGATTTGGTCTGACAATAAGCGCGAATGGCTGCTCAGCCAATATGCGACAGGGAAAATGGGCGGGGTGCTAGTGACCGTCAATACAAGTTATCAAGCAAGCGAACTTGAGTATCTTTTAAAACAATCCGATGCGACGACCTTGATATTAGGCGAAGAGTTCAAAAGCTCCAATTATATTGAAATTTTGAATACGGTTTGTCCAGAGTTAAAGACCGCGGAAAAAGGGAGCCTTTCAAGCAGCAAACTTCCGCATTTCAAACGTGTCATCGTAATGAGCAAGAATCAGCATCCTGGAATTTACACATGGAGCGAATTCGAAGCGTTTGCGGATCGAGTGGGCGATGAGGAATTGGAAAATCGCTTTGATTCGATGGAGCCGGATGACGTCATCAATATTCAATACACATCCGGTACAACCGGCTTTCCGAAAGGTGTCATGCTGACGCATCTGAATGTTGTAAATAACGGCAAGCTTGTCGGTGACACAATGAACTTAACGGAAAATGATCGCTTGTGCATCCCAGTGCCCTTTTTCCATTGCTTCGGCTGCGTTCTTGGAACAATGGCAGCGGTGACGCATTCGACGACCATGGTCATCGCAGAGCAATTCGAACCGAAACGGGTGCTGCAAATGGTACAGGATGAGAAATGTACAGGGTTACATGGTGTCCCGACGATGTTCATCGCAGAGCTGAATCATCCGGACTTTAAGAGTTTCGATACGTCAACTTTGCGGACAGGCATCATGGCAGGTTCGCCTTGTCCGATTGAAGTGATGAAGAAAGTGATTAGCGAGATGGGTGCTTCGGAAATTACGATCGCATACGGCCAAACCGAATCCTCGCCGGTAATCACCCAGACGCGTGCAGATGATGATATTGAAAAACGAGTCGCGACGGTCGGCAAACCGCACGCTGAAGTGGAAGTGAAGATTGTGGATCCCGTGACGAATGAGGAAGTCGCAATCGGGATGCCGGGAGAGCTCTGTACGAGAGGGTACCATATCATGAAAGGCTATTATCAAAACGAAGAAGCAACAAAGCAAGCCATCGACCAAGACGGCTGGCTGCATACGGGCGATATCGCTGTCGAAGACGAGGATGGCTATATTGCCGTGACTGGGCGCATCAAAGATATGGTCATTCGTGGAGGGGAAAATATCTATCCGCGCGAGATAGAAGAATTTTTATATCAACACCCTTCAGTCCAAGATGTTCAAGTAGTCGGAGTACCGGATCCGAAGTACGGGGAAGAGCTGATGGCCTGGGTCATTCTCAAAGACGGCGAACAAATGCCGACAGAAGAGTTGCGGAATTATTGCAAAGGCAAAATATCGCATCATAAAATTCCGCGCTATATCGAATTCACAAAAGAATATCCAATGACTGCTTCCGGCAAGATTCAAAAATTTAAATTGCGAGAGTTGGCTATAGAGCGCAGCCAGCAAGATTGAATAGAAGAAATGAATTGAACCTCTGTGATTACTGGCAGAGGTTTTTATTGTGTTTTTATCACATGTATAAATCATTGATATTTGTTTAATTTTTCTGAAGAAAGGGGAAAGTGTAAACGTAAGAGAAATCTTAAATTCAGGATAATTTTGTCTTTACGTATCAGTCACGGACTTTATACAAAAAGGAGAGAAAATTATGGCTAACATCAAACTGGCAATCATTTATTACAGTTCAACAGGAACGAACTATCAGATGGCAAGATGGGCAGAAGCAGCTGCACAAGAAACGGGTGCTGAAGTCAAATTGGCAAAAGTGAGAGAAAATGCTCCGCAGGGAGCGATCGATTCGAATCCTGCATGGAAAGCACATGCAGAAGCGACTGCGGATGTGCCGGTAGCAGAAGTTGACTTATTGGAATGGGCGGATGCCATTATTTTCAGTGTTCCGACAAGGTTCGGGCATGTCCCGTCGCAGTTCCAGCAATTCCTCGATACAACCGGTGGATTATGGGCACAGGGCAAATTGGCGAATAAAGTTGTAAGTGCCATGTCTTCGGCTCAGAACTCGCATGGCGGACAGGAAGCGACCGTTCTGGCAGTTTATACGTCGATGTTCCACTGGGGAGCGATTGTAGCTGCGCCAGGCTATAACGATCCGGCCTTATTCAAAGCTGGAGGAAATCCATATGGTACAAGTGTAAGTGTGGATCAAGAGGGGAATATGGTTGAAGATGTTGCAGATGCCGTCGCTTATCAAGCAAGACATACGGTTGAAGTGGCACAATGGATCAAAAATGGACGCAGCCAATAATGGTTAATCGGAGCAGGCAGGCTATCTACTAGCAGTTGCCTGCTTTAACTTTTTAAATTGGGGTATAGTAAAAATAGAAACAAAGTCAAATAGAGGTTGACAAACAGTAAAATTATAGGTAATTTTACTTCAATTGCTATAATAAAAGGCCTATATAATTTGACTTTTCTGAAAACTATTGATATGATGGCACAAATGTATAGGCACATCAGCTTGGGTCTTTGAAACTACCATGGAGTGGGGTGAGGATCTTGATGACAAAAGAGGAACAGACTATTTTTGAATACGAGCTATATAAACTTAGTTTGGAATATCAGAAATGCATGGACGATTATTTAAAATCGCAAATTCAACAAGACATTTCTTTTTTGTCATCAGTCCTTCAAGGGTCGCAGAAAAGGGAGTCGCAACCACGTTCTGCACATTAAAAAAAATCACAGCGAAAAGCCGCTGTGATTTTTTTTGTTTTCTTGCCTTTTTGGCCCGATGCGTTTGTGAACAGATTTGTAACAAACACGCCAGAAAAACGCTTAACAGCGGACAGCTGGAGCGGAATTTAACCTTCCATGCCTTATAATAGAAGTAACAGCGGCTAAAGGAGAGAATTGCATGCTTGATCTTAAACAGCTAGCGTTTGAACGGAAAAATAGAATGGCTTGGTTGATTGTCGCTTCTCTATTAAAAGGACTTGCGATGATTGGACAAGCATTGTTTTTTGTCTGGATTGCAGATGCGGTATTCTTAAAAGATGCCTCATTCCAAGAAGTTCTGCCCTATTTTGGAGGCTTGCTTGCAGCGATATTGATTCGTGCAGCTAGTGGCTACGCGATTGGCAGAACAGGTGTAAATTTAGCTTCCGAAGCCAAAAGCACCTTGCGAACGAAGTTGACTGCCTCTTTTGCTCGAAATCCGCTTCAGGCTTCTGTCCAAGGGCAATCTGGTGAAAAAGTCAGCTTGCTTCTCGATGCAGTCGACGAAGTGGACGGTTATTTTAGTAAATACATTCCTCAAATGATTCAAAGTGCAATCATTCCTGTCCTTCTATTAGTTGTGATTTTTTCTCAACATTGGGTGACGGGGCTTATCATATTAGTCACGGCTCCATTTATTCCTGTATTTATGGCGCTTGTCGGCATTAAGACCAAAGAAAAAGCTGACGCACAAATGGAAAAGCTTGGCCAGTTTTCAGGAACTTTTTTGGATGTCCTGCAAGGGTTGACGACTTTAAAGCTATTTGGGCGTGCGGAGCAGCAAAAGCAAGTCATCAAAAAAAGCAGCCTCGATTTCCGGGATGCAACCATGGAAGTGTTGAAGTCAGCGTTTTTGTCTTCGCTGATGCTCGAATACATTTCCATGCTCAGCATGGGGATCATTGCATTGGAAATCGGTTTGCGTCTTGTAGTTTACGATAATTTAACTTTTTTTACGGCATTTTTTGTGATGATATTAGTGCCCGATTTCTTTAACCTATTAAAAGACTTCGGCAGTGCTTTCCATACGGGGCGCGGCAGTGCAGCAGCAGCGAAACGCTTGGCTGCTGAGCTTGAAAAAGAACATCAGCCAGTCGCTTGGGGAGAGGCTGAAATGCCTCAACAGCCGCTTGCTATCAACATGAATGCTTTGTCTTTCCAATATGAAGGCGGATTCGAATTAGGGCCAATTGATGTAGCGGTTTCTCCTAGAAGCCAAATAGCGATTATCGGGAAAAGCGGATCAGGGAAAACGACTTTGCTGCATGCCATTGCAGGCTTATTGCCGGTAAAGCACGGACAAATTTTAGTGAATGGCGTTCCTAGAAATGAAATCGCCGAGAAGTCCTGGTTCAATCACTTGAGTTATATTTCTCAAAATCCGTATTTATTTGCAGGTACAATTAAAGAAAATATTTTAATCGGCACGAGCCGGCCGGCGACAGAAGATGAATTAGTGGAAGCTGCACGGAAAGCTGGAATTCTGGAAATGGTTTATTCATTGAAACTCGGCTTTGATACGCCTGTTGGGGAAGCGGGAAGAGGATTGTCCGGCGGTGAAAAACAGCGCATTGCTTTGGCGCGTGCTTTTCTTAAAAAACCTTCTCTAATTCTCTTTGACGAGCCTACATCGGGATTGGATTTAACTACTGAAAAAATTCTGCAGGAAGCGATTGAAGAACTTGGCCGGGAAGCGACCGTTATTACTGTGGCGCATCGCCTGCATACGGTGAGAAATTCAGATGTAATTTTAGTTTTGGTTGACGGAAAGTTAGCGGCAAAAGGCAGCCACGAGGAATTGTTGAAAATGTACGGCCCTTACCGGGAGATGCTGGCTATCCAGCAAGGAGGTGTCTTGCAATGAAGGAATTAAAGCAAGTGTTGCTGCTGACAATCCGGGAAAAAAGAGACGTCAGCATCGCAATCTTTTTCGGTTTCCTAGCGGGAATCGCGGGAGTTGCCCTTATGGCTTCAAGCGGGTATTTAATCTCGAAGGCGGCATTGACTTCGCAGATGACCATTTTGATCGTCATGGGTGCCTGCCTGAAATTATTCGGTTTGGTGTCAGCGTTAAGCCGCTATGCGGAGCGCTTATTCTCGCACCGGGCAACTTTTACGATGCTCAGCAATTTGCGCGTATCCTTTTTCGAACGCCTTGAACCGCACGCGCCGCAAATCTTCCAGAAATATCGAAGCGGAGATTTATTGGCGCGCATTGTCGGCGATGTAGAAAGTTTGCAGAACTTTTTGCTGCGGGTATTTTATCCGCCAGTCGTTCTTGGGATCGTCTTTTTAAGCACCATCTTCTTTACCTCTTTCTTTTCATTCGCCATTGCGCTTGTGATTGCCGGAGGCATGGTTTTAACGATTATCGTAGTGCCAGCCATCTTTGCGTGGCGCCAACGGAAAATCGATTCCGCTACCCGGACAAGCCGGGCTGCCCTGTCATCGGAAGCGACTGAATTTCTTTTCGGTTTCCGTGACCTGAAAATCTATCAGCAATTGGAAAGTAAAGAACAGCAGCTGGCTGCTTTTTCAGATGACTATGCCGAACAGCAGCGAAAAGCAGGGCTTGAAGAAAACTTAAGCCAGTCAGTGAATGGTTTTGTAGCACTTCTTGTGTCCTTTTTCGTATTAGGGCTAGGAACTTATTTTGTAGCCACTGACCAGTTGGACGGCCTGTATTTGGCTATGCTCGTGATGATTTCGTTGGCCGTATTTGAAAACGTTCCGCCAATGGCTGTATTTCCTGCTTATTTCGAAGACAACCGCAAAGCGGCTGTCCGTTTGGAAAATGTTGTAGCACAAGAAGAAAATAGCGAAAAACTGCTGGAGCTGCCTAGCGGGCCGCTGGATTTCAAATTGAATAAAGTAGCCTTTACGTATCCAAATGAGGAACGGCCAGCACTTGACCATGTTTCCCTGACGATTAAAGAAGGAACGAAAACAGCGATTGTCGGGCCGAGCGGTTCAGGGAAAACGACTTTGCTGCAAGTCCTATTGAATATTGCGGACATTGATGCCGGAGATATTACCATCGGCGGCAAAACGCTTCAAAACGTACGCCAGGAAAATTTGTGGAATGCAATGAATGTCGTGTTGCAGGAAAATCATTTCTTCTTTGGCACCATCCGCAGCAATTTATTGATTGCTAATGAAGAGGCGTCAGAGGAAGAGATGCAGGAAGCATTGAACAAGGTTCAGCTGGACCAGTTCTCGTTAGACACGAAAGTCAGTGAAAAAGGGGCGAACTTGTCGGGCGGCGAAAAGCAGCGTCTTGCGATTGCCAGAGCTTTGTTAAAATCGAAACCGATTTGGCTGCTTGATGAACCTGTCTCATCTGTCGACAGTGTCACTGCTCAAGCAATTTATAAAGAGCTTTTTGCAAACGGCGAAAAGAATACCTTTATCATCATTAGCCATGATTTATCCGGTCTTGAACAGATGGACCAAATCATCGTCATGGAACGAGGCCGTGTCATTGAAACCGGTACTTACGAAGAAGTGATGAAGCGGCAAGGGTATTTCTATAAATTGAAGCAAGTCGAAAAAAGTATATTTGCATAAGCAAAAAACGGAAGGCGTCGCATTCAAGCGAGGACCTTCCGTTTTTTTAGGAAGAGGATTATGGCAATAATTTTACCGCCAAAAAAGCCGGTCGGCTGGACCAGCTTTTATAGAAAAGTCTATAAGAGTGTTTTTTCCTTTTCGATATAGAAACTTTGCTCTCTTTTTGCATCTTCAAGTTTCATCTGTTCTAATTCTAATCGCATCTTTTGCGTCTCAATCACAAAGTTCTCATGCTTCAACCGTTCAAGCTCCAATTGGCTTTCGATCATTTTATTCTTAAGCTTCGTTTGGGTTTGGAAATGGGAGGTAATGATGCCAGCGAGTGGAATTGAAAAAATCATAATCACAGCTACGAGCCCAGTCACACTGTTCACCTCTCTTTTGAATTTTCTGATTTATTTCAGTATACCTGATGATGGGGAAATGAAAAAGGATATTGACGGCATTTAATGGAAGAATTCTTCGTTTCTTTACTGGTATTCCACAAAAGGGCATTACCAAAACCAGCAATACATGACAAGTGTCATATAACATCCATGCGTTTATGCCTTTTTTGTCATAGCCGGATTCTTTATGATTAGGATAATAAGTTATCCGGGCAGACAAACCCGTATAAGGAGGAAGAACATGAGCAGAGAAAAAACAGCGCAATTACGCAAGTTTGTAGCACCGTTCGAAAAAGCAGATGTTAAAGCAAGTGTACGTCAATTGGTGAATACGATTCCGCCATTCATCATCGCATGGACTTTGGCATACTTCGCTCTTGACGTCTCCATTTGGCTAACGATCGCTTTATGTATCGTTGCTGCAGGTTTTGTCGTTCGTACGTTCATCATTTTCCACGATTGCACACACGGTTCATTCTTTAAGAACAAAAAAGCCAATGCAGTTGTCGGAACAATTACGGGAATTATGACATTATTCGCTTATGAAAAATGGAAACGCGAGCACTCGATCCACCATGCTTCAAGCGGAAATTTAGATAAGCGCGGCGTCGGCGATATTTGGGTCATGACGATCGAAGAATATGTAGAAGCTTCTAAATGGGAACGTTTCAAATACCGTATGTACCGCAACCCATTAGTAATGTTCGGTTTAGGGCCATTATTCTTGGTTTTGATCTCAAGCCGTTTCAACCGTAAAGATGCACGTAAAAAAGAACGCAACAATACGTATTTGATCAATATTTCTCTTGTCGTGACTTATTCACTTCTTATCTGGGCAATCGGCTGGCAGGCATTCCTGATTGTTCAAGGGACTACAATGTTTACAGCAGGCGCACTTGGCATTTGGCTGTTCTACATCCAGCATACATTTGAAGATTCGTATTTCGAAGATGAAAACGAATGGGATTATGTGAAAGCAGCTGTAGAAGGAAGTTCATATTACCAACTTCCGAAAGTTTTGCAGTGGGTAACAGGGAACATCGGTTTCCACCATGTGCACCATTTGAGCCCGCGGGTTCCGAACTACAATTTGGAAAAAGCGCATGAATCCACTCCGCCGCTTCAACAAGCGACAACAATCAACATCAAAACAAGCCTTAAATCATTACGCTATAAAGTGTACGATGCGAAAAACAAAACGTTTGTCACTTTTGGGGACATCAAGCATTTGCTGAATGAAAACAAAATGACAGCACAATAACGAAAAGAAAAAATCATTCACTTTGAATGGTTTTTTCTTTTTTTAGTTGTTTGGTATGATTGATAGTACAAGAAGAGAAGGAGCCCTGTTATGCATAGCTGGTATCAAATTTTCCCGAAAAACCCATGGCTCAGCCTTTACGCATGGGTCATATTCTGCATCTTGCCGTTCTTTTTCATTTTCCGCTCTTCATCGTTTATTGACGTTCTGCTCGGAATCATGTCTTTGTTGATTTTCTTTATCGCATACCGGCTGTCATTCAACTCGAGGACCGGTTTTGTCTACGTATGGATCGGCATTGAAATGATGATCAACGTTGCGATGACTTTTTTGTTCGGATATGTCTACTTAGCCATTTTCCTTGCCTTTTTTATCGGCAATATCCGCAATAAAATCGGATTTTTCATCATTTATGGCTTCCTGATAGGGACGACGATTTTGGCTGTTGTGCTTGGAATGATTGAGCACAGCACGTTATATTTATCGCAACTGCCATTTATCGTACTTACGATACTTGGCGTCATTCTCCTACCATTCAATACTTACAACCGCAATAAGCGCGAGAAGCTTGAAGGGCAGTTGGAAGATGCAAACAAACGAATTTCCCAGCTTGTGGTCATTGAAGAAAGGGAGCGGATTGCCCGTGATTTGCATGATACCTTAGGGCAGAAACTCTCGCTGATCGGATTGAAAAGTGACTTGGCCGGGAAATTACTCCATAGAGATGTGGATGCAGCCTTGAACGAAATTAACGACATCCGGCAAACTGCCCGCACAGCGTTGAAAGAAGTGCGAGAATTGGTGTCGGACATGCGCGGCACGAAACTTGAAGATGAACTGCTGCGGATTCAGCAAATTTTAAAAGCGGCAGAAATCGATTTTGTCTTATACGGCAATGCGAAGCTGACAAATACGCCGCTTTTAGTAGAGAATGTACTGAGCATGTGTTTGAAAGAAGCCGTGACGAATGTTGTTAAGCATAGCCAAGCTACGCGCTGCAGCATTTTGATCAAGCAAAAACCGGAAGAAGTGCTTGTTCAGGTTCAAGATGACGGCATCGGCCTTGAAGGGACTAAAAAGCAGCAGGGCAACGGACTCGCGGGAATGCGCGAACGATTAGAATTTGTAAACGGCAGCGTAGACATTCAGACGATGGATGGCACAACATTGAATATCCGGGTGCCGAATGTAATTTTATATGAAACGGAAGGGGAAGTCAGATGATTCGAATCGTGTTAGCTGAAGATCAGCGGATGATGCTCGGGGCACTTGGTTCCTTATTGGATTTGGAAGAAGATCTGGAAGTGGTCGGAAAAGCGAGCAATGGCGAAGAAGCCATTGCGCTAGTAGAACAGCACCAGCCGGATATCGTCATTATGGATATTGAAATGCCTCTGAAGAGCGGCTTGGATGCGGCAGAAGCTTTAAAAGACCATCCCTGCAAAATCATCATTTTAACCACTTTTGCGCGCTCCGGTTATTTTGAACGTGCACGAAAAGCGGGAGTTAGCGGCTATTTGCTGAAAGACAGCCCGAGCGAAGATTTGGCGACGTCCATCCGAACGATTATGGACGGACGCCGGATTTACGCACCGGAACTTGTTGATCTCGCATATTCCGACGAAAATCCGCTGACGGAACGCGAAAAGCAAGTGATGGAATTGATTGCTGAAGGCAAAAGCACAAAAGACATCGCTAAGGAATTATTCATCACAAGCGGAACCGTCCGCAATTACATTTCAACCATTCTTGATAAATTAGAAGTAGGCAACCGCATCGAAGCCATTTCCCGCTTCAAAGAAAAAGGCTGGTTTAAATGAAGAAAAGCGGAAGCGCCTGTTCAGCTTCGAAAGGCATAAGACGATCTGGCGAAGCGGCGTGTTTTCAGCCGCACAGCCAGATTGGCTTATGACCCGAGAAGCTAGGCGCTGGAGTCTGGACAAGAAGAAAAGCGGAAACGGCCGTTTAGCCCCGACAAGCTTAAGACGCGCAGCGCCGGAAATCTTGATTTCCAGAGCTGGGTGACTTAAGACCTCGAGGGGCTGGCCGTTGAAGTCTGGACAAGAAGAAAAGCGCAAGCGCCCATGTAGCTCTGCCGGGCATAAGACGGACCGGCGAAGCGGCGCTCTTTGCCGCACAGCCGGGTCGATTTATGCCCCGAGAAGCTGGGCGCTGGAGTCCCACAATATAAAATGCCGCTGTCCAATTGACAGCGGCATTTTATATTGGCCGAGCTGAATACACAATCAGTCTTCGTACAAAGTGTCTTCTAGCGAACCGTCTTCGGTGTAAATATGCAATTCGCCGTGGTTTTTGTTTACGTAGCGCTTTGCTTCACCCATCAATTCTTTTTTGGTTTCTTCGATGAGGATCGCTTTTTTGCTGTCTTTTTTCTTCAATTGCCACCCATCATCATGCGAGCGGATTTCATAAATCACTTTTTCCTTATCGCCTTCGACAGTTTTCTGCGCTTGGCTCATTGCGATTGGAATCGCACGGCCTTCCTCATACCCATCCCGCAGCAGGGCATTTGCGATTTCAATTGCCTTATCGCGGACATCGGCATTCAGGTTTTTAAAAGAATCGGGATAGTCTTTTTTGCTCCATGGCACAGTCATCGCCTCCTTGATTTTCTTTTCCCATTTCCCCTCAATAAAAAACAAAAATCTACTGGTATTAAAGACTTAGGGTGATACAATAATGGGGAAGGAGGGGATAAAATGTCAGATACAACGTATCAAATAATTGCCTTGGTCATTTACATGGCTGCCATGCTATTTATTGGCTGGTATGCCTACCGCAAAACAGTCAATTTGACCGACTACATGCTTGGGGGAAGAGGATTAGGAGCAGCAGTCGGAGCGTTGAGTGCTGGAGCGGCAGATATGTCCGGCTGGCTATTAATGGGCCTTCCAGGCGCTATCTATGTGAGTGGCCTTGTGGAAGTGTGGATTGCTATCGGATTGACAATCGGTGCTTATTTAAACTGGTTCTTCGTAGCTCCGCGTCTTCGCATGTATTCATTTGTCACCAGTGATTCAATCACCATTCCAAGTTTCTTGGAAAACCGTCTGAAAGACAATTCTCGTTTATTGCGTATCGTTTCAGGAATTATCATTTTAATCTTTTTCACATTTTATGTATCATCAGGAATGGTAGCGGGCGGTGTGTTTTTTGAAAGCTCGTTTGGCTTGGATTACCATCTCGGCTTGGTCATCGTATCAGCAGTTGTCGTCGCCTATACATTATTCGGCGGATTCTTGGCTGTAAGCTATACGGATTTTGTCCAAGGCTTGATGATGTTCTTAGCGCTTATCCTGGTTCCGCTTATTGGGGTATTTGTGACTGGAGGATTCGGTGAAACGGCTGACAGCATCCGTGCTGTGGATCCGACACTGTTGAACTTCACAACCGGCGCTTCGTTCATCGGGATCCTTTCGGCCGTAGCTTGGGGCTTAGGTTACTTTGGCCAACCTCATATCATCGTCCGTTTTATGGCAATCAAAACTTTGAAAGAAGTACGCCAAGCGCGCCGCATCGGCATCAGCTGGATGATTTTGAGTTTGCTTGGAGCTACAGCGACGGCATTGGTAGGGATTGCGTACTTCCAGCAAAATCCGAATTTGGAGCTGGGCGATCCGGAAGGCGTCTTTATCGTTCTTGGACAGATTTTCTTCCATCCGTTAATTGCCGGATTCATGTTAGCTGCGGTACTGGCAGCAATCATGAGCACGATTTCATCTCAGTTGATCGTTACTTCTTCAGCGTTGATTGAAGATCTTTATAAAATCGCATTCAAGAAAGTTTCAACAGATAAGCAATATGTCAGTTTAGGCCGATTAGCGGTATTGGTTATCGCTTTAATCGCTGCATTCCTTGCCTGGGAACAAAATGAGACCATTCTCGACTTGGTTGCTTATGCTTGGGCAGGTTTTGGTGCCGCTTTCGGACCGCTTATCCTGCTGGCTCTATTCTGGCGCAAGCTTACAACTTGGGGTGCGCTTGCTGGAATGATTGTCGGAGCTGCTACTGTCATTATCTGGGATGCCATCGGTACGACTTCGGAGGATGCAGGAGCAACGGCTGTGACTAATTTCATCGGCAGTGTCTATGAAATTATTCCAGGGTTTATCCTATGCTTGATTGTCGCGATCATCGTCAGCTTAATCACTTACAAGAAGAACGATGAAATTGAAAAAGAGTTCAGTGAAACTGAACGATTGATCAAAGAAAAAGAAGTGCCAGTTAAGTAATTTGAAAAAAGGCTTCAGCGATCCCAACGGATCACTGAAGCCTTTTTGTTTTGAATCCTTGCTTACCGTTTTTTCTCTTGCATTCTTCTCGCTTCTCTTTGCAATTTTTCGAAGCGGCGAAGGTCCGCTTGCCGGATCGGAATAGTTTCCCCTTTGATGATCTTCAAGAAAGCGAATACCATTAGCAGGAGCAGCAGCGTAAACGGCAATGCCGATATGAGTGAGGCAGTCTGCAGCGCTTCAAGCCCGCCTGCATAAAGCAGGACAGCAGCGATAGCTGACATTAAGACACCCCAAACAATTTTGAAAAAGGTAGGGGGATTCAAGCTGCCGAAGCTCGTCATGCTGGCTAAGATATAAGTAGCGGAGTCTGCTGAGGTGACCAGGAACGTGAAAATCAGCAGAATCGCCAATACCGACATGATGCCGGTTAGTGGGAGCTGATCAAAAGTCTGGAACAAGGCAGACGTCAAATCGGCGTCCACTGCTTCCGCAATGTTAGATCCTTGCTTCAAATCGTACCAAAGCGCAGTTCCGCCGAATACCGCAATCCAGACGCATGCAATTGCAGGAGGAATGACCATGACTCCCAATATGAATTCGCGGATGGTCCGGCCTCTCGATACACGGGCAACAAAAGCACCGACAAATGGAGACCAAGCAATTGCCCAAGCCCAGTAGAAAATAGTCCATCCAAGAACCCAGTCGCCGCCTTGATAAGGCTGAAGGCGAAGGCTATACTGGACAAAATTTGTGATATAGTCGCCGATTGCCAAAGTAAACGTTTCTAAAATGAAAACTGTTGGGCCTGCGAAAAATACGAAAATCATTAAGACAAGTGCAAGTCCAAGATTTAAATTGCTGAGGTAGGCAATGCCTTTATGTAAGCCAGTAGATGAAGAAAGGGTATAAGCCAAAAACATAATCCCGATAATCGTTAATTGGATGCCGAAGGAATTTTCAATCCCCCACACTGCATTTAATCCGCCGTTCATTTGAAGAACGCCAAGACCGAGCGATGTAGCAATTCCCATTACCGTAGCGATGACTGCTAAAGAATCAATGGAGTGTTTAACGAGAGGCTTGCTGCCGACGATTGGTTCAAGGGCTGTTGAAACCAATCCGGGTTTCTTTTTGCGGAATTGCAGAAATCCGATGACGAGGCCGACGATGGCAAAAACCGACCACTGGCTAATGCCCCAATGGAAAAATGAGTAGCCCATTGCAATCCTTGCGGCTTCTTCAGTCTGCGCTGGATTATCGAATGGAGTTGTAAAAAAATGGCTCATCGGTTCAGCGACTCCCCAAAAAACAAGTCCTGCTCCAAAACCGGCAGAGAATAGCATGCCGATCCAAGTGAAAAAAGGAAACTCAGGACGATCGGAATCTGCCCCCAATCGAATGCTGCCGTATCTGCTCGCAGCAATAAAGATTAAAAATAGAATGATGATAAACACAGCCAATAAATAAAACCAGCCGAAATTGATGGTCGTGAAGTTGAATAAGGTTCCAGCCACGTTGCCAAAGCCGACCGGATTAATGGCTCCGATGATGACCAGCAATAAAATAACTGCAGCAGAAACAATAAATACTGGATTTCGCAGTAGTTTTTTATCCATAATTTCCTCCTTTTTCACTTTTGTCTGTTTCCTTATACCCTACCCTAACGAAAAATACACAGGAAAACCACCCCTAATCAGCAATTGCCTTAAGAGTTTGCCTTACAGATCAAACAACAGCATAATAAAAGAAACCAGTAAAAGCTTTGGCGAACTCGCCAAAATGCCCTTAACGGAGGTAAGTTATGCATTTAGATCATATCGTTCATTTTATTGAAGAAACGCCGGAACAGGCTGCTGCGCATTGGAGCAAAAAAGGGTTTTATGCGGCTATCGGCGGCCGTCACGAACAATGGGGGACACATAATGCGCTTCTCTATTTGAACAACTGTTATATTGAATGGCTCGCTGTTGAGAAGATGGAAATCGCTAGAAACGCTAATCATCCTTTAACGGCATTGCTTCTCCATGACCGTCAAGGTTTTGGGACAGTTTGCCTTCGTACCGATCGGATCGAAGCGCTAAATGAGCGCTTGATAAAAGAAGGGTTTGAAACTTCCGGTATCTTAAATGCCCAAAGAAAAACAGGGAGCGGTGATGTTATCCGTTGGAAAATGTTATTCCTGAAAGAAGAGATTTTCGATCGATTGCCTGCACCGTTTTTCATCGAATGGGAAGAGACAGATGAAATGCGCTATGAAAGTTTGCGGAAACGCCAAGCTATTCAGCCATCCAATGAAAAACTGGAATTGGCTTCTTTAATTTTCGGCGTCCACGATCCTGAAGAAAGCCGGTTGAAATGGATGCGGATATTAGGCGGTTCATTGCAATTGCCGAATTGCCGAATTGACTTCGAGAAAATTGCGGGGCAAAAGGAAAGGCTTCAGAAAGTTGTGTTTAAACATGGGGAGACCGAAGAGACCTACGAGGCTGGCGTTTACGTGCTGCCAGTGCAAGGGAATAGAGAGAACTAGAGCATTAAGTTGGATCGAATTTTACGGGCAAATAGTTTGATGTTTTTTTGCCTTTGGAAGCAAATTCTCCACTTAGCATGAAGGAGGAAATTAAATGGATGAATTACATGAAAAAGCCGTATTAGTAGGTGTTCAATTGCAAAAAGATCTTCATTTTGAATACGAAATGGAAGAACTCCGCAATTTAGCAGAAGCCTGTAATGTAGAAGTAGCAGGAGAAATCCATCAAAATCTGGAGCGGATTAATCCTTCCCATTATGTTGGAAAAGGAAAAGTGGAAGAGATCAAAGCCTTCTACGAAGAAGCAGATGCGAATTTGGTGATTTTCAATGACGAGCTTTCACCGTCGCAGATCCGCAACTTGGAAGAAGACTTGGAATGTAAAGTAATCGACCGGACAATGCTGATTTTGGACATCTTCTCGCGCCGCGCTAAGACTCGTGAAGCACAAGTGCAAGTGGAATTGGCACAATTGCAATACATGTTGCCCCGTTTAGTCGGCTTGCGCGCATCGCTCGGCCGTCAAGGCGGTAGCAGCGGCGGTGGAGTGGCAAACCGTGGTGCCGGTGAAACGAAACTCGAACTGGATCGCCGGAAAATTGAAGAGCAATTGTCAAAGCTGCATAAAGAGTTGGAACAGATTCGCGCACAGCGGGAAACCCAGCGCAAACAGCGCCAAAAGACAGGCTCGCCGGTCGTTTCGCTTGTCGGGTATACGAACGCTGGAAAATCCACCATCATGAATGAGCTTTTGAACAAATCCGGGCAGCAGGAAGAAAAACAGGTTTTTGAAAAAGACATGCTTTTTGCTACCCTGGATACTTCCGTCCGCCAGATCAAACTGGAGGACAATAAAAACTTTCTGCTGACCGATACGGTCGGGTTTGTCAGTAAACTTCCGCACCATTTGGTCAAAGCTTTCCGTTCTACGCTTGAAGAAGCACGGAATGCGGATTTGCTGCTGCATGTCGTTGATGTTTCAAACGAAGAATATCGCCATATGATGAACGTTACCCATGCCACACTCCATGAAGTGGGAGTGGAAGGGGTGCCGACTGTTTACGTCTACAACAAGGCCGATTTAGCTGGCATTCCGTATCCGAGAGTGAACGGCGACAGTTTGTGGGTTTCCGCAAAAGAAGGACGCGGACTGGATGAATTGATCGAGATGATCAAGCAGCATCTGTTCTCAGGACATGTCACGTGCCGGATGATGGTGCCGTTCGATCGGGGCGATGTAGTAGCGTATTTGAATAACCATGCAACTATTCTGGAAACAGCCTACGAGGAAGAAGGAACGTTACTGAAAATCGAATTGGGAAAAGTCGACTACGATCGTTTCGAAGAATTTGTAATCGGCAAATAAGAAAAGCCGGCCCTCACAAAGAGAGCCGGCTTTTAGCCTTTAGGATTGCTGGAATTGGATGCGGTGAAGATTGGCGAAGATGCCGTTTCGTTCGATCAATTCGGCGTATCCGCCTTGTTCGGCAATTCCATCTTCTGTGACGACAATGACCCGATCAGCGTCGCGGATGGTCGCCAAACGGTGGGCGATAACCAATGTCGTGCGGTTTTCAGCCAGTTCCGTAAGAGCTTCTTGGATGACGCGTTCTGTCTCGGTATCGAGAGCAGATGTTGCTTCATCCAAAATGAGGATAGGCGGATTTTTCAAGAACATGCGGGCAATCGCAAGACGCTGCTTTTGGCCGCCGGAAAGTTTCAGTCCACGTTCACCGATCTGCGTTTCATAGCCTTGAGGAAGCTTGTTGACGAAGTCTTCCAAATGGGCTTTTTTCGCTGCTGCTAAAATTTCTTCATCGCTTGCATCACGTCGTCCGTAAGCGATATTCTCGCGTATCGTTCCAGTGAACAGGAATACATCTTGTTGGACGATGCCGATATGTGAACGAAGCGAATGCTTCGTCATATCGCGGATATCGATGCCATCAATCGAGATGCTTCCTTCTTGAATATCGTAGAAGCGGGGGATCAACGAACAAATTGTCGTTTTTCCGGCGCCTGAAGGGCCGACGAAGGCAATCGTTTCGCCTGCGCGCAATTGAAGGTTGATGCCATTCAATACTTGTTTGTGCTCATCATAACCGAAATGGACATCGTCAAAGACGATATCGCCTCTTAACCCGGTTACCTCCATTGCATCTTTACGGTCGAGAATGTCCGGCTGCTGCTCGAGCAACTCCTGGAAGCGGCCAAACCCTGCCATTCCTTTCGGATACAGCTCCAGTAAAGCGCTGATTTTGTCAATTGGCTTAATGAGGACATTCAAGAATAGGACGAAACTGACCAATTCACCGTACGAAAGCTGGCCTTGGTAATTCAGCCATGCCCCGTAGACAAGGACGATCAACGTTAAAAGCCGTGTCATCATATAGATACTTGAATGCGTCGCAGCCATGACTTTGTAAGCGACCAGTTTCGCTAAACGGAAGCGCCCATTGTCATTTTTGAAGCGGCTGATTTCAAATTCTTCATTCGTGAAAGATTGAACCACTCGGGCTCCGGAGACGCTGTCTTCCACCCGTCCGTTAACATCTGCGATTTTCCCGTACATATTGCTCCACGCGGTGTTCATCTTAATATTGCAATAAGTGATGAGCCAAATCAGGAACGGAATGACGATCAATGTCACGAGCGCAAGCTGTGGATTGATCCAGAACATGATGCCGAAGGCGCCAAAGAACGTCATGATGGCAATAAAGAAATCTTCCGGACCATGGTGGGCGAGCTCGCCGATATCAAATAGATCATTTGTGATGCGGCTCATGACGTGGCCGGTTTTTACATTATCGAAGAAGCGGAAAGACTGGCGCTGAACATGGGTGAATAATTCTTCCCGCATATCCGTTTCGATATTGATGCCGAGTTTATGGCCGAGGTAACTGACCACATACTGAAGGAATGTGCTGAGTACAAATACAGCGAGCAACAGGATGCTGACTGTGACGATGCTGTTCCATTCACCGCTTGGCAATAGGTCATCGATAAACCATTGGACTGCTACTGGAAAAGCCAATTCCAGAATAGCGACAATGACAGCACTGGAAAAGTCGATGACAAATAATCGTTTATGCGGCTTATAGTATTTAAAAAAGTTTTTTAATCTCATTGCGAAGTCTCCTCATGAAGTTTCTACTTGACTATAAACAAAAGTATAAGCGATAAACTGCAAATAAACGAATACAATTTCAAAATTCGAAATAAATATTGAAACTTTTTCCATTGAGCATCGTATCATTAGGTAAGACGAATCTGAAAGGATGATCATTTTGAGAAAATGGGCAATGGCAATGGGCGCAGGAATTTTGACACTAGGATTGGCTGCATGCAGTGATACGGCAGAACCGGCAGCAGGCAGTGAAGGGGAAAAAGGGGCAGACAGCGATTTGACTTTAGAGGAAGTTTTTACAAAAACAAATGAAGCTTCTGAAGAAATCAACAGCTTGCATGCCGATATGGTAACCAGCCAAATGATGACAGTGGAATCAGCAGGAATGGAAATTGAAACGGTTTCTGATATTTCCATGGATATGACAATGGAGCCGATGGCATTCTATCAAACCGGCGAAACAAAAATGAATTCTGAAGAGATGGGCGACATGCCTCCGATGACGATGGAAATGTATTACACAGAAGAAGGCATGTATATGTTTGAACCAACCATGGAAACATGGATGAAAATGCCATCAACTGAAATGGAACAGCTGCAGACAATGATGGATCAACAAACAGCAGATCCGTCTAAACAAATGGAAGAGTTGGAAGCTTTCAAAGATGATTTTACATTCGAACAGACTGCGGATGATTACGTCTTAAAGTTGAATGCTTCTGGTGAAGAGTATCAAGAATTGATTGGCGAGCAGATGGAGCAGATGCTCGGACAAATGGATATGGAAGTGCAAACTGTTTTAGAAGGCATGACAATCAATGATGTAGCTTATGAAATCTTCATTGATAAAGAAACGTTCTTGCCGAGCGTTATTAACATCGATATGGACCTGGATATGGAAATTGAAGGGGAGTCGATGAATATCAAATCGGTAGTTGACTCTGAGTACAGCAAATACGATGAAATTGACTCAATCACGGTGCCAGCAGAAGTTATCGAGCAAGCGCAAGAAATTTAATCCATCATATGAGCTGCAGAATGGTAGGAAACTAGCCATTCTGCAGTTTTTTTGTTGTTTTCAGATGCATTAGCCATTGAAAAGCAGAATACAAAGGGAAAAGATCACTTACTAAATGAGACTTTCTCATCTAAATGAAAATTATTCTCAATTATTCATTGACTCTTCTCATCAAACTGCTATACTAAAACTTGTGAGTAAGTGATAATGATTATCACTCTCGAATCAATCAATAGTTTTATTGAACACGGATGAGGGGCAGC
Organism: Planococcus sp. NCCP-2050; assembly: GCF_023708025.1. Classification (NCBI taxonomy): domain Bacteria; kingdom Bacillati; phylum Bacillota; class Bacilli; order Caryophanales; family Caryophanaceae; genus Planococcus; species Planococcus sp. NCCP-2050. Next base: position 93,726 of record NZ_BRCX01000002.1, on the reverse strand, counting down.
TATGAAAAAACGTTATTTAATACCAGCACTGATCATACTGTCTGTTATTTCGCTGTTTGTCGGAGTCAGCAGTATCAGCATCGTCGATCTGTTTGACTTCCAATCGGAGGAAACGCAGATTTTCTTGATCAGCCGTCTGCCAAGGTTGGTCGCTATATTGTTGGCGGGTGCAGGAATGAGTATGGCAGGACTCATCATGCAGCAATTGAGCCGCAATAAATTTGTGTCTCCGACGACGGCAGGTACACTCGATGCTACTCGACTGGGGATTCTCGTCTCGATGCTATTGTTTGCCAATGCATCGATGCTTGAGAAAATGACAGTGGCATTCGCTTTTGCACTTGCCGGAACTTTTCTGTTTATGCAAATTCTTGACCGCATCAAATTCAAAGATGCTATATTCATTCCGTTAGTCGGATTGATGTTCGGGAATATCCTTTCTTCCATTACGACGTTCTTCGCTTATAAAGCGGATGTTATCCAGAACATGTCAGCATGGCTGCAAGGAGATTTCTCAATGATCATGAAAGGGAGTTATGAACTCCTCTACATCAGTGTTCCGGTCTTTATCATTGCCTATGTTTACGCGAATCGCTTTACAGTAGCTGGAATGGGGGAAGATTTCTCGAAGAATCTGGGGTTGAAATACCGCAGCGTCGTGAATATCGGACTGGTGCTCGTGGCATTGATCACAGCGACTGTCGTCTTGACGGTCGGTATGATCCCGTTTCTCGGATTGATCATCCCGAACATCGTTTCAATTTTCAAAGGTGACCACCTTCAAAAAACATTGCCGCATACGGCGATGCTTGGGGCCATTTTCTTGCTGGCATGCGATATTTTAGGAAGAGTATTAATTTACCCGTATGAAATTTCCATCAGTTTAATGGTCGGTGTCATCGGAAGCTTTATTTTCCTCTTCCTTCTGTTTAGGAGGAAAGCCTATGCGTGATCTACATAAGATGCTCATACTGATCGGTTTGGCATTAGCGGCTTGCGGCGTCTACCTGTTCCAAGACTTAAACGGGAGTTTCGATTACGCCTTGCCAAGACGCGGCGTGAAAGTGTTCGCTATGGTTCTTACAGGAGTTGCCATCGCTTATGCAACCGTGGTTTTCCAAACCATCACGCATAACCGGATCCTGACTCCGAGCATCATGGGCTTGGATTCACTTTACATGATGCTTCAAACGCTGCTGATCTTTTTCTTGGGATCAGACCATATCACCATTATGAACAAGCAAGTCAATTTTGTTTTATCAATCGCAGCGATGGTCGTTTTCGCTTTGTTGTTCTATCATCTGCTCTTTAGAAAAAACAATCAGCCGATTTACTTTCTTCTATTAATTGGAATCATTTGCGGGACGTTTTTCGGAAGCATCTCGACGTTCCTGCAAGTGCTGATTGATCCGAACGAATTCCAAATTGTCCAGGATCAGATGTTTGCGAGCTTCAACAACGTCAATTCGGATCTGGTTTGGCTTTCGGTCATCGTCATTGCGGTATTGATCATTTTTGCCTGGAGACATAATTCATCCTTGGATGTGCTGTCGCTTGGGCGCGATACGTCAGTCAATCTTGGTGTCGACTACGATGCACTCGTTAAAAAGATGCTCGTATTAGCTGCAGTTTTGATTGCCATTGCAACAGCTCTTGTCGGACCGATTACGTTCTTCGGTTTGATCGTTGCGAATCTATCGTATCAATTCTTTAAAAGCTATAAACATTCGGTTGTCATTCTCGGTGCTGCTGTCATTAGTATTGTTGCGTTAGTGGGCGGCCAATGGGTAGTGGAGCGTGTGTTCACATTCAATACTACCTTAAGTGTCATCATTAATTTCATCGGTGGAGTTTACTTCATTTACTTACTATTAAAGGAGAGTCGATCTAATTGATCCAAGTTCGCGAACTGACAAAGTTATACGGTAAAAAGCAAGTGGTGGAAAATGTTTCAGTTGATATTCAACGCGGCCAGATCACGTCCTTTATCGGACCAAACGGCGCGGGGAAATCCACGCTTCTTTCAATGGTCAGCCGGCTATTGGATGCAGATACAGGAGAAGTGCTGATTGATTCGATGAACACGAAAAAATTGAAGTCCAATGAGTTCTCCAAACGTGTCTCTATCCTAAAGCAGTCGAACTTCATGAATGTCCGTTTGACAATCCGCGAACTGGTTTCTTTTGGCCGCTTTCCTTATTCAAAAGGCCGGTTGAATGATGAAGATGAGAAAATGGTCGATCAAGCGATTGAATACATGGATTTAAAGGAACTGGAAAATTCCTATATGGATGAATTATCCGGCGGACAGCGCCAACGTGCTTTTATCGCCATGGTTATTGCGCAAGATACGGATTACGTTCTGCTTGATGAACCGTTGAATAACCTGGATATGAAGCATTCCGTCCAAATCATGAAAATCCTTCGCCGCCTGGTCGATGAACTGGGCAAAACCGTCATTATCGTCTTACACGATATCAACTTCGCTTCTGTCTACTCCGACCGCATCGTGGCTTTGAAAAACGGACGAGTCGTGAAAGACGGGCCGACAGAAGAAATTATACAAAGTGCAGCATTGAAAGAAATCTATGATATGGATATTCCGATTCAGCAAATGGATAATTGCCGGATTTGCGTATACTTCAATTCTTAAAAAAGAGGAGCTCGAATAAAAATGAAAAAATGGTTGCTAATTGCATTTACATTGATGATGGTTGCTTTCCTTGCAGCTTGCGGTTCAGACGAAGCGACAGATGCAAACTCTGCTGAAGCAGACACGAAAGAAGCGGAAACTGAAACGGTAACAGTGAAACACGAACTAGGTGAAACGACATTCGATAAAAACCCTGAAAAAGTAGTGGTTTTTGACTTTGGTGTTCTTGATTCAATGGATAAATTAGGAATTGAAGCTGTAGCTGGAGTTCCTCAAGGGAACGTTCCAACTTATTTGGAAAAATACAATGACGCTGAGAAATACGAGAATGTCGGTACATTAAAAGAAGCTGATTTCGAAGCAATCCACGCATTAGAGCCAGACTTGATCATCATCTCTGGACGCCAGGCTGCTATGTATGAAGAATTTGCTGACATCGCTCCAACTATTCATATGGGTGTAGATACAACGAAATACATGGATTCTTTCACTCAAAACATGAACACACTTGGAGAAATCTTCAGTAAAGAAGACCAAGTGAAAGAAGAACTAGCAGCAATCGATAAGCAAATCGAAGACTTGAAAACAAGCGTTACAGATGAAAAAGCATTGATCGTTCTTGCGAATGAAGGAAAAGTAAGTGCATACGGAGCAGCTTCACGCTTCGGAATCATCCATGACGTATTCGGTGTAAAACAAGCGGATGAAGGCATCGAAGCTTCAACTCACGGCCAGAGCATTTCGTTCGAGTACATCTTGGAAACAAACCCGGACATGATGTTCGTAGTTGACCGCAATGCGGCAGTAGGAAATGATGCAAGTGCAAAAGACTCGCTTGAAAACGAATTAGTGCAAAAAACAACGGCTTACCAAAACGATAAAATCATCTACTTGGACCCAGACTTCTGGTATCTATCAGGTGGCGGATTGCAATCAGTCAGCCAAATGGTAACAGACATCCAATCAGCATTTGAGTAAGAAAAGCAGAAGCGCCCATCTAGCCCCGAAAGGCATAAGACGAACCGGCGAAGCGGCGCACTTTGCCGCATAGCCGGTATGGCTTATGACCCGAGGGGCTGGGCGCTGGAGTCTAGCCAGTAAGAAAAGCGGAAATGGTCGGTAAGGAAAAATTTGAAGCATTCGCGGAACCGGGTGCTTCAACTGAATGAAAAGGCAAACAACACTCAGCGGGCTGCTTCCCGCTGAGTGTTGTTTTATAAAATGCAGCAATTAGGAATGGAGAGTTGAATATGTTTGTACAAATGAAGCGCTTTATGGTGAAGGAAGGAACATCTGATCTTGTGCTTAATCGTTTCGCCGGCAAGAACAAATTGGCTGAACAGCCAGGGTTTATCGACCGGACGATTTTGAAGAAAAATATTCGCCGAGGCGATGAGGAAGTCATTTTGTATGTGCGCTGGGAATCAGAGGCAGACTGGAAAAATTGGGAGAAGCATCCCGACCACATCGCTGGACATAAAGCGCAGATCGGCAAACCGAAGCTCGAACACATCATACAAGTAGAACAAAGCACATACCATGTCATGTAATAATAGAAGCGAAGACAGACCGTCACAGGTTTGTCTTTTTTTATTTTCAAAAAGACGGTTTAAATAAAAGAAATGGGTATATAATAAATGTATAGGTTTTGTACAACTTATTGGGTAGTTGGTGAAAGTGTTTTACATATTAAATAATAGGAAGTGGAAAGATGTTTTTAGCTTGGAACGAAATTCAAAAAAATAAACTTAGATTCACCTTGATCATCGGTGTTTTAATGCTAGTTGCTTATCTTGTGTTCTTTTTATCAGGGCTTGCCAACGGATTGGCTAGTTTGAACCGGGAAGCGGTGGACAAATGGGATGCTTCTGCAATTGTCCTAACCGAAGAATCGGATAAAAGCTTAGTGGCTTCAACGATGACAATTGATGAAGCGGAGGCTATGAATGCTGATGAGACGGCAGTTCTTGGCCAGATCAACGCCATTGCCCGCACAGATGACCAAAAAGCCAATGTCTCTATTTTCGGCATTCGGGAAGATGAATTCATCATGCCGGAAGTATCGGAAGGCGAGGTTTTTTCGGCAGACAATGAAGTGATTGCGAGCGACACCATCAAAGAAGACGGCTTTGCTCTAGGCGATGAACTGGAATTGTCTTCTACCGATGAAAAACTGACGATTGTCGGCTTTACAGAAGATGCTCGCTTTAACGCAGCACCGGTTCTTTACGGAGATTTAGCTACTTTTCAACGTGTGAAATTCGGTGAAGCAGCTGAAGCGAATAAAGACCAAATCAACGGAGTGGTCGTACGCACAGATGACATAGCAGCTATTACGGATAATAGTGAACTGGAAGCCATCGAGTCGGAAACGTTCATTGAAAACTTGCCAGGCTATACGGCGCAAAGTTTGACGTTGAATTTCATGATCTACTTCTTGTTCGGCATCTCATCCGTGATTGTTGCGATTTTCCTGTACGTTCTAACGGTGCAGAAAATCAGCATGTTCGGCGTGATGAAAGCGCAAGGAATTCCAAGCGGCTACTTGGCGCGGTCGGTCGTAGCCCAAACATTCATCTTAGCCGCTATCGGGGTAGCGATTGGGCTTATCCTTACGCTGGTGACAGGTGCATTCCTGCCGGCAGCTGTACCGGTTGCGTTTGCAATCCCGACCATGTTGATTTACGGAGTGGTCTTAGTGGCTGTGGCGGTCATCGGAGCCGTATTCTCTGTATTGACGATTGTCAAAATCGATCCTTTGAAAGCAATAGGAGGCTAAACAAATGGCAGTATTGGAAATGAATCAAATCAACAAAACATTCGGCAGCGGCCATAAAAAAGTAGACGCTCTTAAGAAAACGGACTTTCAGGCTGAAAGAGGCGAGTTGATTGCCGTCATCGGCCCTTCGGGTTCTGGGAAAAGTACATTTTTAACGATAGCAGGCGGCTTGTTATCGCCGACTAGCGGAGATATCTTCATCAATGATAAAAACATTGCTTCCCTAAGTGAAAAAGAGTTATCCAAAGTTCGCCTGAAAGAAATCGGCTTCATTCTCCAAGCTTCGAACTTGATTCCTTTTTTGACGGTCGACAAACAAATGAAGCTGCTGGATAAAGTGAAAAAAGACAATATGAATAAGCAGGAGCTGGAACAGCTTTACGACGATCTTGGAATTACGGACCTCCGCAATAAATACCCGTCGGATTTATCCGGAGGGGAAAGGCAGCGTGTGGCAATTGCAAAAGCGCTATACAGCAACCCCTCGATTATTCTAGCGGATGAACCGACGGCCTCTTTAGATTCGGACCGCGCATATGAAGTGATGCAGCTACTGAAAAATGAAACGAAAAACAAAAAAACGACGACCATCGTCGTGACCCATGATATCCGGTTGGTCGAGTATTGCGATAAGGTCTATAAAATGGTGGATGGCGTTTTGAAATTACAAGAACAAAACGGATGAGAAAACCCCTAGCAGCGAAAGTTGCCAGGGGTTTTAATTTTGCACCAGCGATTAAAACGACTATCATTGATGGTAAGAAAGAAAGGGAGGTGAAGGACCATGAAGCGTTTGTTTTATCCGCTCGGAATGGCGACTTTACTCGGCTTTTTTGCAATCCTTTTCAGTTATTCCAGTGAACCTTTCCGAGAGATTGATCGGACGATGTCGCAATACCTTAAAGACATGCGAGTGCTAGACGGAATGTCGCTGCTCGGTGACCAATGGGTAATTTTTACGGTGAGTATCGCACTGCTCTTATACCTTTGGCTGTCGCAGCGAAATTATAGGGCAATGCTTTTTGTCGTGTTATCAGTAGGAGCAGGAAATGCGCTAAATCAATTGCTGAAGCATCTTTTTGAAAGAGAGCGTCCGGATTTTCCTCATGGCCTCGAAAGTTTCAGCTTTCCTTCAGGGCATGCGATGGTGGGATTGCTTTATCTTTTTACTGCAGCGTATTTCATTGCAGAGAATGGGCTTTCCAAGACAGTGAGGTGGATTGTCTGGATCATCGCAATTGGATTGGTTCTGAGCATCGGGCTTTCTAGAGTAGCTGGCAGTGAACATTATTTTTCGGATGTCTTGGCAGGCTGGTTTGCCGGATACACATGGTTTATCGCAGTGGCAATTTGGTATGAATCGAGGCTCCGGGCTCTTAAGAAAAACAATAGAACCTAAAAAAGCTGGCTGCGAATTTCGCGCCAGCTTTTTTGTTAAAGTGTTATGACTGTTTTTGTGCGACGGTATGCTTTCCGAGCTGATTAAGCCGCTCTGCAAAACTTTCGTTGATTGGGGAAGTGCCGCTTAAAACATCTTGCATAGCATAAGCTTGAGAACCGTGTTCTGAAAAATCGAGTCCGCTTTCTTCATCTTCTGCTGTGACGCGAAGCGGGACAACGGCATTTACAGCAAATAGGACAATTCCAGCTGTGACGGAAGTCCAAGCGATGACCGCGAGGATGCCGACTGTTTGAATCCCTAATATTTCTGCGCCGCCGCCGTACAATAAGCCGCCTGTTGTGTCAAAGAAACCAAGAGCGAGGGTTCCCCAGATGCCAGCTACGCCGTGGACAGCGACAGCACCGACCGGATCATCCACCCGGATTTTAGAATCGAGCAAGCGAACAGCTTCTGTCATGATGATGCCTGCCAAAAGTCCGATGGCAATGGCACCGATGAACGAGACGTTGGCTGCACCTGCTGTAATCCCGACGAGCCCGGCGAGCGCACCGTTCATCGTCAAAGAAGGGTCGATTCGGCCGAAGCGGAAACGGGTATAGACTGCTGTAGATAAAACGGCCGCAGAAGCTGCGAGCAATGTGTTTAGAATGACGGGCGGCACAAGTTCAGGGTCAGCGGCAAGTGTGCTGCCGCCGTTGAAGCCGAACCAGCCGAGCCACAGGATGAACACACCAAGTGCGCCGAGCGGCAAGTTGTGGCCGGGGATTGAATTGACGATTTTCCCGCTGTATTTTCCGATGCGGGGACCGAGTTTCCAAGCGGTGATGAATGCAGCAGTTGCTCCGGTCAAGTGGACAACCGTCGATCCGGCAAAGTCGATAAATCCGATTTGGGACAACCAGCCGCCGCCCCATACCCAATGTCCTACAATCGGGTAGATGACAGCTGTCATCGCTACAGTGACCAAGATATAAGCGCCTAATCTCATACGTTCAGCGACTGCTCCTGAAATGATTGTTGCGCAGGTAGCAGCAAAAACAGCCTGGAAGACGAAGAACCCGATATCTTCACGCCCGCTGAGTAAAAATCCGTCTGTTCCAATAAGCCCGAAACTTGAAGTGCCAAACATGAGTGCAAATCCGACGAAAAAATAAAGGATAGAGCCAAGGGCTACCGTGATCAAGTTTTTCATTAAAATATTGAGTGTGTTTTTAGAACGGGTAAATCCGGTTTCAAGCATCGCGAACCCGGCGTGCATAAAGAATACTAGGATGGTGCCGAGCATCACCCACATCATATCGACTGAACTTTGTACTGCTTCCATTTGAATTCCCCCTTATCCGACCGCGACAACGCCGCGTTCTTTCGTTCTGATCCGTATGGCTTCTTCAACAGGCAGGATGAAGATTTTGCCGTCTCCGACTTCGCCGGTCGAAGCATACTCAAGCAGTGCCTCTACAATATTTTCGACTTTTGAATCGTCGACGACCATTTCAAGTTTGAGTTTCGGAGAGAATTCCATGGTATAAGCGTTCCCTCTGAAAAGTCCGACTCGGCCTTCTTGTTTGCCGATTCCAGCGATTTCAGTGACGCTTAATCCATCGATGCCTTCAAGAGCCAGCGCTTGGCGGACATTGGCGAAAACGGAAGGGCGGATGATCGTTTCAATCTTTTTCATTTTATCTCCTCCTTGATACAAAGTTTCTAACATTTTTTCGATGTTAGGTTTGTTAACATATTAAACAATATATTCTGACAATGCAAGCTTTTATTTTAATTGATGTTAGGAAACCTAACATTAAACTAATTTTTATCCGAATGGAGTGGCGAAATGTATAAATTAGCTGATGAGTTGGTCGAACTTGGAATCGAAAGGATTAAAGGATTTCCAGTAGAGGGGTTTGTCCGTGGGCGGGGGCCGGATCATCCGGCTTTAATGCTCGTCGGAGAAGCGCCGGGAGAAAATGAACTGGAAACCGGCATTCCTTTTACCGGAAGAGCAGGCAAAGAGCTGATGGCTTCTTTAAGGAGCGTTGGTTTGGAAAGGGAAGATGTCTACATAACAAGTGCAGTCCGGAGCCGCCCTTATAAATGGGGAAAGAAAAAGGAACGGGATGGACGGATTACAGAGAGAAAATACAACCGTGCGCCGAAGAAGAAAGAAATTATAGCGCATGCTCCGCTGCTTGATGCGGAAATAAGGGATGTGGCACCGCCTATCATTGTGACTCTTGGGAATATCGGATTGCAGCGCCTGATCGGCCCGGATGCTAAAGTGACTCAACTACATGGCGTATTGATGGAAACGCCGATTTTAAAATGGGACGAAGGCGGCCAGCGATTTGTGGAAACGGAAGAAACTTATCATGTCTTTCCAACCTTTCATCCTGCCAGCGTTTTTTATAATCCACCCGTACGAGTGCTGAAAGACGAGGACTGGAAGAAGCTTGGAGAATTATTGCGCATGAAATGACTTGGGTTAATTCGACGCTCAAATTCTGCATGATTCATTAATAGGAATAATGGGAAATCTTTCTTAGTTGAAAAATGTTGCATTAAGGAAACATTTAACGTACAATTACCCTATTCAATTTGTATGGAAGGACGTTGGGAGTATGGATAGTGCGGTGTTATTTGCGCTTGGATTAACTCTGCTTGCTGGGTTAGCAACCGGGATAGGAAGTTTAATCGCTTTTTTTGCATCTAGAACGAATACAAAATTCTTATCTGTCTCCCTTGGTTTTTCAGCGGGAGTCATGATTTACGTATCTTTAATCGAAATCTTTGTGAAAGCCAAAGATTCCTTGACGAATGCCCATGGCGAAAGTACGGGCTATTGGTTGACCTTGGTCGGGTTTTTCGGCGGTATGATTTTTATGGCGGTCTTGGACCGGATCTTGCCGCAGTTGGGGAATCCGCATGAAGTCAAAACGGTCGAGGATATGGACGATGGTCCAACGAACGATGAATATGCGCGTTTGCGGAAAATGGGAATCTTTACGGCGCTCGCCATCGGTATTCACAATTTCCCGGAAGGAATTGCGACATTCATGTCGGCTATACAAGACCCGACTTTAGGTGTGGCCATTGCGATAGCGGTGGCTATCCACAATATTCCAGAAGGGATCGCTGTATCGGTGCCGATTTATTATGCAACCGGAAGCCGGAAAAAAGCATTCCAGTACAGTTTTCTTTCCGGAATCTCTGAGCCGGTCGGTGCAATCGCGGCTTGGCTGATTTTAATGCCTTTCTTGAGCGATACGCTATTCGGACTTATTTTTGCGGGGGTAGCTGGCATCATGGTCTTCATCTCATTAGATGAGTTGCTTCCGGCAGCTAAACGCTACGATGAAGCCCATCTTTCTATTTATGGCTTGGTGGCTGGAATGGCCGTTATGGCAATCAGCCTAGTTTTAATCGTATAAATGAAACTTTACGCCTCCTGATCTCGTATGTTGAGAAAAGGAGGCGTTTTTATGGACATCGAGAAAATTGAAGGAACAGTAGCTGAAGTTTCGAAAGCGCTTGGTTGGTCAGTTGATAAACGGATTGCCATTGCCGTCGCTAATTTTTATTTGATTCAAGAAAAAGATTTTGATGAAAAAGGGCATATGGAAAGTTCGAGGATCATCAAGAAAAACGAAGGCTGGGCATCGCCCTTGAAGTCGTATATGCATCATATTGCGGCCGCTTTTCTCACTTTGCAGGAGGAATCGCCAGAAGAAGGATTGAAGAAAATCAATGCTTGGCAAGATGAATTGAATGCAGTTGGTTTCAGGCGTTCGCCTTATACTTATATTGCGGCCATGATTGTACAGAATCCGGGAGAAGCGGAAAGGGCAAAACTATTGCATGAAGAAATGAAACAGCATCATAAATTCCTGACATCACAGGAGGATATTCCGTATGCCGTGCTGCTCGGGCGCTTGGAAGGGGATATTAAAGAACGAGCGGCTACCATGAATGCCTATTACAAAGATTTACGTGAGCATGGATTTTATATGGGCAACGACCTCCAATGGCTTTCGCAGATCATGACATTCAATTCACCCGTTTACCGTCCGGATGTTGTTGGGCGTGTTGTGGCTATCCGAGATTTCTTCCAGAATGAAAAGCTGAAAATCAGGGGTCCGCAATACCCGATATTAGGGATTTTAGCAGTTGCAGAAGCGGACGGCCAAATATTAAAAGAGATTATCGAAGGGACACGCCGGCTGGAAAAAACAAAGTCGTTTAAGTGGTATAAAGATTTGGCGTTTACTACGGCTGTCCAATTGGGGATGAAGGATATTATTGAAGCGCAGGAAGTGTCAGCCGTCGCTTTTTCGACGTCGCTCGAAATGCTTATGCAAGCTCAGCAAGCGGCCATGTTTTCAAGCGTTAATGCAGCCATCATTGCAAGCAATAGCAATAATGGAAGCTGAATAAATTGAAAAGTTGAACTTTTTAAAGATCCTTGTCACCCTTATGGATAAGCTGTATAGTTACTGTGTAAAGACAGTAGTATACATGTGTAAAGACAAGGGGAGTTCAAATGGCTACGATAAGTGAAAAAAATACAGCGCCTATTTCAAGAAATAAATTACTGGGCGTTGCAGGTTTAGGCTGGCTTTTCGATGCGATGGATGTAGGGATCCTATCATTCGTCATCGCCGCGCTGCACGAAGACTGGGGTTTGACCACTGCGCAAATGGGCTGGATTGGCAGCGTCAACTCAATCGGAATGGCAGTTGGTGCTTTTGTATTCGGCATCTATGCTGACCGGGTCGGCCGCAAAAAGATATTTATCATTACTTTATTGCTCTTTTCATTGGCAAGCGGAATCTCGGCGCTTACGACGACACTCGCTGCTTTCATGATTTTGCGTTTCTTTGTGGGAATGGGGCTAGGCGGGGAATTGCCGGTTGCTTCTACGCTCGTATCTGAAAGTGTGCCAGCAAGAGAACGAGGCAGGGTTGTTGTGCTGCTGGAAAGTTTTTGGGCAGCAGGCTGGCTGCTTGCGGCATTGATCTCTTATTTCATCATTCCTTCATACGGCTGGCGCATTGCGTTGCTGCTAACTGCATTACCAGCATTATATGCACTTTACCTGCGCATCAACCTTCCGGATTCGCCGCAGTTTTCGGCGAAAAAAGACGTGTTGCGCTCCATTTCGACCAATATTAAAGACGTATGGTCCAAAAAATATCGGAAGCCGACATTGATGCTTTGGATAGTCTGGTTTACAGTCGTCTTTTCTTATTACGGAATGTTCCTATGGCTGCCAAGTGTCATGGTATTAAAAGGATTTACTTTGATCCAGAGTTTCGGCTACGTCTTGATTATGACTTTGGCTCAGTTGCCGGGCTATTTCTCTGCCGCATGGCTGATTGAAAAAATCGGCCGCAAATTTGTGCTTGTCACTTATTTAATCGGTACGGCTGCGAGTGCGCTCGTCTTTGGAAACGCTGAAACTGTCGGCATGCTGTTGGCTGCAGGTGCGTTTTTGTCATTCTTCAATCTAGGTGCTTGGGGAGCGCTGTATGCTTACTCCCCGGAACAGTACCCGACGGTCATCCGCGGGACAGGAACGGGAATGGCTGCATCATTCGGACGCGTCGGCGGGATTTTAGGGCCGTTATTGGTCGGTTCTATGTTGACTGCGGGATACGGCATCGAATGGATTTTTGGGATTTTCTGTGTGTCCATTATCATTGGTGCTTTGGCTGTTGCTTTCTTAGGCGTAGAGACAAAACAAATGGAATTGGAATAATTTTTGCATAGCCTGAACCGTCAATCCGGTTCAGGCTTTTTTAATTGGTGCAAAGAAAGTCGCGGATTGAAAAAATCCGGACGAAAAAAAGGGATTTCCACTATTATGGCTAATACATTATAGAACAGAGTAAAACAGAGACACGAAAAGAAATGAGTGAGGGAAATGGAATGGATTGTCTGGACGGAGCCGATCGCTTTTGCAAATAAAGTCGAAGGCCCGCTTTATCAGCGTGAAGACGTGCACAGCTTGTTTTTGGGGATTCTTAGCCAGATAAAAGAAGGGAAGTATGAAGAGTATTTCTTGGCCACTGCAGAAGAAGACGGGAAAGTGGCGGCAGTTTGCTTGATGACGCCTCCGCATCCCCTGCAGCTCATCGTATTGAGGGAGTCGCCTGGCATCGAAAAGTGGGTGGCTCGTCATCTGCTGAATCTCGGGATTGAAGTGGGTGCGGTAATAGGAGATCAAGAAACTGCTTGGAATTTTGCCGATGCATGGACTGAGAAAAAAGGCGGACAGGCCCGTGTATTCATGGATCAAGGGCTTTACCGCACTGATTCGGTTAACCCTGGACTTTCTAAAAGTCCGGGCACTTGGCGGGTAGCGAACAGAAAAGATTCGGCGCGGTTGGAAGAATGGTATTTGCTGTTTGAAGAAGAAACAGGAATTGGCGTTTCTTCCGAAGTAGAAGCCGGCCGCAAAATCGCTTCCTTTATCGAAGGCAAAGAAATTTATGTGTGGGAAGTGGATGGAGAAATGGTCTCCTGCATGAAGAAATCACGCCCTTCTAAAAAGGGGATCACCGTCTCATTTGTATTCACGCCGAAGGAGCACCGCCGCAAAAGCTATGCAAGAACGCTCGTGGCAGAAGTGACGGAAGAACTGTTGAACGAATATGATTTTGCCATGCTTTACACCGATTTGAAAAATCCAACTTCCAATAAAATCTATCAAGAAATCGGCTATGAGCAAATCGCGACTCCTGTACACTTGATCATAGAAGAATCCGCTGACGAATAAAGCTTCCTGCTCTCGGCAATCAGAACAACCAAAGGTTCGGATTGAGGCGGTTGAAATTTAGGGTCGAGCTAATTTCATGGATTCTGCATTGGCAATCTGACGGGTGCATTTACCGAATCCTCCAAAGTTATTAGGAGGATTTTTTTAATTTTTATAAAGCGGAAACGCGAGAATAACTCGTTCGACTTAAGGGTAAAGAAGTAGGTGGTATTTGTTTAAGAGAAAGGAGCGGATGCAATGATCCGTTTTGAAGGAGTCACAAAACAGTTTCCGGATGGAACGGAAGCGTTGAAAGAAGTCAGTTTAACTTTTCCGTCCCATCAGTTGACCGCTGTTATCGGGCCAAGTGGATGTGGAAAGACGACGCTGATGAAGATGGTCAATAAACTTGAAAAGCCTACGCAGGGCGAAATATACATTGATGAAAAGCCGATAACCGATTTGGAAGAAGTTGAGCTTCGCCGGAAAATCGGCTATGTCATTCAGCGCATCGGCTTGTTTCCCCATATGACCATTAAAGAAAATGCTTCGCTAGTCCCTAAGCTTTTAGGCTGGCCAAAAGAAAAAACCGCTTCTAGGATCCAAGAATTGATGGAATTGACGGGACTGGATCCCGACACGTATCTTGAGCGCTATCCGCTGGAATTGAGCGGCGGCCAGCAGCAGCGTGTCGGTGTGGTCCGGGCGCTTGCAGGAGATCCGAATATCATTTTAATGGATGAACCTTTTTCGGCACTTGATCCGATCAGCCGGGAGCAGCTGCAGGATGAACTTCGGAACCTGCAGCAGACCATCCAAAAAACGATCGTCTTTGTTACCCATGATATGGATGAAGCACTGAAAATAGCAGATACCATTGTTGTGATGCGCAAAGGGCAAGTGGAGCAAGTCGGCTCGCCTGCGGAAATATTGGGCAATCCTGCAAATGATTTTGTGCGCAATTTCATCGGCGTCGAGCGGATACAACGGCAACGGCCATTTGGAGATAAGAACTTAAGTGAGTTCGTCAGCTTGTTTAAAGAAGATGGGCCGGACGATATCCAGGAAGTATCCGGTGCCATTTCGGTAAAAGAAGCTTTTGAGGTGCTGGAAAAGAGCGGTCAATCTCACTTGGCTATCCGTGTAGGTCACAACCGCCGCGTTTATGCCAGTGAACGGGACTTATTGAAAGCGGCTTTGTTGAAAGAAGAAGGTGAATTGGTTTGATGAATTTCTTCGATACTTTAGTTAGCCGCCAAGATATGATCCAAACGGCCTTTCTGGAACATATTTACCTGTCTTTCATTGCTGTGGCCATAGGTATCGCCATCGCTTTGCCTACCGGAATTTTGATTGCGAGATATCGGCGGTTCGCAGAACCGATTATTGCCTTGACGGCTATTTTTCAAACCATCCCGAGTTTGGCGCTATTCGGGTTTCTGGTGCCATTGCTTGGCATTGGCTCGCCGACAGCTCTAATCGCACTTATTATTTATGCACTGCTGCCAATCTTGCGGAATACGTATACGGGGATTACCGGAGTCGACGGTTCTGTTATTGAAGCAGGGCGCGGCATGGGGATGACGCGAACGCAAATTCTTCGGCAAATCGAGTTGCCGCTCGCATTGCCTTTCATTATGGCGGGCATCCGGACAGCGACTGTATTGACAGTAGGAATTGCCACGCTGGCAACTTTTGTCGGAGCAGGCGGGCTCGGGGACATCATTTACCGAGGGCTGCAGTCCTATAACAATTCCTTGGTACTTGCTGGCGCATTGCCGGTTGCGCTTTTGGCCATCGGTTTTGATTTGATACTAAAATGGATTGAAAAAAGAACAACGCCGAAAGGCCTTAAACTTTAGGGGGAATCATTGATGAAGAAATCTTTATTAGGAATGGCCTTGCTCACTTCTGCCGTACTAGCTGGCTGCGGCTCAGGATCGTCTGAAAGCGAGCCGATCGTTATTGGCGGGAAGCCGTGGACGGAGCAGTATATTCTCCCGCATATTCTCGGGCAGTATATTGAAGCGAATTCTGAATACACGGTAGAGTATGAAGACGGACTCGGCGAAGTATCAATCTTAACGCCGGCTCTCGAAAAAGGCGATATTGATTTGTATGTCGAATATACAGGTACTGGATTAAAAGATGTGTTAAAAGAAGAAGCAGTTTCGGGCCAGTCATCTGAGGAAGTATTGGATCGCGTACGAAAAGGCTATGAAGAAAATTTGGATGCAACATGGCTTGAACCGCTGGGCTTTGAAAATGGCTATACATTAGCTTTCTCAAAAGACAGCGGCTATGATGCGGCCACCTATTCGGACCTTGCTGAAATTTCTAAGACGGAAGAAATGTCTTTCGGTGCACCGCATCCGTTCTATGAACGCCAAGGCGATGGCTATGATGACATGATTGCCACGTATCCCTTCGAATTTTCAGCTACAGAAAGTTTTGATCCGGCCATCATGTACGAAGCTGTGAAAAACGGAGATGTAGATGTTATTCCGGCGTTTACAACGGATAGCCGGATTGGATTATTCGATTTGGAGACGACGGAAGATGATCTATCCTTCTTTCCGAAATACGACGCAGCACCGGTTGTCCGCCTAGAAGCCCTGGAAGAATATCCGGAATTGGAAGAAGTGCTGAACGGGCTAGCTGGTCAAATTACGGAAGAAGAAATGCTTGCGATGAACGCAAAAGTGGATGTCGATCAGGAAGTGGCAAGCGACGTTGCGCGTGAATTCTTAATGGAAAAAGGATTGATCGAAGAAGAGTAAGTTTGAACCGCGGGATGATCCGCGGTTCTTTTTTTATGGTATTTCTTAAAACCTTCTTGTACAATGATAATAATGAGTGAATAGTCATTCAATTCAATTAAATGAAAACGATTACATTACAATAGAAGAAAATAAAATGATGGGGTGAAAATTTTGAGAGAAGTTGTGATTGTCGAAGGCGTCCGTTCAGCGGTAGGGAGAAGAAAAGGAATGTTTTCAGAAACGCGTCCAGATGAACTGGCTGCTTTAGTGCTTGAAGAACTGGTAGCGCGCGCTGGAGTAGACAAAGGGCAAGTGGAAGATGTTATTTTAGGCTGTGTTTCACAAGTGGCGGAACAAGGAGGGAATGTTGCGCGCACAGCGGCCCTGATTGCGGGATTCCCAGATTACGTCCCGGGTGTTACGATTGACCGCCAATGTGGATCGAGCCAGCAAGCTGTGCATTTTGGAGCACAGGCCATTTTAGCGGGAGATATGGATATCGTCATTGCCGGTGGTGTAGAAAGCATGACGCGGGTGCCAATGTTCTCAAATATGCAAGGAGTCAAACCCAGCATAAAACTGACTGAACAGTATGAGATCATCAATCAAGGTTTATCGGCTGAACGAATTGCTGCGAAATGGGGATTGAGCCGGGAACAGCTGGATGCTTATTCTGTACAGAGCCATCAACGGGCGAAAAACGCGATTGATCAAGGACATTATGAGAAAGAAATCGTTCCTATAGAAATAGAAAGTGAAGACGGCGCAAAGCATCTGGTTGCTGTAGACGAAGGGCCGCGCCCTGGAACAACTATGGAAGTATTAGGTGGATTGAAGACGGTTTTTGATGAAAATGGCGTGATTACGGCTGGAAATGCAAGCCAGATGAGCGATGGTGCTTCTGCTGTTCTTCTGATGTCACGTGAAAAGGCGGATGAACTGGGACTTAAGCCGAAAGCACGGATTATCGCGCGGGCGGTCGTTGGATCGGACCCGACGCTTATGTTGACCGGTCCAATTGCCGCGACGAAAAAAGTGCTGGAGAAAGCAGGCCTAAGCATTGATGAAATGGATCGCTATGAAGTGAATGAAGCATTTGCGCCAGTTCCGCTTGCGTGGCTTGCAGACACGGGTGCGGACCCGGAAAAGCTCAACGTCAATGGTGGAGCCATTGCACTGGGGCATCCGCTTGGTGCGACCGGCACGAAATTGTTGGTTTCTTTGCTTCATGAATTAGAGCGGACGGGTGGCAAGTACGGCCTGCTGGCAATTTGTGAAGGCATGGGCATGGCGAATGCAACGATTATTGAGCGTTTATAAAGGGACGGGGGACCATACATGAAGTTAGCGGAAGTTAAAGCAGTAGTCACAGGAGGAGCTTCGGGATTGGGCGAAGCGACAGTTCGCCGTATCGCGAAAGCGGGAGGAAAAGCGGCCATCTTCGATCTTAATAAACAACGGGCAGAAGCATTGATAGAAGAACTTGGGGAAGATCGGGTGTTTTATATAGAAACCGATGTGACAAATGCCGGACAAGTAGAGGCGAATATAGCTCAAGTGATTGAACGGTTCGGTTCAATTACAGCTGTCATCAATTGTGCGGGCATTGGGACACCAGGCAAAGTCGTATCAAAAGGCGAACCAATGCCGCTTGAGCAATTTGAAAAGGTCATCAGCGTCAATTTGATCGGTTCTTTCAACGTGATTCGGGTAGCGGCAGCAGCGATGCAAAAAAATGAACCGAATACAGAAGGGGAGCGGGGGCTGATTATTTCCACAGCTTCGGTGGCTGCTTATGAAGGGCAGATTGGCCAAGCTGCTTACAGCGCTTCAAAAGGAGGCATCGTTTCGATGACCTTACCGATTGCCAGAGAATTTGCGAGGGATGGAATCCGCGTAATGGCCATTGCGCCAGGTTTGATGCAGACCCCGATGTTCGACGGGCTGCCGGAAGCGGCTGTCCAGTCGCTATCCGCTTCAGTGCCATTTCCGGCACGGCTTGGACGTCCGGATGAATTTGCTCAATTAGTGGAAAGCATTGCTGAAAATACCATGCTGAATGGGGAAGTCATCCGCCTCGACGGTGCGATCCGCATGCAGCCAAAATAAATAAAAAGCAAGGGATAAGGGGGAAATTACCATGGCAAAATATAGATTTGAAGAAGAAGAGCATGAAATGTTCCGCAAATCACTGCGCAAGTTTTTGGAAAAAGAAGCGATTCCTCAATACGGGCAATGGGAAAAAGACCATATCATTCCAAAGTCATTTTGGAGCCGACTGGGTGAAATGGGCTTTTTATGTCCGCAAGTTGAAGAGCAATACGGCGGATTTGGCCTTGATTTCCGCTATGCGGTCATTATTGGCGAGGAATTGGAGCGGGTAGGAACGAGCTTGACGGGGGTGGGGCTTCACAATGACATTACTGTGCCTTATATCGAAGCCTACGGCAATGAAGAGCAGAAACAGCGCTGGCTTCCGGGTTGCGTAACAGGTGAATACATCACGGCCATTGCTATGACTGAACCGGGGGCAGGCTCTGATTTGGCGAATATCTCAACAACTGCGGTGAGAGATGGAGACAATTACATCGTTAATGGCCAGAAAACGTTTATTACAAACGGCATCAATTCGACGCATGTCGTAGTGGTGGTCAGAACGGATCCGAAGGCGGAGTCCAAGCATCGGGGCATTTCATTGCTGATGGTGGAAGAAGGGATGCCTGGATTCACAAAAGGCCGTAAGCTTGAAAAAGTCGGTTTGCATGCCCAAGATACATCCGAATTGTATTTTGAAGATTGTGTCGTGCCTGCTGCAAACCTGATTGGCGAGGAAAACAAAGGATTTACCTATTTAATGGAAAAATTACAGCAGGAACGTTTAGTGGTAGCGATTGCTGCGCAGACGGCTTCTGAAGAAATGCTGAACATGACGCTCGATTATGTGAAATCCAGAAAAGCGTTTGGCAAATCGGTCGGCTCTTTCCAAAACACGCAATTTAAATTAGTGGAAATCGCTACTGAAATTGAACTGGGCCACTCCTTCTTGGAATCATTGATTGAAGACCATATGGCCGGCAAAGATATCGTTTCAAAAGTATCGATGGCGAAATATTGGCTGACGGACCGGGCGAAAAAAGTGGCGGCGGAATGTATGCAGCTGCACGGCGGATATGGCTATATGGAGGAATACGAAATTGCAAGGCGCTACCGGGATACACCTGTAGCTGCCATATACGCCGGATCCAATGAAATCATGAAAACCATCATCGCTAAACGAATGGGGCTTTAAGATGGAAGGTGCATTGCAAGGAATTCGAGTTCTCGATGTCACTTACTATGTGCCTGGGCCATATGCTGGCATGAGGCTGGCTGAAATGGGAGCGGATGTCGTTAAAGTGGAGCCGCCGACAGGCGATCCTGCCAGCCATATGAGCGGCGGCCATGTCCATACGGCTAATAATATAGGGAAAACAATCGTGCATCTTGATTTTAAATCAGCGGAAGGCAAGCAGCGCATGCTTGAATTAGTGAAGGGTGCCGATGTATTGATTGAAACTTTTCGTCCGGGTGTGATGAAGAAGCTTGGCTTGGATTATGAAGTCTTACATAAGATTAATCCAGGCTTGGTTTATTGTTCCTTGTCTGGCTATGGGCAAGAAGGTCCGCTGGCGTTGCTCGGAAGCCATGATTTAAATTATCTGGCCTTGTCCGGCGCCCTCGATCAACTATCAGATGCCTCAGGAAAACCGGTCCATCCTAAAAATACTTTTGCCGATTATACAGGTGGATTGCTCGCTTCGGAGAAAATCCTTGCTGCGTTACTGGGCAGGAGCAGAACCGGCAAAGGTGTCCATTTGGACATCGCTTTAGCAGAAGTGATGGCGGAATTTCAAGGCAACCATGATATTTACTTTAGAGAAGGCCTTTCGGAAAATGGTGTTCCTGAAATTTCGGGTGCGATTCTCAATTATGCTATCTACGAAACGCAGGATGGACGCCACATTACTCTAGGTGCTCTTGAAGAAAAGTTCTGGCACCATTTCTGTGATTTCGCGGGCAAGCCGGAATGGAAAGTTTGGTGCGGCTTAGCGCAAGGAACTTCTGAACATGCTGAAGTCGCAGCCTATTTTAAAACAAAAGACTGGCAGGAATGGTATCAGCTATCGCTTGAAATTGATTGCTGCCTTGCGCCGGTCTTAAAAGGTTATGAACGGCATGAACATCCTTTTTTTCAAACGCGTAATTCTGCGGTCAAATCGCTTTGATCCTTTAGCGGCTTCAATAAATCTCGATTTATCTAGTTGTCCAACTTCAACGGGGGATTTTGGGGGATGAATTTTAGGTTCTATTTAATTCCCATCGAGGCTAGATGGGTGCTTCAGCATTTCGATGATCCAGCTTCAACGGCCAGATTCTCGGGACATAAGCCGTCCAGCCTATGCGGCAAAGAGCGCCGCTTCGGCAGTCCGTCTTATGCCTTTCGAATCTAAACGGCCGTTTCAGCATTTCATGCTTGACAGAATAAACAAAAGAATTTAATATGAGTGACAACTTGTTGGACGAGCGGCAAGTCTATTTGAGAGCAGAGCTTAGAAGAGTTAAGAACAGAAGAGTGTTTAAATCGAGGATTGAGACGAGTAGGCGAGAACATCTATGTAGAGAGTCAGCGGCTGGTGGAAGCTGATTAGGTGACTTGCGCGAATGGACTTAGGAGAGCTGGCCTGAAAGCGGAAGCGAGTAAGGGAGACGTAGGCCCTGCGTTAAAGGGAAAGGCGTAAGAGCCTGTTTTAAGTGAGTGCAAAATTGCATTAATGCGTGGTGGTACCGCGGTTAACCTCCGTCCCCGCAACCGGATTCTATTTCGGTTGCGGGGATTTTTGCATTTAAAATACGAGCTGAGGAGAGATAACATGAGAAGAGCAGAGAATTTATCAGAGCAGAGCATGTATGAAAAATCATTGGATTTATTGAACGGAGATATTCCGGAACTTGAGATGAAAAAATTTTTGATCAGCCTCCACGAAAAAGGCGAAACAGCAGACGAATTGGTTGGAATGGTGAAAGCCATGCGTGAAAAAGCGGTGGCTTTGCCGGACTTCCAAGGGGAGTTGGTTGATGTGTGCGGCACGGGCGGCGACCGCTCCTATAGCTTCAATATCAGCACGTTGACAGCATTTGTCTTGGCAAGCTGCGGCATGACGGTTGCGAAGCACGGCAACCGGAGCGTATCGAGCAAAACGGGCAGTTCGGATGTGTTGGAAGAACTCGGCATTTCCACTGGCGTGGATGTAGCTTCGATTCCGCAAATGCTGGATCAAACAGGAATTGCCTTTTTGTTCGCGCCTGCGATCCATCCGGCACTTGGCAATTTGCGTGCTGTCAGAAAATCGATTGAGACTCCAACAATCTTCAATTTGGTTGGGCCGCTGGCGAATCCGTTGCCAATCACGGTGCAGATGACCGGCGTTTATCGGCGGGACATGATGGAACCGATGGCGGAAGCCTTAACGCGGCTTGGCAGAAAGCGCGGCGCCATTATTCACGGAGCAGGCGGATTGGATGAATTATCATTAGCCGGAATAAACGAATTGATTGTATTTGATGAAGAGGGGATGCGGAAAATGTCTGTTCATCCAAATGATGTCGGTTTGGACGCAGCCCCAATCAGTGCCATACGCGGAGGAGATCCGAAGCGCAATGCCGAAATCTTCCTAGCGGTTTTGGATGGGGAAGAAGGCCCTTATTTAGATACGGTGGCTTTAAATGCAGGAGCGGTACTTTATATTAGCGGACGTGCACAAACCTTGTCTGAAGGCGTACATCAAGCACGAAAATCCCTTATTGACGGGGAAACGGCACGGGTGTTTGAACTTCACCGTCTAGCTGCGGGGGTGTTGGTGTGAATATTCTCGACAAAATCATCGCAACTAAACGGCAGGAAATACAGGCTTACAAGCAAGAGGAACACACGTCACTATTATTTCCCGGGAAATCAAAGCTGATAGACCATCTTAAGGAAAAGAATGGGGTCATTGCGGAAATAAAACGGGCTTCCCCGTCAAAAGGGGCTATCCAGATGGAAGTGGACATCGTTGCTCAAGCTGAAAAATATGAACAAGCAGGGGCTGCGGCAATTTCGGTCTTGACCGATGAAAGTTATTTTAAAGGGTCAATCCAAGACTTGCAGGAAGTGGCACAAGCTGTTTCAATTCCGGTCTTATGCAAAGATTTCATGATCAGCGAAATTCAAATCGACCGGGCAAAACAAGCGGGGGCAACTATTGTTCTATTAATTGTGGCGGCTTTGGAAGATCAGGAATTGCGGCGATTATACCGCTATGCCGCTTCTCTTGGGCTGGAAGTTTTAGTCGAAGTCCATGATGAAGAAGAATTAACGAGAGCTTTGGCAGTGGACGCCCAATTGATCGGCGTCAATAACCGGGACTTGAAGACATTTGACGTATCGCTTGAACGCACGGCTGAATTGGCAGCGAGATTTCCTTTCGACGGCGATCGTGTATTAATAAGCGAAAGCGGGCTCCGGACAAAAGAAGACGCAGCGTTTGTTTATGGCTGCGGCGCTTCCGGGATTTTGGTCGGCGAGACGCTGATGAGAGCAGAGGATCCAGGGCAATGGATCGAAGCAGCCACGGCAGAGGAGGCGATCAAATGACGAAAGTGAAAATTTGCGGGCTCATGGAAGAACAGCACGTGGAAGCGGCAAGAGAAGCCGATGCAATCGGGTTTGTTTTTGCGCCGAGCAAAAGGCGTATATCGATCGAACGGGCTTCGGAATTAGCGAAGCATGTGCCAGTGAGTACAGAGAAAATCGGCGTCTTTGTCAATGCGTCTTTAGAAGAGATTGAAGAAACAGTGGATAAGGTTCCGCTGACAATGGTGCAGCTTCATGGCGATGAACCGGATGAGTTGGTGCGGGCAATCAAAGTGCCTGTCATCCAGGCATTTTCCATTCGGGAGAAAGAAGATGTCAAGCGGCTTGAGAGTTCCGCAGCGGATTTTGTATTGGTAGATGCACCTGGAACGGAATACCGGGGAGGCAGCGGGCGTGTTTTTGATTGGTCTTTGCTCGAAAGCGCTGAAATTGAGGCGTCTCGCCTAATTTTGGCAGGCGGTTTGAATGCGGAAAACGTAAAGGCGGCGGTGATTCAAACGGAGCCTTATATGGTTGATGTATCGAGCGGCGTAGAAACGGATGGAAGAAAAGACGAAGTGAAAATCCAGCAATTTATTCGACAAGCAAAGGGTGATTCGATGCAGCAGACAGTAGAGAAAACCGGATTCTTTGGAAAATACGGCGGGCAATTTGTTCCGGAGACTTTGATGAAAGCGGTAAAAGAATTAGAAGATGCTTATATGGAAGCGAAAGATGATCCCGCTTTTAAACAAGAGTATCATCATTATTTAAGTGAGTATGTCGGCCGTGAGCAGCCTTTAACATTTGCAAAGCGCTTAACAGATGCTTGGGGCGGACCGAAAGTGTATTTGAAACGGGAAGATTTAAACCATACAGGTGCCCATAAGATTAATAATGCAATCGGGCAGGCGCTGCTTGCCATGCGGATGGGGAAACGGAAAATCGTAGCTGAGACAGGTGCTGGCCAGCATGGCGTAGCTACTGCAACCATCTGTGCGTTGTTCGACTTGGAATGCGTCATTTTCATGGGGGAAGAAGATATTAAACGCCAGCAGCTGAATGTTTTCCGGATGAAACTATTGGGAGCGAAAGTGGAAAGCGTTACAAAAGGCAGCTCGACCTTAAAAGATGCCGTCAACGAAGCGCTTCGCTATTGGGTCACAAATGTCGAAGATACGCATTATTTAATCGGTTCGGCTCTCGGACCGCATCCGTTCCCGACAATGGTTCGCGATTTCCAAAGCGTGATCGGAGAAGAGACGAAGCGTCAAATCGTCCAACACGAAGGCCGGCTGCCGGATACGATCCTTGCTTGTGTAGGTGGAGGAAGCAATGCGATCGGCATGTTCTATCCATTTTTGAAAGATGAATCCGTTCGCTTGATCGGCGTAGAAGCATCCGGCGAAGGACTCGATACGGAAAAGCATGCGGCTACGATGACGAAAGGGACCGAAGGAGTCTTGCACGGCGCCTTTATGAAATTGCTGCAGACCGATTCAGGGCAGGTGCTGGAAGCCCATTCGATTTCAGCTGGGTTGGACTATCCGGGCATCGGTCCGGAACATGCTTATTTAGCGGATATTGGACGAGTGGAATACGAATCGATTACCGATAAAGAAGCACTTGAAGCCGTCGTTTCTTTTTCGCGTCTCGAAGGCATCATCCCGGCGCTTGAATCTGCCCATGCTATTGCGCAGGCGGAAAAAACAGCCAAAACGATGACCGAAGATGAGATTTTGGTTATTTGTGTATCTGGCCGCGGCGATAAGGATATGGCCACGTATGCAGAAAGACTGGAGGGCTTGGCATGAACCGATTGAAATTATTGAAAGAACAAGATGCCAAAGCGTTCGTTGCGTATATTATGGCGGGAGACGGCGGTCTGGAAAAACTTAGTGAACAAGTCCTTTATCTGCAGAAGGCGGGGGTGACTGCGATTGAAATCGGGATTCCGTTTTCAGATCCAGTGGCCGACGGGCCGACGATCGAAGCGGCCGGCAACCGTGCGTTAAAAGCAGGAGTCACCTTAGATAAAGTGCTGAAAGAAATGGCGAGTTGGACATTTGAAGTGGAAGTGCCGTTGCTCATCATGACCTATTTAAATCCTGTTATCAGTTTCGGCGTAGAGCGTTTTGCGAAAGAATGCAAGAAAGCACGGGTCTCGGGGGTCATTATTCCGGATTTACCTTATGAACATCGCCAATTAGCTCATACTTTCTTAAAGAAAGAAGATGTGGCATTGATCCAATTAGTGACTCTGACCACTACAGACAAGCGCTTGGAAGCCATTCTTCAAGAGGCGGAAGGATTTGTTTATGCAGTTACTGTAACGGGAATCACTGGAGCACGCGATCAGATTTCAGAAGATGTCCGGGCATTTACAAGGAAAGTGCGTGAAAGAAGTCCAGTGCCGGTTTATGCGGGTTTCGGAATCTCGAAAGTCCAGCATGTTGATATGCTGCGGGAAGACGTGGACGGATTTATTGTGGGGAGTGTGATCGTCGAAGCTTTTTACAATCAGACGATTGAAGAAATTGAACCCCTTATCCAAGCGGTAACAGCCCCTCATTCGGTATAATGCGAATAGGAGGGATGCATGGATGTTTACACCTTTAACAGCGGACTTTTATGAAGCGCCGACTCTTGAATTATCGCGAAGCTTGCTTGGGCAGATTCTTGTTCATGAACTGCCAGAAGGCATTGTAGCCGGAAGGATTGTTGAAACTGAAGCTTATATGGGAGCGGAAGACCGGGCTGCCCATAGTTTTGGCAACCGCCGGACAAAACGGACCGAAGTGATGTTCGGAAAAGCGGGCCTTGTTTACACCTATCAGATGCATACACACACGCTCATCAATGTTGTCAGCGGGCCGGTTGATACACCAAGGGCGATTTTAATACGGGCGGTCGAGCCGGTTGAAGGCATCGACTTGATGGCGGAACTCAGAGGGCGGCATCTCCCGATCAAGCAATGGACAAGCGGCCCTGGGAAACTGACAAAAGCGATGGGCATTACGATGGATTATTATGGACATCATTTTACGGAGCGCCCTTTGTATATTGCGGAAGGCGATCCCGTCCATGCTATAGCAGCAGGTCCGCGTGTCGGCATCGGAAATTCGCTTGAAGCGGTCGACTATCCTTACCGCTTCTATGAACAGGATAATCCGTTTGTTTCGAAATTTCGTTGAACTCCGTGTTTAAAGTGGATCTCACGTGGAATAATAAGGGAGAACACTTAAAACAGAAGGAGTGGAAGATAGTGGCTAAAATTGCAACTTTAATTACAGATATGTTCGAAGATGTGGAATATACCGATCCGCAAAAAGCATTCAATGATGCTGGCCATGAGGTCTTTACGATTGAAGAGGAAGCGGGCAAAGAAGTGACAGGCAAGCAAGGCGAAGCCGTGGTCACGATCGACAAAGGGATTGATGATGTAAATGTCGAAGACTATGATGCGTTATTCTTGCCAGGCGGATTTTCGCCGGACCAATTGCGTGCAGATGACCGTTTTGTCGCATTCACGAAAGCGTTCATGGATGCCAAGAAACCGGTTTTCGCCATTTGCCATGGCCCGCAGTTATTGATTACGGCTAAAGCACTTGAAGGGCGTAAAGCAACTGGCTATAAATCCATCCAAGTGGATATGGAATATGCAGGTGCAAAATTTGTTGACGAAGAAGTGGCTGTTTGCCAAGATCAATTGGTGACAAGCCGCCAACCAGACGATATTCCGGCATTTAACCGGGAATCGCTTCGTTTGCTTGAACAATTAGCGTAAAATGTATAAAAAGCCCTGTCAGCATTTGCTGACAGGGCTTTTTATGTAAAAAATGCGTCATTTTCTAATTGTAGCTCTCTCAAGTGCCTATTGTATTAATAAGTAAACACTTATATAATAAATGAATTATAGCGAAGAAGGTGAAGGGAATTGGATTATTTTCAAATGGAATCTTATTTGAAAGCAATCGGAGACAGCAACCGGATGCGGATCTTGAAGTATTTGATGAAGGATTCATTATGCATTTGTGAATTTACAGAACTGATGAATATGACGCAGCCTGCAATCAGCCAACACATGAAAAAGTTAAAGCAAGCAGAGTTAGTGCTGGAAGAAAAGCGAGGGCGCTGGACAATTTGGTCGTTGAATATCCGGCATGCACAGTATCCGATCTTGATTCATCTATTAAGTTTGCTTCCTGAACCGGAGCGGACGATTGAAACGTTAAAAGCTGAAGGAAAAAAAGTTGTTTGTGAGTAGGGAGTTGTGAAGAACGTGGATGTTTGGTTAGCCGTATTTATTTTTATAGTCACCTTATTTTTTGTTATTGCCCAGCCGCGGAATTTATCAATCGGTTGGTCTGCGATGGCCGGTGCTGCAGTAGCTTTGCTTGTGGGAGTGGTTGACCTAGGCGATGTCTGGGACGTAACCGGCATCGTCTGGAATGCCACTTTGACATTCGTTGCGCTTATTATCATTTCCTTGATTTTGGACGAGGTTGGC
This sequence comes from Planococcus sp. NCCP-2050, assembly GCF_023708025.1. Classification (NCBI taxonomy): domain Bacteria; kingdom Bacillati; phylum Bacillota; class Bacilli; order Caryophanales; family Caryophanaceae; genus Planococcus; species Planococcus sp. NCCP-2050. The sequence goes on along the minus strand of NZ_BRCX01000002.1, from coordinate 66,217 downwards.
TTCTTTGAATGGGCAGCATTGCATACAGCCAGATTCGCAAAAGGAAGCGGATTGCGCATGTTTTTCCTCGTCATTATCCTTGGAGCTGTGGTTTCAGCGTTATTTGCGAATGACGGGGCTGCACTGATCATCACGCCGATTGTCCTTGCGATGGTCCGGGCATTGAAATTCAAAGACGCGATGATCCTGCCGTTCATCATGGCTTCAGGATTCATTGCCGATACGGCATCGCTGCCGTTTGTTGTCAGCAACTTGGTCAATATCGTCTCTGCCGACTTTTTCGGCATCAGTTTTACGGAATACGCCATTCGAATGGTCGTCCCGAACTTCTTTAGCATTGGTGCGAGTATGCTTGTGCTATATCTTTACTTCCGGAAATCCATTCCGAAGCAATTCGATGCCAGTGCATTGAAAACACCCGCTTCGGCAATAAAAGATTTGAAAATGTTCCGTCTCGCTTGGGTGGTTTTGGCTATCTTGCTTGTCGGCTATTTCATCAGCGGGCCGCTTGAAATTCCCGTATCCATTATTGCGGGCGTCGTAGCTGTTATTTTCTTGGCGATTGCACGAAGAAGTGAAGCCGTACATACAAAAGCGGTATTAAAAGGTGCACCATGGGCGATTGTCTTTTTCTCTGTGGGAATGTATGTGGTGGTCTACGGTTTACGGAATGCGGGGCTTACGTCGGTACTGGCGACAGTGATTGAATGGACAGCGGGCCATGGCTTGTATGCAGCGACGATTGGCATGGGCTTTATCGCAGCACTTCTTTCATCTGTCATGAACAATATGCCAACCGTCATGATCGATGCATTGGCGATTTCTGAAACGAACACGACGGGGGCAGTAAGGGAAGCGTTGATTTATGCGAACGTCATCGGTTCAGATCTCGGGCCTAAAATCACGCCAATCGGCTCTCTCGCTACACTCCTATGGCTTCATGTTCTTAAAGTGAAAGGAGTGGAAATCAGTTGGGGCTATTATTTCAAAATTGGAATCATCTTGACGCTTCCGACTTTACTCATCACCTTGACCGGCCTGTATCTCTGGCTGACAATATTGCATTAAATAGAAAGAGGCTCGCGGATGCGAGCCTCTTTTAATCTAGGAATTTAGCTAAATACACTTCGTTCAAAGCTTGATCGTTAATGATCAAGGAATTTTTGCGCGTACCTTCTTTTACATAGCCGGCTTTATCGTAAAGTTTGCGGCCAGGAGTATTTCGTTCGACGACGGTGGTCTCGAGGCGGGTCACTCCTTTGGTTGCTGCCCATTCTTCGGCTTTCTCGAGCAGGGAAGTGGCAATTCCTTTTTTATGTGCGTGTTTTTGAATGCCTAATTCAAGAGATGCACGGTGGGCTGCGCGTTTTGCTTCATTGCCCATAATCATCAAATAGCCGACAGGTTCGCCGTTAAGGATTGCAATCAGGATGGTGGAATGGCCCTGCTGCTTCCAGTCGATAATTTGTTTGCGGACACTTTGAGTAGACTGGTGGCGCTCGTCTTTCCCATAAAGCATATATTCAGATTCCGCTTCTACAATTTTCTGCAATGTGATAAGAGAGCGGGCGTCCCCGTGGCCGGCAGAACGGATTAAGAGGATGTCTTCGTTTCTGTTATGGTGTTTTGAATGGCGGTCACCTGATGAGTCAATTTTTTCAAATCGGACAAAGCGGTTGGTTTCCACTTGGCTAACGTAATAGCCGGCATCCATCCAGGCATGAAAATGCTTAGCAGGCGGTTTTGTCTTCTTCCACCAGCTTTTATTCAGATAGGCGGCATTGGGCAATTGCTGCCCCATAATTTGTTCGATTTCTGTAAACGTCAACGTGATCACGGGATTAGAAGCAGATGAAAAATAGTCCGATAAAGGAATGTATTTTTTTTCCAGTAATATAGTCACAAAAAATTTCCCCTTTCTATTTTTATTGCTATAAGTTATGAGAATTATACCATTTGTCCTATTGGAATGTATATAATTTTTTAAATTTTATGAAATGAATTTTAAAATACCTATAAAAAGGTAAGAAATTGGATAATAGTAGGAATAAAATAGTCTAATTAGATTAACTAATTAGACAATTTAGAAATTTTTATTCCTTTTTTAAAAGATTCGTTGATATTTCCAAGAGAAAATATACAGAAAAATATCGATTATTTATTGTGTTTTGGCTCGACTTCTAAATGTGGTAAAATAAGCACGGAAACTAACATTTGATCAGGGGGCAAAATCATGTCAAACGTTTTTGTATTAGGCCATCAAAATCCAGATACGGATTCTATTTGTTCGGCTATTTCATATGCATACTTAAAAAAACAAATCGGTATGAACGCTGAGCCGATTCGCTTAGGCGATCTGAACAACGAAACCTTATTTGCATTGGAGAAATTCTCGGCGACTGAACCGCGTCTTGTAAAACGTGTTTCAGAAGAAGTGTCGCAAGTCATCCTCGTAGACCATAACGAGCGCCAACAGAGCGCTGAAGATATCGGAGAAGTACAGATTATTGAAGTGATCGACCATCACCGGATTGCGAATTTTGAAACGGTGGATCCACTTTACTTCCGCGCTGAACCAGTCGGATGCACAGCGACGATTCTTTTGAAATTGTTCAAGGAAAACGGCGTCGAAGTTCCGGCGGATATTGCAGGGCTTATGCTATCGGCGATTATTTCAGATTCTCTTTTGTTCAAATCACCGACTTGCACACCTCAAGACATAACAGCTGCAAAAGAACTGGCTGAAATTGCCGGAGTCGATGCTGCAGAGTACGGCTTAGCGATGTTAAAAGCAGGAGCGGATCTGAGCAATAAAACTTTGGAAGATTTGATGTCTTTGGATTCGAAAGAATTTGAAGCGGGCGATCACCGCTTTGAAGTGGCGCAAGTCAATGCCATTGATGTGAATGAAGTCATCGGCCGCCAAGCGGAGTTGGAAGTATTGATGGAGCAGGTCATTGCGAAAAAAGAATTGGACTTGTTTACGTTCGTGGTAACAGATATTTTAAACAATGATTCGGTAGCCATCGTTCTTGGCAAAAAAGCGGGAATCATTGAAGGGGCATTTAAATCAAGCGTGGTCGACAACCGTGTATTGCTGCCAGGTGTCGTTTCCCGTAAAAAACAGATCGTTCCGGTCATTACAGAAGCATTAAGCTGATCCCTTTAAGGGGTCAGTTTTTTTATTGGGGGCTGAACGGGTGCCGTCGCTTTTCGGTGTCCAGACTCCGGCGACCCAGCTCCTCGGGTCATAAGCCCGTTCAGCGATGCGGCAAAGAGCGCCGCTTCGCCGACCGTTCTTATGCCTGTCGGAGCTAAGCGGGTGCCGTCGCTTTTCAAGTGGCCATAGGCAAAAAAATTGAGGGTCTTGTTTTTCGTTGTTATAGTTATTTAAAGAGGTGGATATAATGAAAATCGAAATATGGTCAGATTACGTGTGCCCATTTTGCTACATAGGCAAACGAACACTTGAAAAAGCATTAAAACAAACTGGATTTGAGCCGCAAGCTGAAATTTCATTTAAAGCATATCAGTTAAACCCCGATACACCCGTTGATTCTACAGTTTCCACTTATGAGTCGCTGGCGAAAAAGATGGGGCAGACAGTAGAGCAAGCGAAGGAAATGACGAAAGGTGTAGCGCAGCACGCGCGCACTGTAGGTCTTGAATATAATTTCGATCAAATGGTCGAAGCCAATACAATGGCTGCCCACCGGCTGGTGAAATGGGCAGAAGAGAAAGGGAAAGCTCCTGAGCTCACTGAAAGTTTGCTCCATAATTATTTCATCGAAGCCAAAAATATCAGCAACGATGAAGTTTTATTAACTCTTATAGAAGAGGTCGGCTTGGACCGGACAGAAGCGAAGGAAGTCCTTGCATCTGATCTCTTTCTTCAGGAAGTGGAAGCAGATATTATGGAAGCCCGCCAAATTGGTGTTCAAGGGGTGCCATTCTTTGTGATTAACCGCAAATATGCCATTTCAGGCGCTCAGCCGCTAGAAGCATTTGTGGATTCTATCCGTCAAATCGCGGATGAAGAAGGCATACGCCCGGCATTAAAACCGATGGGCAAAAGCAAAACAAGCTATTGCACTGGCGATTCTTGTGAAATGAATGATTAAGCGGTTAGGGAACCCGGAAGCGAATATTGCTTCCGGGTTTTTTTGTGCTGATTAAGATCGTGAGGGAGGGGGTAGACAACTAATAAGCAAAATTACGGTTATAGGAGGATGGGCATGACACAAGAAGATAAGCAAAGCCGCGTTCCAGAAATGCCAAAATCATATTGGAGACAGTACAAAGATGTTCCTAGTTTTCCTGCGCTTCAAGCAAATGAATCCACAGACATCGGCATCGTTGGCGGAGGAATTGTAGGAATCATCAGCGCCTATTTATTGGCGAAAGCGGGAAAAAAGGTGACCTTGATTGATGCCGGGAAATTAATTGACGGTGTAACAGGCTATACAACTGCAAAAATTACGGCGCAGCATGGATTGTTTTATTTTCCATTAATCAAGCTTATCGGAGAAGAACAAGCAAAATTATATTACCAGGCGAATATGGATGGCCTGGACTTTATCGAAAAAACGGCTGCTGATTTGGATATCGATTGCGACTTTTCTCATCAGAACGCTTTTGTTTATGCCAATACGGCAATCGGCGCCAAGCTGGTTGAAAAAGAGGCGGAAGCCTACCAGCAGCTTGGAATTGACGGAGGCTTGGCAAAAGACGAAGTGGAACTTCCGTTTGAAGTTAAAGAAGCGGTTGTCATGCGCAATCAAGCGCAGTTCCACCCCGTAAAATTCCTGGCGAAGCTGGTCAGTGAAATCGAGCGTCTCGGCGGTACGATTTACGAACAGACGCGGGCTGTGAAAATACTGAGCAAAAACGATCCTGTCATCCAAACGGAGAATATGTCCCACTTGTCCTGCAATAAAGTCATCGTAGCCACCCATTACCCGTTCAATGACTTTGACGGCATGTATTTCTCACGCCTGTCGATTAGCCGCTCTTATGTAGTAGCAGCAAAAATCAATGGGGACGTGGCGAAAGATATGTATGTCAGCTGTGATATGCCGTCGCGTTCGCTGCGGTATGCTACGGATGAAAATGGCGAGAAATTGCTGTTGATTGGTGGAGACGGACATGCCACTGGCAAGAGCAAACCGCCGACAATGAAACATTACGAAAACTTGGAGAAATTCGGCGAAGAGCATTTTGGCATCAAGGAAATTCCGTATCGCTGGTCAGCCCAGGATTTAACAACCTTAGACAAAATTCCGTATATCGGTACGATTACGGCTGGATATGACAATATCCTGGTAGCGACCGGATTCCATAAATGGGGGATGTCAAACGGCGCCATTGCTGGTGTCATGCTGACAGACCAAGTTTTAGGGAAAGAAAATCCTTATGCAGCGCTGTTTAATCCGACGCGCACGAAGATGAAAGCGGTGGATGCTGCAAGCTTTATTAAAGACAATGCATCCGTTGCAAAAGAATTGGTAAAAGGCAAGTTGAAGATGCCGTCTAAAACGGTTGAGAACTTGCAGAACGATGAAGGCGGTTTGGTGAAAGTCGGCAACAAGAAAGCAGGCGGCTACCGCGACCAATACGGGCAAGTGCATTTAGTCAATACCACTTGTACGCATATGGGCTGCGAAGTCGGCTGGAATGATGCCGAACGTTCGTGGGATTGCCCGTGCCATGGTTCGCGCTTCTCGTATACAGGCGAGGTCCTTGAAGGGCCGGCAGTTAAACCGTTGAAAAAACTCGGAGATTAGAAAAAAGCGCAGACGCTCCAGAATTCTCTGGGTGTCTGCGCTTTTCTTATTGGCTAGTCTTCAGCGCCCGACGCTTGTTAGGGCTAAACGGCTGTTTCCGCTTTTCGTTGTCTAGACTCCAACAGCCAGGTTCTCGGAGCATAAGCCACCTCGGCTGTGCGGCTGAAAACCGCCGCTTCGCCAATTCGTCTTATGCCTTTCGAACCTGAACGGCTGTTTCCGCTTTTCGTTGTCCAGACTCCAACAGCCAGGTTCTCGGAGCATAAGCCAACTTGGCTGTGCGGCTGGAAATACGCCGCTTCGCCAATTCGTCTTATGCCTTTCGAACCTGAACGGCTGTTTCCGCTTTTCTGGTTACGCTGGGTTCGCTTCAAGTTCCAATGAAATCTTGATATCTTCGCCGACCAATACGCCGCCTGTTTCAAGTGCCTGGTTCCAAGTAAGGCCGAAATCTCTGCGGTTTACTTTGCCTTCAGCGCTGAAAGCTACAACTTCTTGGCCCCAAGGGTTAGTGCCTTTTCCGCCGTATTCAACTTCGAAAGTTACAGGGCGGGTTACACCTTTAATTGTAAGGTCGCCTGTCAATTCATATTCAGTGCCTTTTTTAGTGATGTCGTTTGCATTGAATTTGATTTCAGGGTAGGTTTCTGCATCAAAGAAATCAGCTGAACGCAAGTGGTTGTCGCGGTCTGCGTTATTTGTGTTAATGCTTGCTACATTGATTTTGAAATCGATCAAGGCACCGTTCAAATCTTCTTCATTCGCTTCTACTACTGCTTCGAAAGATTCGAACGAACCTTTTACTTTAGAGATCATCATGTGTTTTACTGAAAAGCCGATTTCTGAGTGTGCTGGGTCGATTGTCCATTTTTTCATTGTAAGTATTCCTCCTAAGAATGTAATAACTATGTGTAACTATATCCAACAATTATCTCGGTGTCAATTGTTTTTAAATTATTATTCTCGAATTCGAGATATTTTTTTCGTAGGAATGACTTTTTCTTTCGAATTATCAGTACTTTTTTTATTTATCATACTTTAGACCTTATCCTCAGGGTTTCGCTTGTCAAATTCCCAATAAAATCGGATACTTATAGAAGTTAAAGTTTAGAAGGGATTTGCGTGGAATGACGAAAGAAACATGGTTGAATGATCTGCGCCGTTTTTTGGCAGATGATCACGTGAAAATGGACGAACCGCTACACCTGCATACCTTAACGAGAATGGGTGGGCCAGCTGATATTTTTGTAGCACCAACGACTGAAGATGAAACGGCTTATACCGTGAAATATGCATATGAAAATAATATTCCTTTATTGCTGCTCGGAAATGGATCGAATATGGTGGTCCGCGACGGCGGCGTACGAGGCATTGTCTTGAACTTGAAGAGTTTGCACACGATCCGCATCGAAGGGACTACGGTTTACGCACAAGGCGGCGCGAATATTAAAGAAGTCTCGAAAGCGGCAGCTTCCAACCGATTGACGGGCTTGGAATTTGCATGCGGCATTCCGGGTTCCATCGGCGGTGCTATGGCTATGAATGCGGGAGCTTACGGTGGAGAGATCAAAGATGTGATTCGTAAAGCAATCGTATTGACTAAAGAAGGCGACAAGCTTGAGTTATCGAAAGAAGACTTGGAACTTGGCTATCGCAAGAGCATCATTACGAAAAAAGGCTATTATGTCTTATCGGCAGAATTCGAATTGGAATTCGGCAATCAGCTCGTCATTGATGCGAAAATGAGCGACTTGACGATGCAGCGTGAAACGAAGCAGCCTTTGGAATTTCCATCAGCAGGCAGTGTTTTCAAACGGCCGCCTGGAAACTTTGCCGGGAAACTGATACAAGAAAGCGGTTTGCAGGGAAAAGGATTCGGCGGAGCGGAAGTTTCAACGAAGCATGCCGGATTTATCGTCAATAAAAACAATGCAACGGCCAATGATTACATCAAGACGATTGAAATGGTCAAGTCTGCTGTCCGTGAAAAATTCGGAATCGATCTTGAGTTGGAAGTGAAAATTGTTGGTGAAGATATGGCATGATACGTAGAAAGCGTTAGATTGCTTTTGCGTTGAAAAGGAGTTGCCCCAAATTGATTTGGGGCAACTCCTTTTCTATTTGGGAATTTCTCGCTCGCCGTCATTTTATTAAAGGATTTTCATTTCGGCTGTCGAATAGACAAAGGTACAGAAAAGGGGGAAGGTCATATGGGGAAAAAGAGAAGATGGCTAAAGTGGGTGTTAGGGACAATTGGTGTACTTGCTTTGATCATTGTTGCAGCGTTGATTTTTGTAAACGTTTACATAGGAAAATCGGAAGCGGTAGTTGAAGGGAAGATGGCAGTAGAAATATTGGACGAAGACGTAACAGTCATCCGCGATGAAATTGGCGTCCCGCATATTGAAGCGGAAACGGACGCGGATTTATACCGGGCGCAAGGATATGTCCAAGCACAGGACCGCATGTTCCAAATGGATTTGTCGCGCCGGCAAGCAAGCGGACGCTTAGCGGAAGTGGTAGGGGCAGCTGCGGTTGATACAGATAAACGTTTCCGGACGTTCAGTTTGAGAAATGCCGCTGAAAAATCATGGGACGGCTACGGCGACGAAGCGAAACAAGTATTGGAATGGTTTGCAGAAGGCGTCAATGCATATATGGAAGAAGCAAAAGCGGAAGGTACATTAAGCTATGAGTTCGCTTTGCTTGGTTATGAACCGGAAGAATGGACGCCGCTTGATTCTCTGACAATCGGGAAGTACATGGCCTATGATTTAGGCGGACATTGGAATACGCTGGCGGTTCGCCACTGGGCGCTAAATGAATTTCCGGAAGACAAAGCAAAAGAATTGTTCATTACTTATCCGGATAATGCACCTTCAATTCTTGAAGCGAATAAAGAACAGCCGGTTAAAGTGGCAGGAGAATTCGATGCATCGGTCATTCCGCCTGAATTCAATGGCAGCAACAACTGGGTAGTGTCGGGAGACAAGACTGAGAGTGGGTTGCCGTTGCTTGCAGACGACCCGCATCTTGGATTGAGTACACCGTCCATTTGGTATCAAATGCATCTTCAATCACCAGAGCAAAATGTCAGCGGAGTGATCTTTGCCGGGATTCCTGGAATTATTCTCGGGCATAATGAAGAAATCGCCTGGGGTGTGACAAATGTTGGGCCGGATGTGCAAGACCTTTACATTGAAACCCCAAATCCGGAAGACTCGACGCAATTTCTTTATGAAGGGGAATGGGAGCAAGCGGAAGTGCGAGACGAAACAATCAGCGTGAAAGACGGAGAAGATGAAGCGTTCGAAGTAAAAGTGACGCGCCATGGACCGATTATCTCGCCTATTCTTTATAAAGAAGAAGATCCGGGGGCTGTGTTCTCCATGCAATGGACTGCTCTTGAGCCGACTTTGGAGCTTCAGGCAGTGCTCGGCTTCAACAAAGCTTCTAATTGGGAGGAATTCGAAACAGCATTGGAAGATTTCCAAGCACCCGCTCAAAACTTCGTCTTTGCTTCAACAGACGGGACGATTGCTTATAAAGCGAACGGACGCATTCCACTTCGAAAAACAGGGGATGGCCAATTGCCGGTTCCAGGAGATTCAGCTGACTACGGCTGGGATGGCTATGTGCCATTTGATGAATTGCCTACTTCGGTCAATCCGGAAAGCGGTTTTATCGCAACAGCCAACAATGAAGTCGTAGATGATTCCTACCCGCATCACATTACCGACTTCTGGGCGCAGCCTTATCGCTATGAACGGATTGCGGAAGTCTTAGAGGCGTCGGATGATTTGACGCCGGAAGATATGATGGAGCTGCAGATGGACCAAAAGAATTTATACGCAGCTGAATTTTTAGGCGACATGATTGCAGCGGTCCGAAAAGAAACGAAGGAATACGATTCACTTCTTGAAATGCTGGAAGCATGGGATCAAGTGGATAGCGCAGACCAAGCGGCACCGCTTGTTTTCCATAAATGGATGAAGCAATTGCCGGATACCATCTTAAAAGAAGCCTTTCCAGAAGACGTTTATGAAATGTTCGCAGGAAAAAACCACATCACCGATGAAATGATGAGGCAAGCATTCACCGGCAACGAAGGCGTGTGGGTGTCCGAATACGGCGGCGTTGAAAAATGGCTGACCGATGCTTTAGCGGAAAGCGTTGATGAAATCGAAGAGCAATTTGGAGATAAGTTCGAAGACTGGGAATGGGGCGATTACCACCAATTGACTTTCCCGCATCCGCTTGCAAGTGCTTCTCCGATATTTGCACAATTTTTAAATCCAGAACCAGTTGCAATTGGCGGGTCTAATATTACAGTTCAAGCAGCTGCGTTTGGAGAGGACGGCAAAGTGAATCACGGAGCCTCTTGGCGCTTCGTTGCCGATTTGAGTGATCTGACCGGAGCCTATCATATCGTTGGACCAGGGCTTAGCGGACATATGAAATCGGATTTCTACCATAACCAAGTGGATGACTGGGCAGAAGGCGACTATCATAGAACGGAAATCGAAGAGAAAGCAAAAGGAACAGAGTTAATTTTAACCGCCGATTAAGCTATACTGAAGAAAAACGATGCGAGGCGGTTGGAGTGAAAAGGTTTTTTGCAGTAGGCGTTGGCGGAATGCTCGGGGCGATGGCGCGTGCCGGGGTTTTCGAAGCCATTTCGTCAATGGCTGGACTATGGGCAGTCAACTTAATGGGAAGTTTTATCATAGGATACGCAGCTGCTCGTTTCCAAAAAAAATCTGCTGAATTCCGGCTGTTCCTTTCAACCGGTTTCGTTGGCTCTTTTACCACATTTTCAGCTTTTTCAGCCGAGTGGTTTAGCCTGCTCGAAAAACAGTACTTGCTTGGGATAGGATTTGCCCTCGTGATGACGGGAGCTTCTGTCTTGATGGCAGCAGGCGGACTGCTTGTTGGAAGGCGGGCGGTGGCGAATTGATCTCCATTGCAGCGGGCGGCTTTTTTGGAGCCATTGCCCGGTATGTTTTTTACCTTGCAGCAGAAAGCCATTCCAAACATCCAAAATGGGCGACATGGGCCGTCAACAGCCTTGGGTCTTTTTTGATCGGTTGGCTGCTCGGAAACGGCAGTTCATCCGCTTTTTGGCTCACCGGTTTTCTCGGGGCCTTCACGACATTTTCAACGATGGCACTCGATGCCGTTAAGGATATGGAAGATGGGAAGTGGCTGAGAGCTCTCGCGTATTTAAGCGCAACGTTGATCAGTGGGATTTTGCTGTTCAGCCTCGGCTATTTATTTTTATAGAAAAAAGGTCTTTCCGACTCAAAACCGGAAAGACCTTTTTCTTATTTCACGATGATGACAGGAGCTTGGACGCGTTTGGCCACTTTATGGCTGACGCTGCCGAGTACCATTTCCTGCAAGGCATTTAAACCGCGGCTGCCGATAAAAACGACATCATAGCCGGTTTCGTTGGCATGCTTTACGATGGTCGGCCCTGGCGTTCCGTGCAAAGTTTTCGTTTCGAACTGGACACCCGTGGAACGGAAAATATCTTCTAACGGCTGCAAATGTTTGCGGCGTTCGAGATGAAGTTCGTCCGGGCTCTGGGTATGGAGGATTTCATTGCGTGCTTTTCCGTAGTCGACGACATAGAGAAGCGTCACTTTTGCTCCCGGATTTGTTTTGGCCATTTTCACCGCTTCTTGCACGGCACGTTTTGAATGGTCCGAGCCGTCAGCGGCTACGAGAATTTTCTCATACATGTAAGATCCCCCCTTAATGCTGGCTGGCATTTCCTCTTGAATTTGCATAGGTAGCCAAGGTCTTAACCAATTTTTCACTGGATGGATTCAAACCGGTGATCTCAATCGATTTCGCTTTTGATTGAAGCCTGCCCATGACCCGGTCGATGGCGCCTACTCCGGAATCGTCCCAAATGGCAGCATCCGAGAAGTCGATGATGATGCGTTCAGCAGGTTCGATGGCATCAAAGGCTGAAACAAAATCCTGGGAAGAAGCAAAGAACAATTGGCCGTGTACGGTATAAACATTCGACGCGTCGGCATTCAATCCTTTATTTCGGACTTCAACCTTTGAAATTTTAGCAGCGAATAAAATCGCGCTTAATAGAACGCCGGCGAGTACCCCTTTGGATAAATCGTGTGTGTAGACAACAACAACCACCGTCAGCAGCATGACAATCGCGTCTGATTTTGGAGCAGTGACCATGTATTTAAACGAACCCCAATCAAAGGTTCCGATGCATACCATCACCATGATGCCGGCAAGCACGGGCATCGGAATTTGGACGACCCAATTGCCAAGGACGATGATCAGGAAAATCAGGACGACACCTGCAGTAAAAGTGGAAAGGCGTCCACGTCCGCCAGACTGGACATTAATGCCAGACTGGCCGATCATTGCACAGCCCGCCATCCCGCCGAAAAAGCCGGTGATGAAGTTAGCAATGCCTTGCCCGCGGGCTTCCTGGTTCTTATCGGAATCGGTTTCCGTTGCATCATCTAATATAGATGCCGTCAACAGCGATTCGAGCAGGCCGATAATCGACAATGCCAGGGCCGTCGGGAAAATGATCTGCAAAGTTTCAAGATTAAAAGGGACATCCGGGATAAAGAATGTTGGCAGGGATTGTGTGATCGTCCCTAAACTGCCGACATTCTGCATGTCGATTCCGGTATACATAACGATGCCGGACAATACCAATATGGCGATTAACGGTGCCGGAATGGCAGTGAAGAAACGAGGCAGGATATAAACGATTGCCAAAGTGACTCCAACAAAAATATAGGTGGTCATATTAATGCCGAAAATGAACGGCACTTGTGCCATGAAGATGAGGATAGCGAGCGAATTCACGAAACCGATCATTACGGCCCTCGGGATAAACTTCATGAAGCGGGCGATCTTCAAAAAGCCGAAGATTACTTGCAGCACGCCGGTTAAAATAGTCGCGGCCAGTAAATAGTCGAGGCCGTGGTCACGGACGAGCGTGACCATGGCGAGGGCCATCGCACCCGTGGCTGCAGAAATCATGGCAGGCCTGCCGCCGACAAAAGCGATAATGACCGCAATCGAGAACGAAGCATAGAGGCCGACCATCGGATCGACACCAGCGATGATGGAGAAGGCGATGGCTTCAGGTATTAAAGCAAGGGCAACGACAATGCCGGAAAGAATATCTGCGCGGATATTGCCGAACCACTGCTCTTTATAAGACATGGTTTTCAAAATTCCACTTCCTTTATAAAATTCGTTTAGCATCTGCAAACAATAGCATTTTTTCGAAAAACCGTAAATAGGAGTCATTCAAATATTCGTTTGATTATTATTGTCCGAAGATTTATACTACAAGTAACAATCAAAGCAAGATTTGAATGAAGGTGGGATCGCGATGAAAGAAATTTGTGAAGTGACAAAAGTCCATCCGGAAGTGGTGGACAATGTTCAAAAATACATGCCGGATTTATCCGAAGTCGTCAATCTATTTAAAGCGTTGGCCGATGAAACACGCTTGAATATCGCCTATGCCTTAACGATCGAAGAAGAAATGTGCGTCTGCGATATTGCAGCAGTCATCGGCTCTTCAACAGCGACTGCTTCCCACCATCTAAGATATTTGAGAGAACGGGGATTGGCGAAATCCTTGCGCAAAGGCAAGCAAGTCTATTATTCCTTGTCGGACCGCCACGTTCACCAACTCGTGACCATTGCCCATGAACATGCGAAAGAAGGTGCAGAGCATGCAGAAGACATACCGTCTTGAAAACTTATCGTGCACAAGCTGCGCTGCCAAATTCGAAAAAAATGTACGGGAACTTCCTGATATTAAAAATGTCACTTTAAACTTTGGCGCTTCTAAATTGACGGTGGATGGCAATGTTTCCATTGAAGCATTGGAAAAAGCGGGTGCATTCGACCATATCCGTGTTTTTCCGGAAAAAGAGAAAGCCGTGCATACGCCATTCTATAAACGGCGCCAAACTATCGAAGCCGCTATTTCCTTTATCTTGCTAATCATTGGAACAGTGATTTCTTTCCAGGCTTCTGAAACACATCCGGCAGCGATCGGATTGTTCGGTGCTTCTATTTTAGTCGGAGGCTATCAGATGTTCTGGACAGGATTGCAAAATTTAACGAAATTGCAATTTGATATGAAAACATTAATGACCATAGCGATCATTGGTGCCGTAATCATTGGCGAATGGCGGGAAGGGGCGGTCGTAGTCTTCTTGTTTGCAGTCAGTGAAGCATTAGAAGCCTTTTCCATGAATAAAGCCCGCCAGTCGATTCGAGGATTGATGGATTTGGCACCGGCAAGAGCGTTGATCCAGCGCCAAGGCGAGCTGCTTGAACTGGATACGGAAGATATTCGCATCGGCGATATCCTGATCGTCAAACCAGGGCAGAAAATTGCCATGGATGGAACTGTGCTCCGCGGCACCAGTTCTGTGAATCAGGCAGCCATTACAGGAGAATCGATTCCAGCGGATAAGCAGCCGGGAGACGAAGTGTTTGCAGGAACCTTAAATGAAGAAGGTGCACTGGAAGTTACGGTGACCAAACGGGTGGAAGATACCACGATTGCTAAAATCATTCATTTAGTGGAAGAAGCGCAGGCAGAAAAAGCGCCTTCCCAAAAGTTCGTCGACCGTTTTGCGAAATATTATACGCCGGCCATCATTGCCATCGCTTTTTTAGTGGCGATCATTCCAAGCCTCCTCACGGGCAACTGGGAGTTGTGGGTTTACCAAGGGCTTGCAGTCCTTGTGGTCGGCTGCCCGTGTGCATTAGTTGTTTCGACGCCAGTAGCCATCGTTACGGCTATCGGGAATGCTGCACGGCAAGGTGTTCTCGTAAAAGGCGGCATCCACTTGGAAGAGACCGGCCATATCAAGGCCATTGCATTTGATAAAACGGGCACGTTGACGAAAGGCTATCCGGAAGTGACGGATGTCTTTGCAAAAGAATCGTATTCAAAGGAAGAAGTCTTGAAAATCGCGGCCGCAGTTGAAACGATGTCGCAGCATCCTTTAGCGCGTGCCATCCTTGATGAAGCGGGCGAAGCCTATCCTTCCGAAGGGTTTGGGTCGGTGACAGGGAAAGGTGCTCATGCAGTCGTTAAGGGAGTGCGAGTCCACGTAGGAAGCTTTACTTGGACAGAAGAATTCGGCTTTAAGATTCCTTCGAGTTACCGAAAGTTGCAGGAATCTGGAAAATCAGTCGTTGCGGTCTTTTCGGAAAAAGAATTGATCGGTGCGGTGGCTGTGGCGGACGCTATCCGAAACGAAAGCCCGGAAATCATCCGCCAGTTGAACGCAATGGGCATTGAGAGAACCATCATGCTGACAGGCGATCATCCTGCAACAGCCGAAGCGATCGCAGCTCAAATCGGTGTCACGGATGTACGTGCCGGATTAATGCCGGAAGATAAATTAGCTGCCATCAAAGAACTCCAGCTAACTCATGGCCGGGTTGCCATGGTCGGAGATGGAGTCAATGATGCACCTGCGCTAGCAGCCTCGACGATCGGCATTGCCATGGGCGGCGCCGGGACAGATGCGGCTTTGGAAACAGCTGATATTGCTTTAATGGCCGATGATTTAGAAAAACTGCCCTATACAATTCGACTCAGCCGAAAGACTTTGCGTATAATAAAGGAAAATATTATTTTTGCATTAGGTTTAAAAATTATTGCTTTGCTTTTAATCATTCCAGGGTGGCTGACATTATGGATTGCCATCTTTGCAGACATGGGCGCGACGCTTCTCGTTATCCTCAATGCGCTGCGTTTAGTCAAGATTCAAAAGTAAACGAACATGGGGGACAAAGTGTTGAAGCTGACAGAATGGACGATGGAAGAACAAGAACAATTAATTGAATTTATGACCACTAACTCATGGCCGTTCCACGGCATTGAACATCCTGTCCGGGAATTGATCGAGAAGACGATTGAAGAAGGCGGATATAAATCAGACCAAGTCAGAACGTTCTGGATTGAAAATGATGAGGGGCAGCAAGTGGGGGTCGTGAAGATTTTCGATTTGCAGGATGACATTCCGCTATTCGATTTGCGGATTGCTGATCCATATCGCGGGAAAGGCTATGGCCCAAAGGCCTTGAAATTGATTGCTGATTTCGTCTTCTCTTTGCCTGAAAAGAAAATCCGTCTGGAAGGCAACACGCGCCATGATAACTTTGCGATGAGAAAAGCATTTGAGCGGACCGGTTTCGTAAAAGAGGCGCATATTCGCCAAACCTGGTTTTCGCCGAGAGAAAACCGCTATTACGATGCGGTGACTTACGGCATGACGAGAGAAGATTGGGAAGCGGGCATCACGACGCCAGTCCATTGGGATGATGCACTCGTAGAAGAAAAGAAATCTCAATTCAATCCGGTTCTGTTTCAATTTCCAGACCAATTCGAGTCGGAACGCTTAATCATCCGTAAGCCGAAAAGAGAAGATGCGGCGCTCAGCTATGAAGCGGTCATGCGCTCGCTTGCTTCACTGCGGCCGTGGATGCCATTTGCCCAGAAAAAGCCGGTACTTTCTGAAATGGAAGCAAACTTGGTGGAAGCAGAAGCGGACTTTATGCTCCGCAAAGATTTACGCCTGCATTTCTTTTCGAAAGAAACGGGCGAATTCATCGGTTCGTCAGGGCTTCACCGCATCAATTGGGATGTCCGCAAATTTGAAATCGGCTATTGGGTTGATAATCGCTTCGAAGGCAAAGGCTATGTAACAGAAGCGGTAGAGCGCATTACCCGTTTTGCTTTTGAAGAGTTGGAAGCCAATCGCGTCGAGATTCGCTGCGATCCTGACAATGTCCGGAGCCGTGCAGTCGCTGAACGTTTGAACTTCGAACTTGAAGGCATCCTTCGCAACGACACCCTTTCAAAAGTGAGCAACAAATTGCGCGACACATGCGTTTATGCAAAAATCCGGAAACAATAAAAAAAGCTGAGGACAATTGTCCTCAGCTTTTTTTATTCACTTAGGCTATATGCCTTTTCTTCCAGAAATCAAGTTAATGACTAAAATGATAGCTGCGATGATAAGAAGAATGTGGATCAATCCACCAGCGACGTCCATTAAGAATCCAACTAACCAAATTACAATAATAACTGCTAAAATAATCCAAAGAATACGTCCCATGTTCCTCACCTAACCTTTCTATGTCGATAGTATTAAGTACCCCCAAAATACACAGCCCAAACATGCAGAAAATTGAATTACTACTGGATTGCCGGAAGCTCAGTTGTTTAGCGGGTTGGGGTATAGTAAACTGAAGAGAGTCATGTTAGGGAGGAACGAATTTTGCCTACTCCAAGTATGGAAGACCACATTGAAATCATTTATTCATTAATAGAACAAAAAGGATATGCCCGAGTGTCGGATATTGCAGAAGCTTTGTCAGTTTTGCCTTCATCTGTCACCAAGATGGTGCAAAAACTTGATAAAGATGGGTACTTAATTTATGAGCGTTACCGGGGGCTTATGTTGACGCCGCGCGGCCAGAAACTTGGAAAACGACTTGTGAAGCGCCATGATTTATTGGAACAGTTCCTTCGGTTGATCGGAGTCGAGGAAGAACGGATCTACGGCGATGTAGAAGGCATCGAGCATCACTTAAGCTGGAATTCCATTAATCGAATCGCTGATTTGGTTCAAGTGCTGGAAGAAGATCCGGCATTGCTCCAGAAACTTGAAAAACTAAAAAACGACCAAAAAGAAAACTAAGTTGAATTTAAGGAGGCTGCATGATGGCATTGCATCCAGGAGAAAAAACCACATTACGCATTATTGACCGTTCAAGCTCCCAGTGGGTCTTGACGAATAGTTCGGGTGATGAGGTATTGATGAACGCATCAGAGATCGAAGAAGGGCAAGAAATCGGTGAGGAAATTGAGGTATTCCTTTTCCGCAACCGGCAAGGCGGTGTTTCCGCTACTCCGATGATTCCCCATATTTTACCGAGCATTTACGGCTGGGCGAAAGTATTGAAAGTATCGAGACGTGAAGGACTGGTCGTTGATATCGGGACTTCCCGGGAAGTTTACGTGCTTCCGGAAGACCTTCCACAAATCGAAGAATTGTGGCCGCAGCAAGGTGACCATATCTTCATGACCTTGCGTACGGACCGCTATGGCGATTTATACGGACGTTTGGCAACAGAAGAGAAAATCGGCGAATTATACGTACCGGCTCCAACTTCTGTTTTCAATGAAAACATTCAAGCACGTGCTTATCGTTTGTTGCCAGTCGGCACATTCATGCTTTCAGTGCCTGAAATGTATCGGATTTTCGTCCATGAATCGGAAAGAGAAGAAGAACCGCGTTTAGGCGAAGAAAAAACCGTGCGCATCATCGGCATAAAAGACGATGCGACATTGAACGGTTCATTGCTTCCGCGTAAACAAGAGCGCCTATCAGACGATGCACAGAAAATTATGGATTTCCTAGATGAGTCTGGCGGGCAAATGCCGTTCACAGATAAATCGACTCCAGATGAAATCCAGGAAATTTTCGGCATGAGCAAAGCGGCATTCAAACGCGCGCTCGGCAGACTGTACAAAGAACGCAAAATCATCCAGGAAGACGGATGGACCAAATTAATACGTTAACGCAACCTTTTCAAATTAAAAGCGTATTAATTTGTGGAAGGGGGCAATAAATTATGAAGAAAATAATTCCAGTACTATCATCTATATTAGCACTGTCACTTATGCTGCCAAGCATCGGTTCTGCGAATGTCGGCATCAACGAAAAATTCGGTTTGCCGATCGTCGTCTATGGAGGCAATCTATCTGAAGCTGAAAAAGAAAGTGTCGCGGAAAGCCTGGATGTAGCCGGTGAAGCAGACGTGGAAGAAATCGAAGTGACCGGCCAAGACCTGATTACTTACATTAAAGACGGGGATTCACGTGCGAATATGTATTCTTCGGCAAAAATCACCCGCAAAGATGCTGGGGAAGGTTTGGTTATCCAAATCGTTACGCCGGATAATATCACACAAGTAACAACAGAAATGTACGCGAATGCCATGCTGACTGCAGGCATTGAAGATGCAACAGTTGAAGTTGCTGCTCCAAAAGCGGTGACGGGCCATTCAGCGCTCGTCGGCATTTATAAAGCTTACGAAGTGAACGGCGAAGAATTGGATCCTGAACGGACAGATGTTGCTAATGATGAATTGACAGTAGCGACAGAACTTGCTGATAGCGGAGTTGAAGACGCAAAAGTAAGTGAGCTTTTGACAGAGATCAAAAAACAGATCGCTGAACAAAATCCGGCTACCCGTGAAGAAGTGGAAAAAATTGTCGAAGATCAATTGACGAAGCTTCAAATCGAGTTAAGCCCGGAAGACCGCAAATTGTTGACGGATCTAATGGATCGCATCCGTAAACTGGATATCGACTTTTCCAAATGGTCGACTCAATTGGAAGACTTGAGCAAAACCATTGAAGACAAAATTGGCACAATCGTCAATGACGAAGGTTTTTGGCAAAGCGTGAAAAGCTTCTTTCAAAAACTGGCGGATTCTGTCCGTGGATGGTTTAACTAATTCAAACGAACAGCCAGGCAGTAAATTGCCTGGCTGTTTTTATTTTGAGCCGGTTCAGTTGCAGCTCAGAAGAAGCGGTGATAGAATAAATTAAATATCTCGAATTCAAGATAATTAAAGGAGGAAGAAATAATGAAACTAGAAGGCATTCACCACGTTTCCGCAATTACCGCAAATGCGGATAAGAACCATGATTTCTTTACACGGATTTTAGGCATGCGTTTAGTGAAGAAGAGTGTTAATCAGGATTCGACTTCGTCTTATCATTTGTTTTATGCCGATGCAGTAGGGACTCCTGGAACTGATATGACGTACTTTGATATTCCGATGGCAGGCCGCACCTATCCTGGTGTTTCTTCCATCAGCAATACTGCCTTGCGAATCAAGAATGAAGCGGCGCTCACGTATTGGGTCGAACGTTTTGATCGCTACGGCGTCCCGCATGGCGAAGTGGAAGAAATTTTTGGACGGCCATCCCTGACTTTCCAAGACTTTGAAGGATCCCGTCTGATGCTGGTAGTGGATGACGGAAAAGGAATCGAATACGGCATTCCTTGGACGAAAGCGGGAATTCCGGAAGAATATGCGATTGTCGGTTTAGGGCATGTTCGGTTGACTGTCCGCAAAAATGGCAAGACAGCAGCTGTGTTAAGCGACATCTTAGGATTTGAGCAAATTGGCTCTTATCCGTCAAAAATAGAAGGAATGAAAGATATTTTGGTGTTTTCAACAGGAAAAGGAGGGCCGGCTGGCGAAGTACACTTAGAGGAACGGACAGATTTGCCGCCTGAACGTCCTGGGAGAGGAAGCGTCCATCACGTCGCTTTCCGTGTGAAAACGTATGAAGAGTACAGCAAGTGGAACGCTTACTTGCGCTCAAATGGCTTTATGACTTCAGGTGAAGTAGATCGCTATTATTTCAAAGCCATCTATTTCCGTGAGCCGAATGGCATTCTTTTTGAATTGTCGACGGATGAACCGGGCTTTGCTACAGATGAGCCATTGGAAACTTTGGGAGAGACGCTTGCTTTGCCGCCGTTTCTTGAGCCCAAACGGGCTGAAATCGAAGCATCGTTGCGTCCGTTGTCTATCAATCAATAAGTAGGGGGAGAAAAATATGGAATTTCAGCTAGTAGAATTGGGAAATGATGAATTCGCTTATCGCCAGGAAGAAGCGGGAATGCTTAAGGCGGAAATTACATGGACGGAACTGGCGAATGTCATGGTGATTGAGCATACTTTTGTAGATGAATCGATGCGCAACCAAGGCATTGCGAAAAAATTGCTTGATCGCGCGGCCGACTATGCCCGTGAACATAATTACAAAATGGAGCCGGTTTGTTCGTATGCAGTTGTTGCATTCGACCGCTATAAAGACTACGATGATGTGAAAATTTAAGCATACAAAAAGCAATCCTCTTCGATTTCGAGTGGATTGCTTTTGCTATGTTGCCAATATGTAGTTTTCCATCCTCATCCTCCGTATTATAGGCTTGTCATAAAGAAAACAATAGCAGTTAAAACAGAAGCGCCGCCAATTCCATACATAAAGTCTGCTTGATTAAAAATTAACTTCTTTTCCATTAATTTCATCTCCTTTAAAATCTTTGTTAATAATTAACTACCCCTATCACAAAAGCTTAAACAGGTTTTATTAATATTAATCAGGGAAACTGTTTAAAGAGGGCTTTCAACCAAGCCAGAAGAAAAGTGAGAAAGAGGTGCATGAAATGAACAATGGAGTTGTCAGCAGAGGTGCAGAAAAAACATTAGGTGTAATAGGCATTATCTTTAATCTTTTAACCATCGCCCTATTGGTAATCGGTATCCTTAGTTTCGACAGTGTGCAAAACACGACAGAATTCCAGGATTTTGAACAAGAAATCTTGAATGATTCAACATTTGCAAGTCCGCAAGACGCCCAAGCCTTTTTGGATACTTTTATTTCCAGCTTTAGCATCATTGGCTGGATAATCGTCGCACTGCTTGCGATCAGTACCATTTTAGCGATTTTAGCTATCGCGAATCTGCGAAATAATCGCAATCCTAAAGCAGCAGGAGTGCTTTTCATCATTGCAGGGCTATTTGCAGGGTTGCTTTCGTTAACATCGATCTTATTCTACATTGCGGCAATTATGTGCTTTGTACGGAAAGGGACCAAACGTGACGATTTCTCGTCAGGACGCGATGACTTTAATGGACGCAATGATGATGTGAAGCTAAAAGAAGAACAGCGAATTCGTGAAGAAGAACGGATCCGCCAAGAAGAGCGCCTTCGCCAGGAAGAACAGCGGAGACAAAACGATACGACCAATAATCCGCTTCATAAAGATGACGATACGTATCGTCCGCTATAAACAAAAAACACCCGTTCTTTTAAAGAACGGGTGTTTTTAAGTAATAAATATATTTGGCAGTCTGTAAAGGGTAGCCTTCAAAGACTTCTTCGAATTCTTCTACTAATTCAAAGCCATTGCGTTCATAGAACTTCCGGCCTTTTTCATTTTTGCATTCCACATAAACGAATAATTGCGAGCCATCTTTTAACTGGGATAGTCCGCTCGACAACAATTGTTTGCCGTAGCCATTGCGTTGAAATTCAGGTTTCAAGTAAAGCGCAATCAGCTCAGCATCGCCGTCTTCGTCTACTCGGGTGAAGTTGGCAAATCCAACGGGTTCGCTACCATGAAAAGCAAGCAAAACAATGGTTCTCTCGAGTCTCATTTCCATCATTGGCGTAGAGTACGATTTATCTAAAAATTGTTTTTGGACAGTTGGAGGAATAATGCCTTCATAAGTATCAACCCAGCTAACGTGTGCGATTTCCTGGACAGATGCAATATCATCAATCGTGCCTGCACGAATCATTTGCTCACCTCTAAAATTCTTTCCGTTATCATATCAAAAATACATCCAAATAGCCACTAATGTGAAATAATGAAAAGAGAGAGGGAGGCGAAGAATTTGGAGTGGAATACCTATCATTTTGATGAATTGACTGCCCGAAAGTTATACGAATTTTTGAAATTACGGGTGGATGTATTTGTAGTGGAGCAGAATTGCCCGTATCCTGAGTTGGATGATTTAGATCAAGAATCCATTCACATCGCCTATAGCGAGAATGGAAAAACATTGGCGTACGCTAGGCTGGTTCCGGCGGGGGTGAAGTATGAAATCCCTTCTATCGGACGGGTCATCGTCCGTGCCGAAGCAAGAAACCGGGGGCTCGCTAAACAATTGATGATTCAGGCAATGGACTATATCTTGAACGAATGGCAATCCAATGAAATTCAATTGCAAGGGCAAGTATACTTGCAAGAGTTTTATGAGTCTTTCGGTTTTCTGCCGATTTCAGAAGCGTACGATGAAGATGGAATTCCACATGTGGATATGAAATTCACCAACAATAAAATGTAATGCTTTTGACATGTGAATGTTGCATAAGTTTAGTAAAATAGGGTAAACAAGTTTTAATAGAGAATAGGAGTGAAGTAAATGGCAAAAAGAAGAGGGATATTATTGGCAGGTTTAGCTGCCGGCGCATATGCATACTTCAAGAAACCAGAAAATCGTGAAAAAGCCACTGTAGCTTTTAATAATGCGAAAACGAAGGTGAATTCATTTATGGAATCTCAAAACTTGGACAAACTAAACAAAACATCAACTGACGGACAAGAATCGACAAAAGACCGCGAAAAAGAAATGGTCAATGAAGGCGGAGAGCCAGGCGTCCAATATTATAATGAAGATAAAAAAGCAGATGAAAATGCGAAGTTATCTTCAAACGATACGAGCGAAGAAAAATCAGAGAACACGAAGACCGTATCGCCGGAGCCGCGCATTGGCACCGATAATATCTAAATGAGTGGCCGAAAAAGAAGGATGGTTAAAAACCATCCTTCTTTCCTGCGTTTTATCTTCTAGCCACTATTCCATTCAGCCCTGCTATGATGAGCAGCAAACTTCCACTTAAGATAAATCCTTCATTTGCGGATAATTCCAGAGCTCCAGTAACACTGGATCCGGCAACCACACCAAAAGAAAAGAATGCATAGAAATAGCCATAAGCTCTTCCACGCGATTGCAGATTCGTCGAATCGATCAAGAGCGAGTTGATGGAAGGAAAAAGAAGGGCAAAACCGATTCCATAGCTTGCCATGGCGATATACATAAGTGCTGCAAGAGAAACCGCACTTAAAAGAAAAAGGGAAAGCGCCATACACGTAAAGCCGGCGATTAATGTATAGACAGGTTTTACACGGTCGAATAAGCGATTGACTGGCAGCAGAAATACCAAAATGGCAGCAATGCCGAAAGTACTTAACAGCAAGCCGCTCATTTCGGAAGGCAATTGAAGCGCATCGATTTTAAGGGGCAGCATGTAAGCAAGCACCCCTTGAGAAAACATTAAGAAAAAAGCGCCGATAAATGCCTGAAATAAGCCGCGGTTGCGAATGGCGACCATAAATGGAATGTTAGCAGCTTGGACAGATTCTTGCTTGGCAGGTTCTTTCTTCAGCAAAAAGTAAGAGATGGTCCCCAGCAACAGAAGAATGGTACCTGTAACTCCCATCATTTCCGGGACACTTGTACGGCTCGCGTAAATGGCACCGAAAGCTGGGCCAATAATGGCGGCTAATCCGACAAAGGCTCCGGAAACTGCAGCCCCTTTTCCTCGCCGGTTCTGCTCGGTTTTATTGGCCAGAAAAGTGAAAGCGGCGGGCACCGTGAAGCCGGCAGCCAATCCGTGGAAAAAGCGGATGATCAGCAAACTGTACGGACCGGCTGCTAAATGATAAGAAAACAAAATTACACCTGTGGAAACGAGGCCGAAAATCAGTATGGCTAAAGGCCCGCGGCGGTCAGCGAATATTCCTGAAATCACATTGCCTACCACATTCGACAACGAATACATGCCTACAGCAAGCCCGGCTAAAAAAGGCGTGGCTCCTAAATCGACGGCAAATGGGCTCATGATTGGCAGCTGGGCAAACAAGTCAAAAAACGCGAAGAAAATAATCAAATAAATAAAAATGCGCATTGTCACCCTCACTTTCAGTAATTGAAGAACAGTGGGATTAACTTGACCCTAAGAGAGGGTAAAGATAAATATGGTTATATCATACCACCGGAGGTAACTAAATGAAAAAAGCGATGTTTATCTTGAATCCATCTGCAGGAAAAGAGAAAGCGGCCCAATATCGTGCCCAAGTAGAACAAACATTAGTAGATATGAGCTATAGTGTAGACACAAGGACCACAGAAAAACAGCATGACGCCACAAATTTTGCCCGTGAAGCCTGTGAATTAAAATATGATTTCGTCGTAGCGATGGGGGGCGACGGAACCATCAACGAAGCTGTTTCCGGTTTAGCGGAACAGCCTCACCAACCGCTGTTTTCCTTGATCCCGCTTGGAACCGTCAATGATTTTGCCCGGGCACTGGGGATTTCATTGGATCCGCCTGAAGCGATTGAAGCTTTAAAAACAGGATATGAAAAAAGAGTGGATATCGCAAAAGTGGGCGATCATTATTTCATGAATATCTTGGCGCTCGGACAAATTGCCGAATCGACTTATGAAGTGTCACCGGAACAGAAAACTCGATTAGGGGCCTTGGCTTATTTCATAGAAGGAGTTAAGGCGATTACTTCGGATGCGGAACAATATTTTAAAATCAAACATGACCACGGTGAGTGGGAAGGCGAAGCAAAATTGGTGTTGGTCGCTTTGACCAATTCGGTTGGCGGATTTGAAAAGCTGGCGCCAGAAGCCTTAACGGACGATGGGCTACTGCATGTCTATATTGTGAAAAATGCAGCTTTGCCTGCTTTTATCCGAATAGCAGGTGCAATGTTAAGAGGGAAGCTTGAAAAAGACCCGGCAGTAGAAGTGGTTCATACCACCCAAGTCTCAATTGACACAAGTGAGCCAATTTCATGCAATATCGACGGCGATGAAGGTTCACCGACTCCTTTTACAATTGAAGTTCTTCCGCGGCATATACGTGCTTTGATCCCGCCGGATAAAGAATAGAAACGAGAGAGCAAAAGCCAGCCTTTCTTGGGAAAGACTGGCTTTTAGTCATGAATTTTAAAATATTGGAAATTTATTAGTTTCCAGAGAAACCCTTTTGACAGATATTCGTCATTTGTAGTATAGTTTTAGGGAAAATATTTCCTTTAATAAGGTATTAAAGGTAAAATGGTAATAAACCATATTACATAAAAAATTTAATAAGTTCTACTTTGAGCTATGTTCATCTTGAGCGATTCAGTATATAGTTGAAGTAACTGCTTAAAATTTAGAACTTAGAAAGACGGGGAAAAAATGAATATACTAGCTGCGCCATCGATTCAAGAAACAATTTCCAAGATTTTTATGAATGAAAGTGAAAATCTGAATCAATATGAGGGAATTGAGAAGTTTTTTGAAATCGAAACACAATTAATTTATGAAATCCACCATCTTGAAAAAGACCGGGCGAAGCAAACTTTGCGCCTTTTGATCGATTTAATCGGTATTAAAGCAGGCAAAGATACCATTCGCCAAGTCCGCAACTATTACATAGTCCTCTCATCTGTAATGGCTCGTAAACTTTATGAAATGCGCGTGCCGCCTAAAAAAGCGTTTGCTTTCAATACGGCTTGCATCGAATTGGTTGAAAAGCATATGAACGATTCAGAGTTTCTTTACGTAGCGGATGAGTTGATCGAGTTCTTTGTGTCGGTCATTTCTGAACGCAAACAGCCTTCTTTTGGCCATCAAACCGTAAACAAAGTAGTCATGTTCATCAATGATGAAGTCGAACGAGATTTGTCAGTAGAGGACATTGCGAAGCATTTCCATATCTCAACAAGCCATTTGTCCCGTATTTTCAGAGAGCATGCCGGCATTACACTCGTTGAGTATTTGAATGTGCGCCGTGTAGAAGAATCTCAATATTATTTACGCCACTCGGACAAAGGGATTTCAGAGATTTCGAAGCAATTCCATTTCTGCAACCAAAGTTATTTCACGCGCATCTTCAAAAAATACACAACTGTCACACCAAAACAATTCCGCGACAGCCAGCACATTCCGTATTTCCGCTACAATCTGCCAAACTCGAATTAAGGAGAATTTTTTCTCCTTTTTTTCTTGCCTGAAAACTTTTATAGCATTCGCTATTTTGTCACACAATGCAATAAAGTTTGCTAATTCAGAGTCACTGATTGAAATTTATCAATCATATAGGTATACTTCTTTATAGTTGAAAAAGGTGAAGGTGACTAAATTGAAAAAGAAAATGATATTGCTGTCCTTTCTGGCAATGGCGGTTCTCGTATTAAGCGGCTGTTCGGCTGTTGAGAATCAAGAAGGGTTTTTCTATAGTGTTTTTGTAAAGCCATTTGCTAGTTCGTTAATTTACTTGGGTGACTTGTTCGGTGGAAGCTATGGTTTAGCGATTGTAGCGATTACTGTAGTAATTCGTCTAGTCTTGATGCCATTTATGCTGCGTACGTATAAGCGCCAGCAAGGCATGAAAGTCAAAATGGATAAATTGCGCCCGGAAATGGAAGACATTCAAAAGCGCTTAAAAGAAACAAAAGACAAAGAGGAACAAATGAAAATCCAGCAGGAAATGATGGGTCTATACAAAAAGCATGACGTTAACCCGTTGAATATGGGCTGTCTGCCAGTTGTCATTCAAATGCCAATCATTATGGGTCTTTACTTTGCGATTCTCTACGCCCCGGATTATGTAAAAGATCATGAGTTCCTATGGTTCACATTAGGCTCGCCGGATATTTTAATGACTTTGATCGCTGGAGCAGTTTACTTCTTCCAAGCAAAAGTCTCATTATGGACAATGCCGGAACAGCAGCAAAAGCAAATGAAACTTTTCGTTTATATCTCACCAGTGATGATCATGTTCGTATCATTTTCATCCATGGCTGCATTGCCAGTATACTGGGCAGTCGGCGGGATCTTGCTGATCATCCAAACGTTTATCGGACGCAAGTTCTATTCTGAACATCCCGAAAAAGCATTGGAAGCTGTAGAAGATAAAAAATAAAAACAAAAAGCCGGCATACTTTGCCGGCTTTCTTTTTTAGGAGTGAAAAAAGATGAATTCGAAATGGGTACAAGGAATTGCGATGGCTGTATTAAGTCTAGCAGCGCTCGCTTTTCTCGTTATGGGAAATTTAGAAATCACTGTATTATTCATGACCTTGCTGTTTGTGTTGACTAATTCGTTCCGTTATCGCCAGATGAAAGCAAAAGGCATGGACCGCGAAGCAAAATGGATGCGTGGGATGGCCATTATTTTTGCCGTACTGTTTGTCATCGTGTTGGTTACAATTCTCGTATAATCCAGTAGTTAAAAACAGCAGCAGCCTAATTGGCCGCTGCTGTTTTTTTGTATTGGTATTTTTCTTTTTGGCGTTCTTCAAGTAAGGTATCTAAGCGTTCCATTAAGCTTGCGATATCCTTTTGTGAAATTCGTTTCAATATACCCAGCTCCCTGTGACAGTTGATACTCATTTATTCGCAGTCATCTCGAAGATTATGGGGGTAGTTTGTAGGAATTTTTATTTAATAAGAAAATCTTCTTCTAGTGAGCAATACCAACAAAATTGCCGGGCCGGAGAATAGAACCATTCCAAGGAATGAAAGGCCGGGAGAGATTTCGTAAAGAAAACCTCCGAGAATGGTCAAAGCCGCAACGCTTAAACTCATGGCAATGGCTGCATACATTCCTTGGGCAGCTGGAATGTGCAAAGGATCAAGCTTTTGGAAAATATAGCGGATGAATGCGAAATGCGCCAGCCCGAAAGACAAGGCGTGGAAAACTTGGCTGAAGATGAACACCCAAACAGATGGAAAAAGGAAAATCAACACCCATCGCAATGTGGAGCCGATACCAGCGGCTAAGAACATCGACGAAACGGACCAATTGGCGAACCATGAATCGGCTTTTGCAAATATCAGGATTTCAAAAAGGATCGCTACATTCAAGATAAGGCCGATGTAAAAGCTGTTGACGCCGACGTCCTGCAAATAAATAAAGCCGTAATTATAGTAAGCTGCGTGTGCTCCCTGCAGCAAAGTCGTGATCAACAACATGAGCATGAACGGTTTTGAACGCAGCAATTCTTTCATGACGCTTCCGGAATTCGTTTTTTTGGATTCAGGTTTAGATTGTAAGGGAATAGGTGAAGTAGCTGATTGGGTGAAAGCCATGAATAGCAACCCGCCAAGCATTACCCAGTAAATTGCGCTTTCCTGCCATATTGCCGTAGCACCGCCGACAATCAATAATGCAATGGTATAACCGACAGATCCATAAGAACGGCTTTTCCCGTAATGGATATGGTCTGTTTTCATCAATACGGTTGCGCCGCTCTCCATCGCCGGCAGCAAGTTCGGATAGACAAAGCTGAAAGCGAAAGTTAAGATGAATAGCCACACATAAGAGTTAGCGGGCATATGTAGGAGCATGAGGACAAAAGATAGAATGGCCAGTAGCTGCATAAGCTTCCCTAACGAAAAGATGCGCGTCATGAGCGGGAAGAAAATCAGGGTGGAAAGCGATCGGGCGAACATGCCGGCACCCATGATGAGGCTCGCTGCTGAAACGCTGATGCCTTTATCGTTGGTCAACCATCCTGTCCAATAAGGCAGAAAGACTCCCCATGTGAAAAAGAAAGCGAAAAAATTAAGTGAAAGCCATTTTTGATTGTTCATATTCTTCCCTCATATCTTGTAAAAAATTCTATTTAAAGTATACCGAATGTTCATTTGTTTAGGGAGAAATTATGCGAGAGTAATGGTAGAATAAAAAAGAACTTTAGAGAAAGAAGGAGAACCATGCAATCGCGGTATTCGATGAATCAGAAAAATAAGAAGCCTTATATAAAGTGGATCCTCATTAGCCTTGGAATTGTAGTCGTTTTAGCTGGAGGGGTTTCTGCTTACTGGATGTCTCTCCACAATTGGGATATAGAAGAAAGTTTAGAGGCTTTATCGCCATCTGAAACAGATATCAAAACAGTTGAACCGAATGAAGATGTCTCATCACAAAAAGGGGAAACGCCTATGCCTGAAGAGCCGCAAACTCCGGTAGAATCAGAAAAGCCGACTGAACCGGAAACGCCGGAAAAAACGGAAACCCCGCCAGCAGAAGTTCCTTCCGCTGATAAAGAAGAGAAAGCGCCGGAGCAAGAAAAGGCGCCTCCCGCAAAAGAACAACCAGTAAAAGACGCAACGAAATATCAGGACAATTTAAAATTGCCGGCTAAACCGACAGTCATTAACAATGTCTTGATCGCCAATAAACAGCATCCGCTGCCGCAATCATACGCGCCGGGTGAAAGCAAAGAAGCAAGAGCCGCTTTTGAATCCATGCGGACAGAAGCGTTAAAAGCGAAAATCGATTTGACGGCATTCAGTACGTATCGTGATTTTGCACGCCAGAAAGTTTTATACGAAGGCTATGTTGCAAAAGATGGCCAGCAAGCGGCAGACCGCTATAGCGCACGCCCGGGATATTCGGAACATCAGACAGGACTTGCCTTCGATATCGGAGAAACGGGGCAAGAGCAGCATTGGGCTTCCGCTAGCTTTGGTGACACGAAAGGCGGCAAATGGCTGATGGAGAACGCGCATCGCTACGGCTTTATTCTTCGCTACCCACAAGGAGCGGAAAAGATTACCGGCTATATGCACGAATCCTGGCATTACCGTTATGTCGGCAAAGAAGTAGCTGCTGATATCCATGCTAAAGGTGTGACATTAGAAGAATATCTGGATGTACATTAAAAAAGCGTTTCCTTCCAACTAAGGAGGGAAACGCTTTTTGTATATTTTCTGTTAGGTCGCAGTCTTATAGAATAGGCGCCAACAGCCGAGCAATTGATTCTTTTGTTTTAATCATTTTGGTTCTGGATAGATAGATGTCTACTGTCAGTTCCGTAGAGAGCTCCACATCTTGGTGGAACAATTCTGCAAGGTCCGAGGAAACTTTTTCATCATAGATGAAGGCGTTTATTTCAAAGTTTAATTTAAAGCTCCGTACATCGATATTAGCAGTCCCGACGGTAGATGCTTTTCCATCGATCACAATCATTTTCGTATGGATAAATCCATTATCGTAAATATAGACCCGCGCGCCTGCTTTTAATAACTGTCCGGCATACGAATAAGTCGCCCAATAGACGAAAGGGTGGTCCGGTTTGTTTGGAATCATGACGCGTACATCGATGCCGGATAAGGCGGCAATCCGAATAGCATCATAGAAGCTTGCATCAGGTATGAAATACGGCGTCTGAATATAAATCGATTCTTTCGCCATATTGATCAGTTTCAGGTAACCGTCTTTAATCTGTTCCCATTCTTCGTCAGGACCACTCGAGACAATTTGCATCGTTGTTTTGCCTTTTTCAGGAATGGCAGGGAAGAAGATTTCATCGTATTCAATATCATGGCGTGCAGAGGCTTGATTCCAGTCCAAGATGAAACGGGTTTGCAGCGGGTGTACCGCACTGCCTTCTACACGCAGATGGGTGTCTCGCCAGTAGCCGAATTTCCGGCTTAAGCCGATGTATTCATCTCCAACGTTAAATCCGCCAACATACCCAACCCGGCCATCGATGACTACAATTTTTCGGTGATTCCGGTAGTTGAGGCGTGGATTGATAATCGGCAAGATGGACGGGAAGAAAGTTTCAACTTCTCCGCCCGCATCGATGAATTCTTTAAAATGTCTCTTGCTGAGCCGTCGTGACCCCATGTCGTCATAAAGCAGCCTAACTTTGACGCCTTGTTTCGCTTTGGCGGTTAAAGTCTTTAAAAGACGGGTGCCTAGGCCGTCCAAGCGGAAAATATAGTATTGGATATGTATATGGTCTTTTGCTTGCTCCATATCGGCAATCAATGCATCGAATTTCTGGCGGCCGTCATTGAAAATTTGGACAGCATTGTCCTGAGTCAGCACGGCGCCGTTATTTCGTAAGTGAAGGTAAACTAAATCCTTGTAGTCGTGGGCATTATCGTCGCGAAAATGAAAATCGTCCTCGTCCAAAGCGTGTAATTGATGTTTGATCAAACTATCAATACCGATTTTTTTTCGGCCTTCCCATTTGAACAAGGTTTTCTTACGAAGTTGGCGGCCGAGAAGAAGATAAACAAAGAAGCCGAATATCGGAATGAAAAAAAGAACCAACAGCCATGCCCATGTCGAAGAAGCATCCCGGCGCTCTAAAAAGACAAGCGCTGCAGCTAGAAAAATATTGAGTACGAAAGTGGCTGCGGTCAATACACTAATAATGGAAATCGTCATTTTTCTCCCCCGTTTATAGTTGCTTCGCTTTTTTAAGTATAGCCTATTTGGTCGAAAGGAAGAAGGGAAGTGAAGCCGAAAGTAAGTATCTTTTCCTATAACAGCCCATACAAAAAAGACGCATTTGATAAGCCATCAAATGCGTCCATTGCCTAATTGATCTGTTCTTCTTGCTTGAGCTGTTCCACGATTCCTTCAACTTCAGACCGTGTAATCTTCTCTTTTCCAGATTTCAATGCTTTCAACGTACTGTGCGCTAAAGCCAACGGCACTTTGCAGAACATCAAAATTCGTTTGTTTTTAATCGATTTTACGTATTGGTTGGCTTGTTCCAAATTGCCGTTTGCGTAATTGAACATGTCTTCACGCGTCCAACCATCTGGTACAAAAGTGACACCGCGTTCCAAGTCTTCATCGTAATTGCGGAGCATATTTACAGCCTGTAGGCCCCGTCCAAAAGCGATGGCCAGTTCCGGATCAGTTTCCGTATTGTCATGCCATTTCCATAAGTCGGAAAGCATCGTACCGACAAGCCCAGCCACGTAATACGTGTAATCATCCAGATCTTCCTTCGTTTCGATAATCCACTTTTTCTCCACCCATTTTGCCATTCCGGCTGCCATGATGGAAGTGGATTCTTTCACTTTTTCCACGATTTCCGGAGGACAGACGCTGATCCAATCGGCTAAACGTTTTGTAACCGGCGGCAGAAAGTTGTCGTAAGGTTTGATCATAGCTTCGTAAGCAAAGCGGTCGAATGGAGCTTTCAATAATTCACTGGTTGTTGACAAAAGGTGGATTTTCACTTCATCATCCAATTCCGGATGATCTTCAATTTCATCAATTGCCCGCATGCATAAATAGGCAGAAGCAACCGTCTTTTTCAAATTAGATTCTAAAAAATTGATTGGGATGAAAAAAGTCCGGCTCGTTTCCTTCAACATGACCATGGACTCTTTTTGCAAATTCGCGACTTTACTCATCTCAATTTCCTCCTGTTCATAGGCAAATCTGTTTTTTTCATCTTGAAATACGCAAACATCTTTGGAAATCACGAAACTGCCTTTCCTTTAAATATAAACGAATTGGCTAAAAAAACAAATGTTTGCTTGAATGCGCATAAAGTATGTATAAAAATAGCCTTCCAAGGCCGTAGAAGCGGCTAGAAGGCTATTTGGAGTGGAAGTGTTTCCAGGCTTCCTGAATTCCGCCTGCATATCCTTTAGTGGCGCGGAAAATGAGTGGGTGTTCTTCACTTTCCAACAGTTCCGGAAGGGCATTGCCGACAATGACAGAAGGAAAACCAAGTGTCAGCATTTCCAGGTCGTTTCCGGAATCTCCAGCTACTAAAAGTTTTGCGTCGCGAATATTGTATTTATCCAATAGATATTGCAAAGCTTGTCCCTTGCCACTTGGCAACGGCACGATATCGACATCGCGTCCACCGCTAAATATCAATTTATACGGAATGCCTGAGGCTTCCAGCTTAGTTTGGAATTCTTCGACAGGTTGTTTTTCTTCAACATAATAGGAACAGCGATTTTCAAGCAAAAGCGGCTGTTTCGTCAAACCGGAAACAGTGGCGGCAATTGCGTCAATCGCATCTGGGTCCCAAGTTTCCAGCATTCGGGCTTCCCAGTCCTTGTCTTGTTCGAAATTTTCGCCAATGTGGATGGTCGTACCGACATCTGTCACTAAAATATCCGGCACTGGCAGGTTCTCGCTTTCAATTAATGACAAAGCCGAATCAAAATATCGGCCCGTAATATAGATAAGCGAGACATCGTAAATTTGTTCATCGTAGAATTTCAGCAATTGCTGAAGACCTTCGGAATCACCAACCAGTGTTCCATCCAGGTCTGTTGCTAATATATGCTTTGCTTCGTGCACTGCTAATCACCTCATACATAGAATCAATGCGTTCGGAAATTGAATCCCAATCGAAATCTTTCTTTGCAATTCTGACGGCTTGACGGCTCAAGCGTTCAACCAATAACGAATTGATTGATAAGACTTCCATGGCAATTCCTAAATCGATTTCGTTTTTTGTTTCGACAAGCAATCCGGTGATGCCATCTTGGACGACGTTTTTCAAACCGCCAACATCCGATGCGATAACAGGGCTGCCGCATGCTTGCGCTTCTGCAGCCACCATACCGAACGATTCGTAATAACTAGGAACGATGGTGGCAGTGGCAATATTAAACAACCTTGCCAGCTGTTCCTGTGATTGCGGCCCAAGAAATTCCACATATTTTTCAATGCCTTTGACAGCTTCACGCAGTTTAGGGTCGAGCGGCAAGCGCGTTGCGTGATCGATTCCATCTTGTTCTCCGCCAGCAATCAAAAGTCGAGGCTTAAATTTGGCTTCGGTCTTATTGACCAATAGCTGAAATGCATTCAGCAGCGTGAAGATTCCCTTGGTTTCTTCCAACCTTCCGGCAAAAACGAAGAGAGGAGCCTCAAAGCCGGATTTTTTTCTGAGATGTGAACGGATTCCATGCACGGTAAATGCCTCGTCCACCCCGATGGGGATCACTTTGATAGGAGAAGGCGACTCAAGGTTTTCCTGAATCAATTGTTTCTCATTATTTGTAGTAGCGATTACTTGATCTGCTGTTTTTAAAATAGACTTTTCAGCTTTGATACGCCGTGCATCTGTGACGCCGGTCGCTTTTGCTTTTGCCCATCCGAGAGAATGGGAAGTATGGATAAGGGGGAGTCCGAATTCTTCCTTCAGTTTTTTCCCGATTAAGCCGGAAAGCCAGTAATGTGTGTGAACTAAATCATATGAGGAAAGGTTCAGCGCACTTTTCATCTCTTTGTAGAAAGCTGGAAGCATCGTAAACATCTCATCTTTAGATACAAATCCTTTATGGCCAGCTTCGACCCGGATGACGCGGCAAGCAGTTCCGAATTTCTCGATTCTTGGCGCTGAAGCGTCGCACCAATGGGTGACAACATCTATTTGCCAACCTCTTTTTTCAAGGGCAAGGGCTAATTGTTTAACGTAATTATTTTGACCGCCGGCTTGTTTACCTCCTAATTTTGCTAAAGGATCGCCGTGGTCTGAAACAAAAAGCGCTCTTTTAATCATTGTGCTCATCTCCATTCGATGTCATTTCAGTTTCTATAAAAAAACGGAACTGGACTATTTTTATACCCGTTTTCTGAAATATTAAAACATATTTTTGAATTATTCGGTTAAATCGTATTTATTTGCGTTGCCCATAGAAAACCTCTTGGAAAAAACTTTTCCAAGAGGTTTTTTGTTTAAGGGTGCAGTGTATCGATAAACTTCCCGTATTTTGGAACTGCGAGATCCGGAAAGTTCTCAGCTAATTCCACTAAACCTTTTGCTAAAACGGAACCTCTTATCGGCTTGCCATGTCCTGTAGCTGCTACAGAAGGACGAAGGTCAGCAAGTTTTACGACGGATTCCCAAGCGGCTCGCCAGTCTGGCGTCAAATATACGGGTGGACCGTACACACCCTTCTTTTGCGTCAGGACCCGGTAAAGCGAATCTTGCTTGACTGTTACAAAAGCGTCTCCCGCAATAAGAATGCGTCCATGTTCCCGGAACAGAGAAACGTGGCCTTCTGTGTGGCCTGGCGTATGAATCCAGCGCCATCCAGGCATATCCGGCACTGTGCCGTCCTCAGGCAATGCATGAAGGCGAGTTGAGATATCAATGGCTTTCACGGGGAATTCTTTTGACATTTTGACGATCCATCCGCCTTCTGCTTCAAAATCCGGTTCAGGATAGTCAGTGATTCCTTTTAAATAAGAGAATTCCAATGGGTGGGCATAGACCGGCACATCATGCGTTTCCAAAATTTCAATCAAACCGCCGACATGGTCGAAATGGCCATGCGTTAAAATAATGGACTTTAATTTATGGCCGGGGCCAAAATGATTTTCCGCTTCTTTTAAAATACGTTGTCCAGAAGCCGGCATGCCTGCATCAACGAGTACCCATTCATTGCTGACGGCAGGATTTCCGATAAAATACACGTTTGCCACTTGAATGGTATAGCAGTATATATCAGGTGCGACTTCATAACCGGATCCGCTTCTGAATGAGGTCACCGGCAATACTTTTTCAGTGGAAGAACTTTTTTCCATAAAAACGCCTCCTTGATTTCCAGATAAATTTTCTTTCTAATCTCTACCCTCATCCCGAGCTTTTAAATCCATGGAAAGACAGAGGCATTTGAGTATGATTGCCAACTCCAGTAAAATGAAGATAAGAAATTATAGAGACTGGGTGTTTAAATGAAGTCAGTAATTATTATCGGCTCCGGAATTCTAGGGGCTTCTACTGCATACGAAGCTGCGAAGCGCGGTGCAGAAGTGACGTTGATCGATCGAGGTGATGCAGGGCAAGCAACTGGTGCAGCAGCGGGAATTGTTTGTCCCTGGATTTCACAGCGAAGAAATAAAGCTTGGTATGGACTTGCAAAAAACGGAGCAGCTTACTACCCTGAATTGATCCAAGCATTGGAAGCGCTTGGCCAGCAAGAAACAGGCTATAAGCAAGTCGGCATCGTCAGCATTCACGAAGACAGCAAACTGGATAAAATGGAAGAAAAGGCACGTGAACGCCGGGAAGAAGCGCCGGAAATGGGAGAAGTTAAGAGGCTTTCCCCGGAAGAGACGCAAGAACGGTTCCCTTTCGCAACAGGGCCGTATGGTTCTCTTTACGTCAGCGGCGCAGCAAGAGTGGAAGGGCATTCTGTCCGAGATGCTTTAATCGGAGCGGCAGTGAAATTGGGCGCGAAAAAAGTGCATGGAAATGCAGAATTGATCTTAGAAGGAACGGAAGTGGCAGGAGTAAAAGCAGACGGTAAGGAATTTTATGCAGAGAGTATCGTATCCACAGGGGGGGCTTGGGCAGCTGGACTATTCGAACCGCTCGGTCTGAGATTTAAAGTCGTGCCGCAAAAAGCGCAAATTCTTCACTTGCATTCGGAAGAAACACCGACTGAAGAGTGGCCGGTAGCGATGGTGCCTTATGGGTTGTATATTGTACCGTTTTCAGAAGGGCGCATCGTCGCTGGCGCCACGCATGAAAATGATGCGGGGTATGACACTAAACTGACCGCGGGCGGCATCCATCACATCCTGGATAAAACACTCGATGCAGCTCCTGGGCTTGCGGCGGCTGAGTTGACGGGAGCCGCGACCGGTTTTCGCCCCTCGACTCAAAGTGCACTGCCGGTCATCGGGCCGGTGCCAGGCTATGCCAATCTCTTTGCAGCGAACGGCTTAGGGTCCTCAGGGCTGACAGCAGGCCCGTATTTAGGCATGCAATTAGCGAAGCTAGCAATAGGGGAACCTCTGGATATTGATTTGAGTCTCTATGAAATAGAAGAGATTTTCGAACGCGAATAGAAGGGGGAATAGCTGTGTACTGGTGCAAAATTGCCCGAAGCGAGGAAGAGTTCCAAGCGATTGCCCAATTGAATTATGAGACCTTTGTCGAGGAGATTCCCCAGCACGAAGCAGACGGTTCAGGGGTAAGGGTAGATTCTTTTCATGCACAGAATACGTACTTGATTGTTTTAGCGGATACGCTCCTCGTGGGTATGATTGCGCTGCGATCTGAACGTCCTTTTTCATTGGATCTGAAAATCGGTGAGGTAGAGCAGTATTTGCCGAATTCCCGCAAAATCTGCGAAATCAGATTGATGGCGGTCCGGAAACAGCATCGGAACGGCCGGGTGTTTTTCCTGATGGCCCGGGCACTTTCGGATTATTGCTACGCCGAAGGGTTCGATGCCGCCGTCATTTCAGGGACCACACGGCAATTGAAATTATATGGCCAGTTGGGCTTTAAAGCCATCGCAGATCCTGTAGGAACAGGGGATGCGGTGTTCGTGCCAATGGCTACGACGCGCAGCCAATATGCTGAGTCTGTAGCTGCGCGCCTCCAAACCGGACGGAAATTATTTTTGCCGGGACCCGTAAAGTTAACGGGGCCGCTTTCGGCACCTTTTACGGAAGACCCGGTTTCCCATCGCTCGTCCACTTTCCAGGCAGTATTGGAAGAAACGAAAGAAAAGCTAAAAGAGATGACCGGATCTTGTCCGCATTTTTTATTCGGCAGCGGAACGCTTGCCAATGAAGCGATGCTTGCCCAAATAAGCCGGCTTCAAAGCCGCGGCTTAATCTTAGTGAATGGTGAATTTGGCAGACGGCTAAAAGATCAGGCAAGCAAGTGGAAACTGGATTTTGAAGTAGAGGAGCAGGAATGGGGCAGCGCTTTTTCGCTGGCTTCCATTCAAAAGCGTCTCCAGCAGCAAAGTTTTGGCTGGCTTTTAATGGTGCACGGTGAAACTTCGACAGGCATGCTGAACGATATCGGAAGTTTTGCATCAATCTGCGATCAGCTGCAAGTGAAACTTTGCGTCGATGCCGTCAGCAGTTTTGGGGCGGTTCCGCTTTCCTTTGAAAATATTTGGCTTGCGACGGCCGTAAGCGGAAAAGCAATCGGAACAAGCAGTGGACTCGCCATCGTTTTTGCCAACCGGAACATATTGCCGGATCCAAAGCTGCCTGCGTACCTCGACTTGGGCCATTATAGCAATCAAGTGCCGTTTACTTTGTCCTATTCATTGTTAAAAAGCTTCAAAATTGCGCTGGATGCTTATCCGGAGCGGTATGAACGATTGGCCGAACGTCTAGAAAAGTTGAAACGGGACACCGCAAGTTGGCCAAAGCTCGCAGAAGGCTTTCCGACAGCGATTACCTTTAAAGGTGAGCGCGATTACAAACATTTCGCACTGGATGCGCATTTGTCCGGATTGGAGCTTCATAGTACAAGCGCTTACCTCCAGGAAAGAGAACTGTTCCAAGTGTCTTGTATCCAGCCGGATTTTGAGGCGGACTGGCAGCAGCTCATGAAATTCCATGAAGGCTATTTTAAGCACCTAGCTAAATAAAAGCCTGGCCGAATTTTTATTCGGCCAGGCTTTTATCTTTTTATCGGACGATTTGCTGATGCACGTCCAGGATGAATTTTTTATAAGGTAAATCCAACAGCGGTAAAATATTGTTTTTGGCGATGTCCGCATGCTTTACCGCCAGCTCGTGTTGGCCTTGCTGCTCGTATATCAAAGCGATATAAGCGTCTTTTTCATAATTCATCGCGAGGTCATACGGGTGGTGAAGAAATTCCCAAATCTTATGGCGCTTCAACCAGTCGAGCGCTTCCTCGAGGCGGCCTTGTCCGTATAGAGCTTTTCCTTTCTCAAGGAAAAATTGAGAAATCTCATCTTCTTTATATTTCTCCAGATTTTTATCGACAATCGCTTCCGCTTTTTCATATTCATGGACAAAAGAATTTAAATAATGGGCTTCCAGCAAATCCAACGTGATGTCAATTTTTTCGTCATCTGAAAACTCGGCAAACAGCCGGAGCTTATGGACGTAATAGTTTTTCATTTCCTGATTGTTTTTTAAAATGGCATGGAAACTCATGACACGGTAAAGATCGTTCATCTTATAAAAAATTTGGTGCTCTTTTGAATATTCGACCGCTTCATTAATAATGCGTACGGCATCCTCATCATTGCCGATAGCAAAATACAAGATTGCTTCTACAAAATCAAAATCCAATTTTTTCAGCGAATCAAGAACAGCATCCCGGGCTTCAAAAGATTTCCGTGATTCTTGAAGCATAGAAAGGGCATCGCTGTAAAGGTGTTCATTGAATTTAAGGGTTGCACGGAACATATGGATTTCGGCGCTGTTGTTCATCAAATGCAAGCCTTCATACATTTCTTCTGCTTGCGAAAGAGGGGCTTGCCAGCCTTCTTTTTTAGCGTAATACAGACTGCGGCTATAAAGCTCAAGCAACCGGGCAGATTCATAGCGATAAGGCAATGAATCGACATAGGGTTCAATCTTTTCAGCGATTTTTGGAAAGCCTTCACTGAAATTCTCTGCTTCGATCCGGTACATCTTCTCAACTTCCTGCAACAGTTCCCGTAATTCACTCGTCGGTATTTCCGCTAATAATTCATTCTTATCGATGCCTAACTGCTCCGCTATATAAGACAAGCTTTCCATGGATGGATTGGCTTTATTGTTTTCGATTAAACTCAGCATTCCTTTAGTCAGGCCGCTGCCGGCGAGTGTCTGCAGCGTTAGGCCTTGTTCTTTGCGCAATTTCTTGATGCGTTCTCCTAAAGTCTCCACTTCATTCACCTCATTTTAAAATTAGTTTAATTATATTAAACTTTCTCTTGCAATGCCAATTTAACCGTGATATATTTTGTTTAATTAAATTAAACTTTTTTCTAAGGGGATGGAAAAAATGTCAGAAGCAGCAAAGATGAAACGGGCCGGCTACCATTTATACACCTTCACGATCAGCAAGCTCATTTCTACATTCGGCAGCAGCGTGTACGCGTTCGGAATCAGTTTATATGTGTTGGCACTCACAGGGTCCGCTGCCAGTTTCGCTGTCAATTTGATTTGCAGTATTTTGCCGCGCACAATTCTAGCGCCGTTTGCGGGATATGCCGCAGACAATTATTCGAAGAAGAAATTGATCATCTTATCCCAGCTCGGCGGAATTTTAACAGTCAGCGGATTGTTGGTGTATAGCTTGGTTATCGGTTTATCGTTGCCTGCAATTTATGCAGCGACTGCCTTAGTATCGGTATTCTCGATGTTCAACGGCGTCACTTTTTCCGCATCGATTGCGAATTTAATTGATCCGGACCGCATTCAAAAAGCGATGGGCTTCAATCAGTCGGCGGTTTCGATTGCTGCCATCGGAGGGCCTGTCATTGGCGGTATGCTGTTCGGCTTCGTATCGATGAATGTTTTTCTCGCAATTGAAATTGTAGCTTACGCCATTGCCCTTGTTCTCGAAGCGACGATGAATTTCAGGCTCTTCACGACCGCTGCAG
The DNA here is from genome assembly GCF_023708025.1 of Planococcus sp. NCCP-2050. Lineage (NCBI taxonomy): Bacteria > Bacillati > Bacillota > Bacilli > Caryophanales > Caryophanaceae > Planococcus > Planococcus sp. NCCP-2050. Next base: position 25,622 of record NZ_BRCX01000002.1, on the reverse strand, counting down.
CGAAAACAGCGGATGAACCGAAACAATCGGTCATGCAGGGAATGAAAGAAGGGATCGCTTATCTTCGGACGAACCGGGTCATTATGGTGATTGTCACGACGGCCATCGGTTTGAATTTCTTTTTCTCCGCTTTGATGATCGGTTTGCCGTTCATTGCAGTACAGCAATTAAAAGTAGAAGCGACGCATTTCGGCATTATCGAATCAATGATTGCAGTAGGCATGCTCGCAGCATCTGTTTATTTCTCGATTCGAAAAGAAGTCAAGTTTCCATTATTGTTTTCAAAAAGGGCGATTCTCGCCATGTCCATTATTTTGGCAGCACTTGCGTTGCCTTTGGTTTTGAATATGTCCTATACCATGAATGTCTTGTACTTCATTATCTTAATGCTGGCTTTCGGCTTGTCGAATGTTTGTGTCAATACCCCTATCGGAGTCATGATGCAAAAAGACGTGGCCGAAGAATACCGGGGCCGCATATTCGGTATCTTGGAATCGATGGCCATGGCGATGATGCCGCTTGGCTACTTATTATTCGGCTTATTATACGATTTCGTGCCTGCGCAGTATGTCATATGGGGATGCAGCATCTGCCTCGTGCTTTTGACAGCCTATATGATGCGTGCAAGTATTTTGAAAGAAGCTTATCCAGAACTTGCCGGCACCCCGCCGGCTAAACCGGTCATTTAAACTGAAATGCCGCACACCTGAGGAGGATTCGGGTGTGCGGCATTTTACTTATTGAGGATGTTTAGGGAAGAAAAGAACGGGAAAAGTCTAGAACACGAAACCAAATCTGAAAGGATGACGAGACGATGGAAAAAGACAAGCCAGAAAACTTACCCGCACAAGAGCAGGAGCGCCAACCAGGATTTGAATCAGAAATGACCCCAGAACCGGACTTTACTGGAAACCTTGCAGGCAAAGCGCAGCGGCTTCCAGGAAAAACGGCATTAATAACAGGCGGCGACAGCGGAATTGGACGGGCGATAGCCGTTGCTTTTGCAAAAGAAGGAGCAGACGTTGCGATTGCGTATTTGGATGAACATGAAGATGCCGAAGAAACGAAAAAACATGTGGAGCAGGAAGGGAAGCGCTGCTTGTTGATTTCGGGAGATATCGGGGATGAAGCTTTTTGCCAGGAAGCCATACAAAAAGTGATTTCTGAATTTGGAAAGCTGGACGTATTGGTCAATAATGCTGGCGAGCAGCATCTTCAAAATTCATTGAAAGATATTACAGCGGAGCAATTAGAGCGGACGTTCCGGACCAATGTCTTTGGAATGTTCCATTTAACAAAGGCGGCACTTGACCATTTGAAGCCAGGAAGTTCAATTATCAATACGACTTCCATCACCGCTTATCAAGGAATGCCGACATTGATCGATTATTCATCCACAAAAGGCGCCATCCTTTCGTTTACGCGCGCCCTTTCAGGATCGCTCGCTGAAGAAGGGATCCGGGTAAACGCAGTAGCGCCAGGCCCAATCTGGACACCGCTCATTCCGGCTTCATTCCCTGCGGACCAAGTAGCGGAATTCGGCAAAAATACGCCGCTTGGCCGTGCCGGGCAGCCGGATGAATTAGCGCCGGGCTATGTCTACTTGGCGTCTGATGATTCTTCTTATGTCACCGGGCAAGTCATTCACATCAATGGCGGTACGCCTCTTTAAACTGTATAAGATATCAAAAAAGCAAGCACCTCATGAAGAGGTGCTTGCTTTTCAAATTGTCGTGAAACTGGTTGAAACAAACCCGTGCTCCTGCGCAAGCTCGTCGCAAAGCCATTGACCTCGCAAGCGTCGGTCAACAAACCCGTGCTCCTGCGCAAGCTCGTCGCAAAGCCATTGACCTCGCAAGCGTCGGTCAATGGCTTCGCAATGTTTTAGCGGAGCTGCGGTAAATAACGATAAGCAAAATACTGAGCAGCGCTATAGCTGCGGATAGATAATACACAGAGCCGGATTGGATGGTCAATAGCCATGTGAAAAAGAGGGGGCCGATGATGCGCCCCATATTATCCATGGAGTAAGTCATACCGGCTGCTGTGCCGTACTTCCCGCCGGATTCTTTGGAAGTCAGCGAGACGAGCACGGTTCTGGCCAATGCGTTGCCGGCAGTGAACACGCTCAGTGCAACACCTGCAAAGATAAGGCTGCTCGTGAATGGCAGCATCAAGAGGCCAATTGCCGTCACAATTTGAGCGCCGATAATCCACTTGGTTTCAGACCCGTCTTTGACTCTGCGCACCACGCCTCCTTGTATCGCTGCATCTACGAGCCCACTTGCCATGAAGAGGTAGCCTAACTGCAGCGGCGTGATTTCGATCTGGTCAATTTGGAACAATTGGAACGTCGATTCAAGTCCCGCCAATAAAAATGTGACGGCAAATGAAAAGAGGAATAGATAGCGGATCCGGTATTGCCAAAGAATGCTGCCGCCTTTCGGCAAAAGTTTCCGCTTTACGGCTTCGCCTTGGCGTGCCGGCTCTTTTAAAACGAGGCTCGCATAGACCATCAACAGCAACACTAAAATAGCGGAAGCTGTAAAAGGAAGCGACAGGGAAACCGCACCAAGCAGTCCGCCGATTGCCGGTCCGAAGATGAAGCCGAGCCCGATTGACATGCCGAGCAGCCCCATGTATTTATTGCGTTCATCGTCTGTTGTAATATCCGCGACACAGCCGGTGACGGCCGTGTAAAGTGCCCCGGAGAACAACCCGCCGATAATCCGCGATGCATAAAGCAAAACGAGATGATCAAGAAACAGGGAAAAAAGAAAAAAACTTAGGCTAAAACCAGCCAAGCCGATTAAAATCAGTTTTTTTCGGCCGGTCTGGTCAGACAAACGGCCCCATAATGGTGCTGTGAAAAAAGAGGAAAGCGCATAAATAGTAATGAGTCCACCGACATGGATATCGGAATAACCTTGCTGCACTACGACTTCCGGCAATACGGGGATGATGATGCCAAAACCCAAATAAACAAAAAATTGCACGGACATCAGTAATAAAATGGTTTTCTTCATAAATAAAACTCCTGCTTTCTAAATAAAGGCTTTGGTGCCATTTTACCCTTGTTTTAATGCCGCGACAAACGAATTTGTAAAGAGTTGTGGAGTGCACGTGGGAGCTATTTGAAAGATGGATGAGGTCCGTAAATAGAGTAAACTCTTTTCTTCACAAATTATTTACTTTGTCATCAAAATGATAAGTTTAAAATCTTGAAATGATGGTATTATAACAGAGACACAGAAAAGTCAAACATTATGTAATTTAAACGAAACTAGACAAACTGGCCAACGTCTTAATAAATATCTAACACATAAAGAGGTGATCTGGATGGCGAAAAAAGTAGAAGTTCGCAAAATCGTTTCAAACTTATCGAAACTGGGAATCCAAGCAAAAATCACAAAACCGCGCGTAGAACTCTTTAGAGCATTAGCATTGCCGCAAACACAATCGCAAACATAAAAACTCCGGCGCAGGGCGTCGGAGTTTTTATGTGGAAAATATAATCGATAGTTCGTTATTCGGATTCTTTCTCGTTTCCGAACATATAGGTCTTGTGGTGGAATTTCATACTGAAGACGATGCCGAGTGCGAGCATATTCCCGATCAGCGAGCTTCCTCCGTAGCTGATGAACGGAAGAGGAATCCCGGTTATCGGCAAAATCTGGATGGTCATGCCGATATTCTGAAAAACGTGGAACGTGATCATGGCGATGATCCCGGCACATACATAGGTGCTGAATGTGTCTTTCAGCTCCAGCGTAATTTTAGTCAAATGATAAATCAGCATGAAGAATAAGATAATGACGGCACTTGCACCGATGAAACCGAAATCTTCTGAAATGACCGTAAAGATAAAATCTGTGTGGTTTTCTGGTACGTACACTTCGCGCCCTTGAAACCCTTTGCCGAAAACTTCGCCAGAACCGATGGCATTCATGGCTGCAATCAGGTTATAGCCCTCGCCCTCAGCGTAAGAATAGGGGTCGAGCCACGTATAGATCCGGGCAAGCGCATAAGGCTTGATCCCTAATACATTGGAAAGGAAGTCCTGCATGTAGACGGCCATCCATAAAAGGGTTCCTCCAACGACCGCTACTCCGCCAAAGCTTGGCACAATGATCTTCCAAGAGATGCCGGCAACGACAATCAAGGCGAGCGTAATTGCGATAAATACAAGGGCGGTCCCGAGATCGGGCTGTGTCATGATAAAAGCCAGCGGAATAAACAGCATGACGCCGATCTTGCCAAGAAGGACAAAATCAGTTTTTAAGGTTTTTAACGGATTTTTTTCATGGTGTGCAGAAATCATCTTGGCCATCGCGAGTATATAGAAGGTTTTCATGAATTCAGCAGGCTGAAGATTGACAACGGGTGTATGGAACCAGGCTTTCGCTCCGTTGACCGGCTCGGCAATCTGGCCAGGGCCGCCTGGGGAAATCATCAAAACAAACAATAGGAAAATCCCGAAACCATATAGATAATAAGACATTTTTTTATATTGGTCCGAATCAAAATACATAAGAACAGAAATCATGCCAATCGAAACAACGTAGAAAACTGCTTGGCGCGGAACAAAGTTCGTTGGGTATATGCCAGCGGTTTGAGCGGAAGATATAGCCAATAAACTGACGACGAAAAATAGAAATAATATGAAAGCTAACGGCCAATCAACGCGATCGGCGAAGCCTTTATTTGTTTGCATGAGCGTTCACCTGTACTTTTTTATTATTATAAGCCGGATTACATTATAACGTATTCCCTTCGAATATGCCTATACCAAAAGTAATGACGCAAATAGAGCTAGGATGTTTCATATTTCAGTGGAATGGTCGTATAATAGTTGAGAAGAATGGAGTGGGGAATATGGTGAAAAAACCGTTAAACGCGGATTATTATATACAGCACTTATATATTTATTTAAATGACGCGGATCAATTCGCTCTTTTCAGCGGACTCACCTTTGCTCATTTTATCGATGCGATGAAAATGCCAAAGAATCTTTTATTATTAAAGCATTCTTATGACGATGCTTCGTTCAATATGCATACTTATATGGAGTTTGTTGCAGAGGAAGAATATGCGCAGCTTCGGAAAGCCTGGCTCAATAAGAAAAGTGAGTTTTGCTGGATCGATTTTAGGAGCGAGAAGCAGTTAAATTCATTGACGCCGCAAGAACAGGCGGAGCTTCTCTACATCGGACATAAAAAGGAAACCGTGCGTCCTCCTTTTTATTCGACGCTGCAAAACGAATTTGTTTATCTATCCAGTGAGGAAGAGCAGACCACGAAGATTTACTTCCGCCATTTGGAAAGGCTGAACGAATTAGTCGGAAATTATTTTACTCAAGTGATCCGCAGAGAAACATCGGGCCAGAACTTCTGGCGCCGCAAGACGCGTGACTTGGTGCCGGAATTGCCGAGGGAAATTCTGGAGTCGCTGAAACGCGACTACCGTGAAGGCGCTTTAATTTCTTTGGCCGATCCTGAAAAAACGAAAAACACGATTGAATTGCATATTCGATCTGTTGAGGAAATTTCGTTTCTGGATGAATTCTGGTCAGATATCAAACATTATACAAAACAGGACGTTAGCCGGAAAATTGTGTTTGACCGCAAAACAAAGCAATGGAAATAACGCTCGGAAACGAGGGTTATTTTTTTTGAAAAGGCTCAGAACTGAATAGCGTTGAATGAGGAAGGAATGTGTGGAAAATATGGCGTGGATTTATTTAACGATTGCCGGATTGACAGAAATCATCTGGGCAATCGGTTTGAAGTTTGCGGACGGCTTTACAAATGTCGGGCCATCGATTGTCACTTTGCTATTTATCGTGGTCAGCTTTCTATTGTTCGCAAAAGCGATGGCTGTCATTCCGATTGGCACCGCTTATGCTGTTTTCACAGGAATCGGAGCGGCAGGCACTGCCGTGCTCGGAATTTCACTGTTTGGCGAAAATGCCAGCTTTGAAAAAATCGCGTTTTTAGGGCTGTTGATTTTCGGGATTATCGGATTGAAAGTCGTGGACGGCAAAGAAACGGCGAATGAAGGAGGCGATTCTTGATGGCATGGCTGACCTTAATAATTGCCGGATTTTTTGAAGTGGCTTTTGTAACGACCATGAAATTATCAGAAGGCTTTAAAGTGAAGAAGTATACGGCCTTGACCGTTTTAAGCGGAGCGCTCAGTTTCTATTTGCTGTCACTAGCTTTGACGGAAATTGCTGTTGGCACCGGTTATGCAGTTTGGACGGGAATCGGTGCAGCCGGCAGTGTAGTCGTCGGGATGCTGTTTTTTAAAGAAAGCAGACAGCCGGCAAAATTATTTTTCTTGACGTGTATAATTGCAGGTGTAGTTGGATTGAAAATCTTCGGCGGTTGACAGAAAAAAATTTTCGTCTTCCGTGGTTCGTGATAAACTAGTCATTATGCAAAAAGAATTCAACAAAATGAAAAAGCCGGAATTTCGGGCTTACATACTAGCGGAGGTTTTTCAAAATGAAAAAACGAATCGGTTTATTATATGGTGGCAAGTCAGCGGAACATGAAGTCTCGCTATCCACTGCGCAAGCCGTGACTCAAGCATTGAACTTCGAGAAATACGAAGTTTTTCCTATTTATATCACCCATGAAGGCGAATGGAAAAAAGGTGCGATGCTTGAAGGGCCTGTCCAAAGCATCGAGCAGCTTCAATTGAGCGAAAAGAGCTCTTCTCCAAATGACATTTCAGGGTTTCTTCCATCTGAACAAGAGCAGAATCTGGAAGTCATTATCCCGCTTCTTCACGGGCCAAACGGTGAAGACGGTACCGTACAAGGTTTGCTTGAAGTTTTGAATCTACCTTATGTCGGAAATGGAGTACTTGCTTCATCAGCGGGTATGGATAAAGTAGTCATGAAGCAATTATTCGAAATCGCTGGATTAAAACAAACGCCTTATGTTTATTTTATTCGCAGGGATTGGATGGCTGATCAGAACTATTGGGTAAACAAAGTGGAGAGCGAATTGCAATGGCCGGTATTTGTCAAACCGGCGAATCTCGGATCAAGCGTAGGCATCAGCCGGGCAGAAAACACGGAGGAATTGATGGCAGCTGTTGAAGAGGCCTTGAAATTCGACCGCAAAATCGTCGTGGAACAAGGCGTCGTGGCCAGAGAAATCGAAATCGGCGTACTCGGCAACGATGTTCCTGAATGTTCGGTTGCCGGAGAAATCAAGCCGCTAAAAGCCTTCTATGATTACCAGGCGAAATACAAAGATGGCAATACGGCCATGATCATTCCGGCTGAACTGGACGCAGAAGTCTATGAAGAATTAGTGATTGCAGCTAAAAAAGCGTTTAAAATTCTGGATTGTTCCGGCCTTGTCCGTGCGGATTTCTTCGTTACCGCTGAAAATGAAATATTGATCAATGAAGTTAACACATTGCCAGGGTTTACGCCTTACAGCATGTTCCCGCTATTATGGGAAAATACAGGATTGCCTTATCCAGAGCTGATTGAACGCTTGATTAAACTTGCGGTCGAACGCCATGAGGAAAAGCAATTACTACAAGTTAAAATAGATTGAGTGGAGAAGCCGAATGAAAAAAAAGATTGAACAAATTGCCAAATGGCTTGGAGTTAAGACGAGTTTTAAAGGCATCGAAGTGACAGGGGCCTCGATCAATACGAGAACGCTTAAACCGGGAGATCTGTTTATCCCGTTCCGCGGCGAAAATGTCAACGGACATAAATATGTGGTGCAAGCATTTGAGGCGGGAGCCGCTGCAGCCTTGTGGCAGCGCGACGAACCAAATCCGCCTGAAGATCTTCCGCTATTGCTAGTGGACGATTGTGAAGTCGCTTTGCAGGAAATGGCCAGAGCCTATCGCGACGAATTGTCCGTCACGGTCATCGGCATCACTGGCTCAAACGGGAAAACTTCGACAAAAGACTTAGTGGCGAGTGTCTTGAAGCCCTATTTCAAAGTCCAGAAGACCCAGGGCAATTATAATAATGAAATCGGTTTGCCGCTTACGATTCTGTCGCTTGACGAAGATACGAAATTCGCTGTCCTGGAAATGGGCATGAGCGGATTTGGGCAGATTGAGTTCTTGTCGGAACTTGCGCGCCCGGATTATGCCATCATCACCAATATTGGTGAAGCGCATATGCAGGATCTTGGATCAAGAGAAGGAATTGCACAGGCGAAGTTTGAAATCACTGCAGGGCTGGAAAGCCATGGCAAGCTTTTTTATGACGGCGATGAGCCGCTGCTGCTTCCGTTCGTGGAGAATTTCCCGCAAGCCGTGTCTTTCGGTTTTGACGATAATAACGAATTGACCGTAACCGACATCAAAGCAACCGAGAATGGCAGCAGCTTCCTCGTCAGTGGAATTATTGATGCAGCATTCACCATTCCGGTGCTGGGCGAGCATCAAGTGAAGAACACCTTGTCAGCGATTTTAGTGGCACTTGAAGCCGGCCTTTCGGAAGAAGATATCCGCAAGTCGCTGAAAGATGCAGCGCTGACTGATATGCGCATGCAAATCATTAAAACCGAACAAGGCGCTACATTCATCAATGACGCTTATAACGCTGCACCGTCTTCGATGAATGCGGCTTTGAATTTTATCCGTGAAACCACGATGAAAGACGATAAGTGGGTAGTCTTAGGGGACATGCTGGAGCTTGGAGAAAATGAACAATCCTATCACGAAGCTTTAGTGAAAAACATTTCAGACGATATTGCAGGTGTTTGCTTGTATGGACCGCGCATGAAATGGCTTTACGATAAAATGCTTCCTTCTTTTAAAGGGGAGCTTTTATGGAGCGAAGACGATTATGTACCTATCGTTTCATTGCTCAAAGAAAAAATCACGCCGGATTCCATCATCTTGGTCAAAGGTTCACGCGGCATGGCCTTGGAAAACATCATCGAGCCTTTTACTGGGCAATAATAGACTCTGCTTGGCGGGAAGCTTTTCCCGCTGAGTAGAGTTTCTGTTTATCTTGAAGCGAAAGTGGGGAGCGGTTTTGAAGACAGGCGTTTTATGCATCCATGGCTTTACAGGCGGCCCTTTTGAAGTGCAGCCGTTTGCCGATTATATAAAAGAACATACCGACTGGATTGTGGAAGTGCCGACATTACCGGGGCATGGCGAAAAACTCAACCTGAAAAAAATGACTGCGGAGCATTGGATGATGGAAGCTGAGCTTGCAATGCGCAAGTTGAAAAAAAGAGTCGACCGCGTCATCGTTGTCGGATTTTCCATGGGCGGTTTGATTGCGATGTATTTGTCGCTGCGCTATAAAATAGAACGCCTTGTTCTGTTGAGCGCTGCTGTTAAATACATCAGTGCTGCCCAGATGTTAAAAGAAGTCAAAGAAGCGGCAGCGGATACCATTAACGGCCGGCTGGCTCAAAATCCATTGTTTCATCTTTATGAATACAAGTTGACGCATACCCCTATCGGTTCAGCTATTGAATTTCTGCGGGTGGTTAAAATGGTGGAGCCGTATTATAAAACCATCAAAATCCCGGTTTGCATCGTCCAAGGCAAAGAAGACGGAATCGTTCCGGTTACTGCTGCAGACTTCATTTACGAGAATATTGGCTCTCTTGATAAACAGATCATCCATTCGGATTCAGGGAAGCATTTGATTTGCTACAGCGACGATTGCGAAGACTGGTTTAGCGAAGCGCTGTATTTCATGAAGCAGCAAAAAGAGTAAACTGATTATTAGAACCTTTGCGTATTGATTGCAAGTAGGGGGAAATCGTGTTATTCTGTTGAAAGCAATGGATACATTTTTGAAGCACTCTTCCCTGTGAAGAGTATTTTTTTGAGCAAAACGGTTTGTTCTACTTACAGGGTTTCAAACACCCGCCGATCAGACCGCTCGGCAAAGCCCGAGCTTTTCCTGTTCACACATCCCCTCTGACTTAAAACTACAGAGTATGATTTTCGACGTGAAAGTTCCTCATAAAGGCTCGACCTTGTCACGAATTCATCTAAAATGTACACCATTTGTAAATCAGATGAAGACAAAAGGAGATTGAAAAAATTTGGTAAAATTTTCAGAATTAAATCTTAGTGAAACAACTTTGAAGTCCGTACGACGCATGGGGTTTGAAGAAGCAACACCAATCCAAGAAGGTACGATCCGTCTTGGAATGGAAGGCAAAGACATTATCGGACAAGCACAAACGGGTACAGGTAAAACAACTGCATTCGGTATTCCTTTGATTGAAAAAATCGACACTAAAGACGGTAATGTCCAAGGATTGATCATCGCGCCAACCCGCGAATTGGCAATCCAGGTCTCTGAAGAGCTTTACAGACTGGGCCAAGACAAAAACGTGCGCATCCTTTCAGTATATGGAGGCCAAGAAATCGGCCGTCAAATCCGTGCACTTAAAAACCGCCCACAAATTATCGTTGGTACACCAGGACGTCTATTAGACCACATTAACCGCCGTACGCTTAAATTGGACAATGTAAACACATTGATCCTTGACGAAGCAGACGAAATGTTGAACATGGGCTTCATCGAAGACATCCAAACAATCATGGCCACTGTCCCTGAAAGTCGCCAAACCCTGTTGTTCTCAGCAACTATGCCGGATGCAATCCGCCGCATTGCAGAGAAGTTCATGAAGACTCCAGAGATCGTTAAGATTAAATCGAAAGAAATGACTGTTGAAAACATCGAGCAGTTCTATGTGAAATCAGTAGAACGCGAGAAATTCGACATCCTTTCACGTCTTTTGAATGTTCAACAGCCAGAACTTGCAATCATCTTCGGCCGTACAAAACGCCGGGTTGACGAATTGGCTAAAGCTTTGAATATCCGCGGCTACGTAGCTGAAGGAATTCATGGTGACCTTAGCCAAGCAAAACGTATGTCTGTATTGAAACAATTCAAAGCAGGCAAAGTCGACATCTTAGTTGCAACTGACGTAGCAGCTCGCGGACTTGATATCTCAGGCGTATCACACGTATACAACTTTGATATTCCACAAGATCCTGAAAGCTATGTTCACCGTATCGGCCGTACTGGCCGTGCTGGTAAAAAAGGAGTCGCAGTCACGTTTGTAACACCGCGTGAAATGGGCTACTTGGGCATCGTTGAACGTACAACGAAGAAGAAAATGGAAGCATTGGTTCCTCCAACTGCTGACGAGGCTGTACTTGGCCAAAAACGCGTTGCAATGGAACAATTGATCGAAATGACAGAGAAAAACAACTTAGGCGATTACCGTGCATTTGCTACGGAAATGCTTGAGAAGTTCGACGCTGTTGATTTGATTGCTGCTGCACTTAAAACAATGACGAAAGAGCCGGAAGATATTCCAGTTCAAATTTCTGAAGAGCGCCCACTTCCTTCACGTGGAGGCGGCGGATACAAAGGCAAAGGCGGACGCAGCGGAGGCGGCGGTGGCTATAAAGGCAACCGTTCATCTGGTTCAGGCCGTCCATCATCATCAAGCCGTCCATCTTCAGGCGCAAGCCGTCGCCGCGAAGGCGGAAGCGGTTCAGGCCGTCCAGGACGTACACGTCGTCACGAATCTTAAGATTTCTTAAATAGAAGGCGGATGCGGAAACAGGAAACTGTTGCCGCATCCGCCTTTTTTGCTTATTCAATTTGCGTTACAATAGAATGAAACATTTACCGCTTTAAATCGTATTAAGAGTTACTATATAGAAACGGGGAGAGGCAAATGGATAGTCAACCAAAAAACCAAATTTCTGTAAAAGGATTAAAGGTCTGGCGCTTATACGGAATGATTGAAACCTTAGTCATTGCCTTGCTTGCGATTGGGGCGGGAGTGCTTACATACTTTTTTGAATGGCCGTCTTGGCTTTATGCAATTTACATAGCGTTTCCAGTGCTTTTCGGCTTTCTCTTCATTTATTTATTTCCGAAAATCCGTTGGCAGCGCTGGCGCTACGAAGTGCGGGAGCAGGAAATCGAACTTCAGCATGGGCTTTTTATCATCAAGCGCACTTTAGTGCCGATGGTGCGTGTGCAGCATGTCGATACAGAACAAGGACCTATTCTAAGAAAATATAATTTAGCAGAGATATCCATCTCCACAGCGGCAACCACTCATACCATTCCTGCTTTGATCACAGAGGAAGCGGATGATTTGAGAGCCCGCATCTCTGTACTTGCAAGGGTGGCGGAAGATGATGTCTGAAACCTACTATAAATTGCATCCGATCTCAGCGCTTATCAATTTTCTGAAAGGCTTAAAAGAATTGCTGATTCCTTTTCTGGTCATTTTCGGAGTGAATTTATTCAGGGATGGCGGCATTAGCGGCATGTTTTCAAATGGCTGGCAAGGATTGATTCCGCTGATAATTGGTGGGGCGGTCCTGTTATTCATCTTGGTGGGCGGGATCATCAAATGGAAGCGGTTCGTCTACTGGTTTGAAGATGGAGAACTCCGCATCGAGTACGGATTGTTCGTTAAGAAAAAGCGTTATATTCCATTTGACCGAATCCAGAGCCTGAATTATACGGAAGGCATCTTCCACCGTCCGCTCGGTTTGGTCAAAGTGAAAGTGGAAACTGCAGGAACCGGCAAAACTGGTGAAGCGGAAGCGGAACTGACTGCGATCTCACGTGAAGATGCTGACCGGATCGAAGAGAAGATGGAAGAAGCGAAACGCGGGTTCCATAAAAGAGAAACGGTAGATTTAGAAGATGGTGTCGAGCGTGAAATAGCTGTGCCGGAACCCGAAATGGCCGAAAAAAAGATCCTTCATACAAAATACCGGATGAGCATGAAAGAGTTATTGGTTTTGGCCACCACTTCCGGCGGGATTGGCGTTGTCCTTTCAGCGGTAGCCGTGTTCTTTTCGCAGTTCTCGGAGTTGATCCCTTACGACGCGATCTATGAAGAAGTCATGATTTTCCTTCGCTTTGGTTATTTGATTGTCGCGTTGACGATCTTTATGGGATTGCTGGCGGCCTGGGTCATTTCGGTCATTTTAACGATTTTGGCCAACTATCAATTCACGATCCAGACAGATGATGACCATATTTATTTGACCCGCGGGTTATTGGAGAAAAAGAAGGTGTCCGTGCCATTTAAGCGGGTGCAAGGAATTAAAATTTCCCAAAATCCTTTGCGGGAATGGTTCGGATATGCCACAGTGACGGTAGAAAGTGCGGGAGGTTCTTTAGGGGACAAGGATGAAAAAATAAGGCTATTTCCTTTAGCTAAGAAAGAGACACTCATTCCAATTTTAGAAGAGCTGTTCCCTGAGATGGAATGGCGGCCGGAAATGGTCAAAGCCCCGAAACGAAGCGTCCATTTCTTTTATCGTTTGGACTTTATCTGGATGATTCCTGTAATTGGATCGCTGAGCTATTTCTTTTATCCGTACGGGCTTTTGTCGCTTATCATTGTGCCATTAACTATTGCGCTAGGTGTCTGGCAGCACCGGACGGTCGGCTATTCCTTGGCAGATCGGCAATTGACGATGGAGTTTAGAGGCATCAGCAAGCATACATTCTTCATGATGAAAAAGAGAATTCAAGCCGTGGAAATTTCGAGCAGCTATTTCCAGCGGCGCAAAGGCTTGGCTTCAGCGCAAGCGACAATCATGTCGGGCTTGCTCGGAGCCACTGCCCGAGTGGAACATATGGAGCGGGAAGACGCGAGCCGCATCCTTGCTTGGTATGAGCCTTCCAACCGAAAGGCGGAAGAAAATGAAAAAAGTCAGCCGGAATTATCCGGCTGACCTTATTTTTTTGTTTTCCAACTGACAATCCGTTTTGGATGGAAATAGCTCATTCCGATCAAGAAACCGGTGATCATTCCCGCAATATGCGCGGTAGCATTCACGTTAGGCGTCAAAAACGTCATAACGATGCTAATTACGATAATTGGGAGTATAATTTGTCTCAACTGTGGCAGTGAGCGACGGCCGTAGTACAGCAACGCGCCAAATGCGCCGAAAATCCCGAAGATGGCACCGCTTGCGCCTACATGGAGATAATCCAAAGGCTGAAGGAAATAAGTTGCCGCTGTTCCGAACAATCCGGCCAATAGATAAATGGTGATAAACCGAACCTTACCGGTCAATCTCTCCAGTTCAGGCCCGAATAGGAATAGCGAGAACATATTGAAGAGAAGGTGCATCAATCCGCCGTGAAGGAACATAGGTGTGATGAAGCGCCACCATTCTCCCGCTTCAATCAGGAAATTGGAACCCACTCCATAATAATAGAGAAGATCGCCGATGCCAGGAATCCAAGTCAGGATATAGACGATGAGGTTCAAGGCAATTAAAGTGGATACTACAGGATAAAGACGTAAGTATTGCGAAAAACTTTCAGTACGTAAGAACATTTGGTCACCTCTATTTCATAAATCCATTATACCTTTTTCAGGTTTACTATTGAAAGGAGAACGTCTATGATAAATGGAATCGGCTTGGATATCGTGGAACTGCACCGCATCCGGAAGTTAGACGCGCGGTCAAGCAAATTCCGATGCCGCATTTTGACAGAGCGGGAAATGAGCGAATACGAAAAACTGTCGGCAGCCCGAAAAACGGAATTTTTAGCAGGGCGTTTTGCTGCGAAAGAAGCCTTCGCAAAAGCGAATGGCACTGGGATTGGCAGCGCCTGTTCGTTCCAGGAAATTGAAATCCGCAAAGATGAAAAAGGAAAACCGAGTGTTTTCTTTCGGCAGCAAGAAATCGGGCTTGTATCAATAACACATACAAAAGAATATGCAGCAGCACAAGTTCTTTTGCAATCCTAAAGTAAGTGGTGATGACAAATGGTAACCTACCGTCCAACAAAAGCGATAATCGATTTAGCGGCAATTGAAAAGAATCTGGAAGTGTTTAAGGAACAAGCAGGAAAAGCAGAAGTTATTGCTGTAGTGAAAGCAGATGCCTATGGACATGGAGTTTTAGAAATTTCTCGGCGTGCAATCGCTTCGGGCATCCGTTTCCTTGCAGTAGCTACGCCGGATGAGGCGTTATTTTTGCGGCAGCAAGGCATTAAAACTCGACTGCTTGTTCTCGGAGCTGCGCCGGAAGCTTTCATCCCGGTAGCGCAGCAGGAAGAAATTACGCTGGCGGCTATCTCGCTTGCTTGGCTTGATATGGCGTCAAAAGCTGCCAATCCTGAACTTACACCTTTGAAGATTCATTTGAAAATCGACAGCGGCATGAGAAGAGTGGGAGTATTTCCAGAAGATGCAAAGCGGGCAATCGATTTTATCCGCCGGCACCATTTTTCATTTGACGGCTTATTCACACATTTTGCAACAGCCGACGAAGAAAGCGGGGAGTTATTCCAAAAGCAAGTGAAAGAAATGAAAGCTGTTATTGAATCGGCAGCGGATTCCGCTTTGATGGTCCATGTATCCAACAGCGCTGCGGCCATTATGCATCAGGACCTTGCTTATGACGGCGTCCGCATCGGGATTTCTTTATACGGCATCGCACCTTCTGCCTATGTGGAAAATGAAATGTCCATCGCATTGTCGCCGGCTATGAGTTTAGAGACCGAAATCGTTCATGTGAAAAAAGTGAGAGCAGGCGAAGCTTTGAGCTACGGAGCAACTTATCGTGCCGAAGAAGATGAATGGATTGCCACTTTGCCGATTGGCTATGCGGATGGCATGCTGCGCGGGCTGCAAGGGCAGGAAGTTCTTGTGCGCGGGATGCGGATGCCAGTCGTGGGGCGGATTTGTATGGATCAATGCATGGTCAAGCTGCCTGAAGAATTGCCGATCGGAGAAAAAGTGACTTTAATCGGCAAGCAGGGAAATGAGCAGATCCGCATGGAAGAATGGGCGGAGAAATTGGATACCATACCGTACGAAATCCCGTGTATTTTAACAAAAAGAGTCCCTCGAATTTATTGTTAAATAATGCTAGCCCTTTTTTCACCTTTTCAATAGGGCACTTCGATGTTAAGATGAAGGGGTGAGAATAGAGAGAACGGTATTTTGGAGGTGTCGGCTGTGTACGGGAAGTCAAAGACAAAAGAAGTGGTTGTGAAACTGCCGAAGCAAATGATCTCAGAATTGACTGCGCATTCAGATGAACAAATTCAAGAACGTGGTGATTATGTTTATGTTTCGACCCAACGGGTAACCAAGAACATATACGATTCACATCATATTCGGGAAGCAATGATCAAAGGCTACGTGGAGATGTCACAAATCAATCTTTCAATCGCTTGTGAATGTTCTCATGCAGAATACGAAGCGGAGCACACGACCGTGCGACTCGTAAGCGGGGGTTAACAATTTGATTGTAAAACGTGGTGACGTTTTTTTTGCAGAACTATCACCAGTTGTCGGGTCCGAACAAGGCGGGACCCGTCCGGTGCTAGTGATTCAAAACGATATAGGAAATCGCTTTAGTCCCACTGTCATCATCGCGGCGATTACTGCACAGATTCAAAAAGCAAAATTACCGACTCACGTTGAAATCAACGCTAAGAAATATGGCTTTGAGCGTGATTCTGTCATCTTGCTGGAACAATTGCGCACGATTGATAAGTCGCGGCTGACAGATAAGATTACACAGTTGGATGAAATCTTGATGGAAAAAGTGGATGAAGCTTTGGAAATCAGTGTGGGTCTTGTGAAGTTTTAAGCATACATACTCCGAAATAAGCTCGAAGCTCCTATGCTTCGGGCTTTTTTTCATGTACTTTGCCCCTTTTCCGCAAGCAACTGACAAAATAGATGTGAAAAAACATATTTTCCGATACAATAAAAGATAAGCTATTTTAAATACAATATAAGGTCAAGTGTTATATAGAGCAATAGGGAGGGTTTTTCAAAAAAATGAATAGACAAATGGCGGGATATATCCAGGATAATTTCAACGAAATTATCTCAAGTTGGCAGGAGCTTATGAAAAATGAGAAGAATGAACGTTCTTTTCAAGTAATGCCGACGGATTTGATGAATCAAACCAGCAAAGAATTTGCTGATCTTATGGTTTCAAATTTGTTAGAAAGCCATCAAGCCTATGAAAATCGCTTGAATGATTTTGCGGAGAAAGTGGTCCGTCTAGGGTGGTCGATGACATTTGTAACAAAAGCGATCACTCATTTTTCAGAAGTGGTATTCGATGGCATGGAAAATGCGGGAATCATCAATGAAAACAATTTCCGGGCTTTCTCGAAAGAATTTACGAATTGGATCAATCCAATCCGGGATAGCACGATCGATACATACTCGAAAACGTGGGAGCGGACAGTCAGTCTGCAGAAAATTGCTTTGCAGGAGTTATCAGCCTCATTGATACCTGTTTTTGATAAAGTGTCTGTTATGCCTCTGGTCGGAACGATTGATACGGAGCGTGCAAAACTGATTATGGAGAATTTGCTTGAAGGTGTAGTCAAACATCGGGCGGAAGTTGTGCTGCTGGATATTACAGGAGTGCCGGTTGTCGATACGATGGTCGCACACCATATTATTCAAGCAGCTGATGCAGTCCGTCTTGTCGGCGCGAAGTGCATGCTGGTCGGAATCCGTCCGGAAATCGCACAGACAATCGTGACGCTTGGGATTAATCTCAATGAATTCACCACTACCAGTACTTTGCAGCGCGGAGTAGAGCAGGCGATGGCATGGACAAATCGTAAAATAGTGGAGGTTGATGAACAATGAATTTTCGAATTCCAATTTTAAAGCTTAGAGATACATTGATTGTTTCGATCCAATGGGAGCTTGATGATCAGACAGCCATTCAATTTCAAGAAGATTTATTGACGAAATTGCACGAAACTAGCGCTCGTGGAGTAGTCATCGATTTGACATCCATCGATTTTATCGATTCATTTATCGCAAAAGTCTTAGGGGACGTCATTAGCATGTCAAGCCTAATGGGAGCGCGAGTGGTTATTACCGGTATCCAACCAGCAGTTGCTATCACTTTAATCGAGTTAGGAATTCGACTAGAAGATGTTATGACAGCACTGGATCTAGAAAATGGTTTGGATAAACTTCAACTGGAATTGGAGGCTTAAGAATGAGCAACCAGTCTTCGGTGGAAATTTTAACGGAATGGGATATTGTCGCTGCAAGACAACTTGGGCGCAATGTGGCAAAAGAACTTGGCTTCGGAACTGTCGATCAAGCGCGGATCACGACAGCCATCAGCGAACTTGCCCGCAATATCTACTTGTATGCTGGACAAGGAAGAATTGAAATCCAGCAATTAACAGAGAACGGCCTGAAAGGGATTTTAATTATCGCCGCCGACCAAGGACCAGGAATTCCGGATATCAGAAAAGTGATGGAAGATGGTTTCTCAACGTCGGGAGGGCTTGGTGCCGGGCTGCCGGGTGTCAAACGTTTAATGGATGAGTTCAGAATCGAAACGATTCCAGGCGAAGGGACAGATATAAGAGCAACAAAATGGCTTCGATAGGAGGAGCGCATAATGGTTCAAAAGATTGAAAATCAATACAAAGAAATTTTAAACCAATATATGCAAAGACAGTCGGAGCAAAATCTCTACGTTGGCCAGAATTTTAGCCGTCAATTGATTTCTGAGAACATTTCGCCAGAAGAAGTAATCAGTGTGCACAAAGCGGCCATGCAGGAAATATACGGGGAATTGCCAGAGTTTGTATGGCATTCCTTTGATTTTCTGATTGAAATGATGATTAACTATGGATTAGCGCTTCAAGAAAGGCAAAGTCTTTTGCAGCGGCAAGAAGAACTGGGAGTGGAAATGGATTTAGCTGCTAACGTGCAGGAAACCTTATTGAAAACACCGATGCCTGCTTTAGCGGGACTTGATATCGGATTGCTTTCGATTCCAGCGCGCAAGATGAACGGCGATTACATATACTTCATCAGTGATTCAGAGGGCCATGCAGGGATTGCGGTTGCGGATGTCATCGGCAAAGGTTTGCCGGCTGCACTTTGTATGTCCATGGTGAAATTTGGGATGGATAGCTTGAATAATTCTCCGGCCGATCCAAAAGAAGTGCTTGGGGTCATCAACCGGGTAGTCGAAAAGAGCATTGACGATTCCATGTTCGTTTCCATGTTCTACGGGAAATACGATTCGAATGACTCGACGCTTACCTATGGTTCAGCTGGGCATGAGCCGGCTATCTTATACCGTGCAAAATCGAATAGTTTTGAAGAATTGTATGCCAAAGGGCTCTTGCTGGGTGTTTCCCCAGCAGCTTCATATGAACAGCATACCGTCAAATTGGAAAAGAATGATCTTGTGATCATGATGACCGATGGGGTAACGGAAGGCCGGACGGATGAAGGGTTTATCGAGCGGGAAGTCATTTTCGCATTGATTGACCAGAAAAAAGATGAACCTGCCCAGCGGATTGTGCAATTTGTCTACGATGAACTCGAACGCATGCAAAATGCGGAATTAAGAGATGATTTCACATTAGTCATTTACAAAAAAGTCTAATCAGGTTTACATGAAGAGTCATTGTGGTAAATACACTTACGATGGCTTTTTTAAATGCCTGTGAATTATAGAAAAACGGGGTGTCAAAAAAAGATGAATATTCAAGTTAACTTAGAGGAAATAGATAATAACCTGACTGGCTTTATCCGCGGAGAAATCGATGCGCATACAGCGCCAGTATTACGGGAGAAATTAGAAGCATTTCAAACCCAAGAAGGATTGAAAGCAGTGTTGGATCTTTCCGACGTTGATTATATGGATAGTACTGGGCTTGGAGTTTTTGTAGCATTTTATAAATCTGTGAACGCTAAAGGCGGACACGTTAAGCTAAAAGGGCTCTCGTCTCGGCTAAAACGGCTATTCGATATTACGGGGCTAGGCGAAATCATGGATATCGAATCCGCTGGAAAAGGTGGTAATTAATATGCGTCCTTTCGATTATGTTGAAATGAGAGTGCCGGCTAAGTCTCAATATGTTGGTGTAGCACGTTTGACAATCTCTGGTTTGGCAAGCCGCATCGGTTTTTCATTTGACGATATTGAAGATTTGAAGATTGCTTCAAGTGAAGCGGTAACGAATGCTGTTCAACATGCTTATACAGAAGGTGAAGAAGGCGAAGTAGTCATTGGCTGCGCTTTGTACAGCGATAAAATCGAAATCATGGTTGCAGATCATGGGCAAAGTTTCGATTTTGAAGAAACAAAGGCGAAAGTGGGCCCTTATCATGATCAAGAAGAAGGCGCGTTTCTCCGTGAAGGAGGTCTTGGCCTGTACTTGATCGAAACCTTAATGGATGAAGTAAAAGTCCATCATCAAGAAGGCGTTACAGTCTTCATGACAAAGTATGTTGGAGGAGAGCAGGTGGAAGAGGATGTCGAAACGATCTCATCCTAATCAGCCGACCAAAGAGCAGGTGCTTGAATGGATCGAGGCTTATCAGAAGACGGAAGATGAAGAAGCCCAAACAAATCTTGTATTGAATTACAAACGTTTAGTCGAATCAATTGCACGTAAATATTCAAATGGTAAATCTTACCATGAGGATATAGCGCAAGTAGGTATGCTTGGCCTTTTAGGAGCCATTCGGCGCTATGATCCTTCATTTGGCAGAAGTTTTGAAGCTTTTGCCGTACCGACTATCATCGGTGAAATCAAACGGTTCTTGCGCGATAAGACATGGGCAATCCATGTGCCTCGCCGCATCAAGGAATTGGGGCCACGGATTAAATCGACAGTTGAAGTGTTGACCCGGGAACTCCAGCGTTCCCCACAAGTTTGGGAAATCGCGGAATACTTGGATGTCGAGGAAGATGACGTGCTAGAAGCGATGGAAATGGGGAAAAGCTATCAGGCCTTATCCATGGATCATTCGCTGGAAGCCGATTCCGACGGCAGCACAGTCACTTTATTTGACGTGGTTGGACAAGAGGACGATGGCTATGAAAAAGTAGATCAGCGCATGCTTGTAGCAAATGCGATGAATGTGCTTTCGGAACGTGAAAAGCAAATCATCCAATACACCTACATAGAGCAGCTGAGTCAAAAAGAAGCCGGAGACAAATTAGGAATTTCGCAGATGCACGTTTCCCGATTGCAGCGAAAAGCCATTAAGAAGTTGCAGGAAGCGATTTTAGCAGCTGGTGGAGTTTCATAGTGGAGAAAATTCAGCATAGTTTCGTGGAGGCCTGTATCTTCAATGAAGCAAAAAAAGGGAATTATGAGTCTGGAGACAGTTACCATACTGTTTTAACGGATGAATATTTCATTTGCTCCATAGCCGATGGATTGGGGAATGGCCCTGTGGCACGCGAATCGTCACAAGTCATTCCGCAGATTTTAAAAGATTACCATCATGAAACCATTGATGAGCTCATGCAGCGATTCAATAAATTGATGGTGCAAAAACGTGGGGCTGCCGTAGCGATTTTCAAAGTCGATTTCAAGAAAAAGACTTTGGAATACAGTTGCGTAGGGAATATCCGTTTCTACCTTTACCGAAAAGGGACAAACGAGATGATTTATCCGTTGCCGGTAATGGGTTATTTATCCGGCCGCCCACAAAAATTGCGTACGCAGCTCTATACGTATGTAGAAGATGATTTATTCTTGATTCATTCTGACGGAGTGGAGTTAAGAAACCCAAAAGCGATGATGCGCCAAGCCGGAATTCCGGAGCGCCTATATTACGACATTTTGCGGTCAATCGAAACTGGAGACGACGCAACGTTTATAGCAGGAAGCCTACTCAAATGAGGAGGCTTCTTTTTTCTATGTTAAAATAGAGAAGAGCAAACGGCGGTCGATATGCTGATGAAAGCAACAATATGGACTGGCTTTTTACGAAATGAAAGGAAGTGTCTGGAATGGAAATGCAGCAAATCCATGCATTGATTGCAAAAGAAACAGGGGTACGCCCTCATCAGGTCGGCCAAGTTATCGACTTGATCGAAGACGGCAATACCGTGCCGTTTATCGCACGTTACCGAAAAGAAGCGACAGGGTCACTTGATGAAGTGCAGATTAAAGCGATCGATGACCGTTATACATATATCCAAAACCTGGAGCAGCGAAAAGTTGAAGTTATCCGTTCGATTACCGAGCAAGAGAAAATGACCGAGGAATTGGAAAAAGCGATTCTGCAAGCGACAGTTCTGCAGCGTGTAGAAGATTTATATCGTCCTTTCAAACAGAAACGCCGTACGAAAGCGACCATTGCAAAAGAAAAGGGGCTGCAGCCGCTAGGGGATTGGCTAATGGCTTTTTCCCGCGAAGATGCGATGAAGAAAGCGAAAGAATTCGTCAGCGAAGAAGCGGGAGTGGCGACTGCGGAAGAAGCGATTCAAGGCGCGCAGGATATTCTAGCGGAGCTATTTGCAGATGATGCCGATATTCGCGAAAAAGTCCGCTACATGACGAGGAAAGATGGAACGATTTCGACAGCTGCTAAAAAGAACCATGCAGACGAAAAGCAAGTTTTTGAAATGTATTATGAATATGAAGAAGCCATTCAAAAAATTGTACCGCATCGCATCTTGGCGATTAACCGCGGAGAAAAAGAAGATGTGCTGAGAGTAGCGGTCAATCCACCTGTGGACCGAATCATTACATTGATGAAAAACAAATGGATCAAAGCGTCGGGTCCATCTTCTGAAATTGTAGAAGCGGCGATTGAAGATAGCTACAAACGCCTGATCCAACCGTCAGCAGAACGTGAAATCAGAACGGAGCTAAGTGAAAAAGGGGAAGCGCAAGCGATTCATATTTTCGCTGAAAACTTGCGGAATTTATTGCTGCAGCCCCCAATGAAAAACAAAATGGTGCTCGGCGTCGACCCGGCATACCGCACAGGCTGTAAGTTGGCTGTAATTGATGAAACCGGAAAGTTGCTTGAAGTTGCCGTGATTTATCCGCATGCGCCAAAGAATGATCAAGCGCGCGCTAAAAAAACGATGCAGCGGCTGGCTTCAAAGTACCCGATTGAAATTATGGCGATTGGAAATGGAACTGCTTCACGCGAAACAGAACAATTCGTAGCGGATTTCATCTCCGAAACCGGAGCGGACATTTCTTATGTGATTGTCAATGAGGCAGGGGCAAGTGTTTATTCGGCTTCAGATATTGCCCGTGCTGAATTTCCGGATCTTCAAGTAGAAGAAAGAAGTGCTGCGTCAATTGCACGCCGTCTGCAAGATCCTTTATCGGAACTGGTGAAGATTGACCCGAAAGCAGTAGGCGTCGGACAATACCAGCATGACGTTTCGCAAAAGAAATTAGCGGATCAATTAACTTTTGTAGTCGAGACCGCGGTTAACCAAGTTGGAGTAAACGTCAATTCAGCTTCTTCGTCTTTATTGCAGTACGTAGCAGGGTTGAGCAAAACCGTGGCGGAGAACGTCATCAAAATGCGCGACGAAAATGGCCGCTTCCAATCACGTGCGCAATTGAAGAAAATTCCGCGTTTAGGTGCCAAAACCTATGAACAGGCAATCGGCTTCCTGCGGATCCCGGAAGGAAAGAATCCTTTGGATGCAACTGGAATCCACCCGGAAAGCTATAGCGTTGCCGAAAAACTTTTGGAATTGGTCGGCGAAGACAAGAAATCGGTCGGCAATCCAGGAATATCCGAGAAGTTGGAAAAGCTTCAATTGAATGAACTCAGTGAAGAATGGGGAGTCGGCGAAATTACGCTGAAAGATATTTTGGACGCGTTGAAGAAACCGAACCGCGATCCGCGCGATGAATTCCCCCAGCCTTTATTGAAAAATGATATTTTGAAAATGGAAGATCTGCTGCCAGGCATGGAAGTCCAAGGGACCGTCCGAAATGTCGTGGACTTCGGGGCTTTTGTTGATATCGGCGTAAAGCAAGATGGCCTTGTCCATATTTCAAAATTGAAAAAAGGGTTCGTAAAGCATCCGCTTGATGTAGTCGCGGTCGGAGATATTGTTACGGCCTGGGTCGACAAAGTGGAGAAAGACAAAGGGCGCATTGCTTTAACGATGCTTCCTCCGGCAGACCAAACCGAGTAAGGTTAAGAAATACTCATGTACAAACAGCCGCTTCCTGTTAAAATGGAAGCGGCTGTTTTATTTGAATAAACGAAATAGGGGAGTTACGATGACCAACAAAGAACTGACAGAACTGATCAAAGAAATCTCAGATACCGTCTTTCGGAAGCCATTTGTCCATGAAGGAAGTTTTAATGCGCGATTAAGAACAACAGGCGGGCGTTATTTGCTGCGGTCCCACAATATCGAGATCAATCCCAATTCCTACGAAACATTCGGCTTTGCAGAGTTGGAAGGAATCATCAAACACGAACTTTGCCATTATCATTTACATATAGAAGGAAAGGGATACAAGCATCGCGATGCGGATTTCCGAGAGTTGTTGCAGCAAACCGGCGCTCCGCGTTTTTGTTCAACCATTCAACGCCCGCCAGCCGCTCGCTCAAGCAAACGCTATGTATACGAATGCATTTCATGCAATACGAATTACGTTCGGAAAATTCGGATGAATGTGGAAAGGTACCGCTGCGGCAGATGTTCTGGAAAGCTTTCTCTGAAATAATAAAAGAAATGAAAAAAAGTGTTGACGATTCTCCAAGACCTCTTTATAATAAGAAAAGTCGACAAGTACTTAAACAGTTCTTGCAACACTATTCCGAAGTAGCTCAGTGGTAGAGCACCGCACTGTTAATGCGATGGTCGTAGGTTCGAGTCCTACCTTCGGAGCCATTAAGGCCCCTTGGTCAAGCGGTTAAGACACCGCCCTTTCACGGCGGTAACACGGGTTCGAATCCCGTAGGGGTCACCATTTATTTTAAAATATCTTACATAGAATGTTATTGTGAAATACATACTTAATGAGAAGTTTTGAAAGAATGACTTTAATAAAGAATGAAATATTATTGTCGCGGGGTAGAGCAGTTCGGTAGCTCGTCGGGCTCATAACCCGGAGGTCGCAGGTTCAAATCCTGCCCCCGCAACCAAATGGTCCCGTGGTGTAGCGGTTAACATGCCTGCCTGTCACGCAGGAGATCGCCGGTTCGATCCCGGTCGGGACCGCCATTTTATTGGGGTATAGCCAAGCGGTAAGGCAACGGGTTTTGATCCCGTCATGCCCTGGTTCGAATCCAGGTACCCCAGCCATTTTAATCAACCGAATCAATCCAAATGAGATTATTATCTACGGCGAATTAGTTAAGAAAAAAGTTATTGACTTCGAGTTAGTAATGTATTATAATAGAATTTGTCCCTAAAATAATTTTAGGCGGTCGTGGCGGAATGGCAGACGCGCTAGGTTGAGGGCCTAGTGGGAGAAATCCCGTGGAAGTTCGACTCTTCTCGGCCGCACCATATCGCATTGCGCCCGTAGCTCAATTGGATAGAGTACTTGACTACGAATCAAGCGGTTAGAGGTTCGAGTCCTCTCGGGCGCGCCATACTTTCTTGATTAAAATAAAAATACGATATGCGGGTGTAGTTTAGTGGTAAAACCTCAGCCTTCCAAGCTGATGATGAGGGTTCGATTCCCTTCACCCGCTCCATAATTTTAAATCTTTGAACCTTGAAAACTGAACAGCAAAACGTCAACGAATACTCGATACGAGCGTTTATCGCGAGTACGAGAATTTGCGAAGGCTGCGCAAGCAGTCGAGCAAAAGATTACTGATCAGGCTTTTGCCAGA